>CAXTKM010000037.1:3532-18991 GCA_964244795.1 uncultured Enterovirga sp.
CGACGTCGAAGGAGATCGTCGCGGCCGGGAACTGCTCCTGGTGCGCGATCGAGAGGGGCGCCGTGATGCGCTCCATCCGGGTGAAGGTCGAGAGTGGAATCTGCGGCGCGCGCGCGCCCTGGACCGTGGTCGGGGTCGTGCCGTTCGCGGCCAGCGCCACCTGGAGGCTCGCCGGGACGTAGAGCTTCGAGAGCGCGTCCGGGCTGCTCCCGTATTGCGGCGCGGCCTCGAGGATGACCCGGAACTGGTTCGCCTGGCCGTAGATCGTCGAGATCTGGCGCTGGCCGAAGGCGTCGTTCAGGGCGTCGGTCACGGCCTGGATCGAGATCCCGAGGCGGCCGGCCGTCTCGCGGTCGACGGTGAGCTGCGCCCGAAGCCCGCCCTCCTGGGTCTCGAGCGCGACGTTCCGGAGCTCCGGGTCGCCCCGCAGCCGGGCCGCCATCCTGGCGGCCGCAGCCGCGACCTCGCCGGCATCGGCACCGGACAGCGTGTACTGGTACTGCGAGCGGCTGGCCCGGGTCGCGATCCGGATGTCCTGGACGGTCTGCACGTAGAGCGTGACGCCCGGGATCGCGGCGGCCGCGTTCTTCAGCCGCTGGCCGATCGCGAAGGCCGACGCGCCGCGCCGCTCGAGCGGCTTCAGGTTGACCGAGAGCCGGGCGACGTTCGGCGTGGGGTTGAGCGCGCCGACGCCCACGACCGACACCGCCGCCTGCACGTCCGGGTTGTCCCGGATCACCTCCGACACACGGTCCTGCAGCCTCACCATCTCGGCGAAGGACACCTCGGGGCCGGCCTCGACCACGACCGCGAGAAGACCTGAATCCTGGTCCGGCAGGAAGCCTTTCGGGATCACGACGTAGAGCCAGCCGGTCAGCGCCAGCGTGCCGACGGTCACGAGCAGCATGAGCCCGGACCGGCGCAGCGCCCAGCCGAGGCTCGCGTCGTAGCCGCGCGCGAGCCATGCGACCGGCGCGTCGGCGATGCGCTGCCAGCGGTTCTGGCCGGCATGCCCGCCGGCCCGCAACAGGGTCGCGCACATCATCGGCGTCAGGGTCAGCGACACGATCGCCGAGACCACGACCGCGATCGTCAGCGTGATCGCGAATTCCCGGAACATGCGGCCGACGAGGCCCGTCATGAAGAGAAGCGGGATGAACACGGCGACGAGCGAGACGGTGAGCGAGATCACCGTGAAGCCGATCTCGCGGGCGCCCGAGAGCGCCGCCTCGAACGGCCGCTCGCCCTCCTCGATCTTGCGGACGATGTTCTCGATCATCACGATCGCGTCGTCGACCACGAAACCGGTCCCGATGGTGAGCGCCATGAGGGACAGGTTGTCGAGGCTGAACCCCGCGAGCCACATCACCGCGAAGGTCGCGACGATCGAGAGCGGCAGCGCGACGCCCGCGATGATCGTGGCCCGGACGGTCCGCAGGAAGAGCAGCACGACCAGCACCACGAGCACGCAGGAGAGCGCGAGCGTGAACTGGACCTCCGCGATCGAGGCCCGGATCGTCTCGGTCCGGTCCTGCACGAGCTTCAGCTCGACCCCGGCCGGGATCGCGCGCTCGAGCCGCGGCAGCTCGGCCCGGATGCGGTCGACCGTCTCGACCACGTTCGCGCCGGGCTGGCGCTGCACGTCGAGCACGACGGCCGTCTCGGACCCGAACCGGCCGGCGACGCGGGAATCCTCCAGCCCCTCGACGACCTCGGCGACGTCCCGCAGCAGCACCGGCGCGCCGTTCCGGTAGGTGATCACGATCTCGCGGTAGCTCTCGGCCGCGGCGATCTGGTCGTTCGCGGCGATCGTGTAGGCCTGGGCCGGGCCGTCGAGCGCGCCCTTCGGCCCCGCGACGTTCGCGGCCACGACCGCAATCCGGATATCCGCGAGGCTCATCCCGTAGGAGGCGACGCGGGCGAGGTCCGCCTGGATGCGGATCGCCGGCCGGACGCCGCCCTGGATCGTCACGGCGCCGACGCCCGACACCTCCGCCAGGCGCTGCGCGATGAGGGTGTCGGCGAAGTCGGACAGCGCCCGGAGCGGCACGGTCTTCGAGGTCAGCGCGAGCGTCACGATCGCGGCGTCGGCCGGGTTCACCTTCGCGTAAGTCGGCGGGAAGGGCAGCGTCCGGGGCAGGGTCGAGGCCGCCGCGTTGATCGCGGACTGGACGTCCTGGGCCGCGGAATCGATGTCGCGGTCGAGCTCGAACTGGAGCGTCACCTGCGAGAGCCCGAACGACGAGCTCGAGGACATGCCGGCGAGCGCCGGGATCTGGCCGAACTGGCGTTCGAGCGGCGCGGTCACGAGGGACGCGATCGTGTCCGGGTTCGCGCCCGGCAGGCGGGTCGTGATCTGGATCGTCGGGAAATCGACCTGCGGCAGGCTCGCGACCGGGAGCTTCAGGAAGCCGAGGAGCCCGCAGATCAGGATCGCGACCCCGAGGAGGGAGGTCGCGATCGGGCGCCGGATGAAGAGCCCGGAGACGTTCATGGCCGGGACGAGCCGGTGCCGGTCGGGCTGTCCGGGGATGGGGGCGTCGGGGGCGGCGCCGGAGCAGCTTCGGACGCCGGGGCTGCCGGCGAGCCGGTCGCCTCGCCGCGCGCGCGCCGGCCCTCGCGGCCGCGTCGGGGCTGGCCCTGGCCCTCCTGGCTGGCAGTGCCGGCGCCCTGGCCGGCGCCCTGGCCGGCGCCCTGGCCGGCGCCCTGGCCGGCGGTGCCGGCGCCCTGGCCGGCAGGGCCGGCGCCCTGGCCGGCGGGTTCCTCGGCGGCACCGGCGCGTGGCGGGCCGGCCTCGCCGTCGGGTCGTCGGCGCCGGCCCGGACGGGGCGCCGGTTCGGTCCCGGCCGCGGCGGGGGGATCGGCGACCGTCACGGCCTCGCCGTCGGTGAGCCGGCCGAAGCCGCTCGTGACCACGCGCTCGGGCGGCACGACCCCCGAGAGGAGCACGGTCGCGACCTCCGTCTGGCGTCCGATCGTGACCGGCTTCAGGACGGCCTTGTCGTCCCGCACCCCGTACACGAAGGCGCCCGTCGGGCCGCGCTGGACGGCGCCGGTCGGCACGACGACGGCGCCGCGCAGCGTGCCGGTCGTGAGCCGGACGTTGACGAAGGCGCCGGGCCAGAGCGGCAGCGTCGCGTTCGGGAACGTCGCCTTGATCTTCACGGTCCCGGTCGCGCCGTCGACCTGGTTGTCGACCACCGCGAGCTGGCCCCGATCGATGACGGTCGTGTTGTCGGCCTCGAGCGCGACGACCGGGACGGGACCGGCCGCGAAGGCCGCGTTCACGACCCGGAGGTTCTGCTGCGGCAGGTTGAACAGCACCGTGATCGGCCGGAGCTGGGTGATCGTCACGAGCCCGGTCGTGTCGGCGGCCCGCACGAGGTTGCCGGCATCCACGAACCGGATGCCGAGCCGGCCGTCGATCGGGGCCCGGACCGTCGTGTAGTCGAGATAGGCGCGCGCGTTGTCGATCGCGCCCTGGTCGGATTTCACCTGCGCCTCGAGCTGCGCGACCATCGCGCGCTGCGTGTCGGCCTGCTGCTTCGAGCCGGCATTGGTCGAGGCCAGGCTGACGTAGCGCTGAAGGTCGATCCGGGCGTTGGCGAGGTTCGCCTCGTCCTGGGCCTTCTTCGCGACCGCCTGATCGTACTGCGCCTGGTAGATCGTCGGATCGATGCGGGCGATGACGTCGCCGCGGCGGACCTCCTGGCCTTCCACGAAGGCGAGCTCGACGAGCTTGCCGTCGACCTGCGAGCGGACCACCACCGTGTTCAACGCCTGCGCGGTCCCGACCGCGTCCAGCGTGATCGGCACGTCCTCGACCCGGGACGGCTCGGTCAGCACGGAGACCGGCCCCTCGGAGCCGCCACCCCGGCGACCGCCGCCGCCGCCACCGCGACGGGACCCCCGACCGCCCGAGCCGGGCGAGGCGCCCGTCTCGCCGACGCCGGGCGGCGCGGCCGTCTCGCGCCAGACGAAGACGCCCGCCCCTGCCGCGAGCGCGAGGAAAACGAGGACGCGCGTCGCGCGCCTCACGGCCGGGCCTCGACGGTCGCGACCGGGAGCGCGCGCCCTTGCGTCCAGCCGCCGCCCAGCGCCTGGTACAGCGAAACCGCGGCCTGGACGCGCTGCAGCCGTGCGAGCGCCAGCGCGTCCTGAGCGTTGAACAGCGTCGTCTGGACGGTGAACAGGGTCACGATGTCGATCGTGCCGAGCCGCAGGCGGTCCTCGCTGATCGCGAGCGCGCGGCGCGACGCCGCGACCGCTTCGCGCTGGCGCGCCTCGAACTCGGCGCCCTGCCGGACCGCGATCAGCGCGTTCTCGACATCGGCGAGGCTCTGCACGATGGCGCGCTTGTAGTTCGCCGCGAACTCGGCGGTCCGGCCGCGCTGAAGGTCGAGCTGGCCCTGGAGCGCGTAGCCGTCGAAGATCGGCTGCGTCAGGCCGGCCGCGACGGAATAGACGAGCGCGTTCGGGCCGAGCAGGCTCTTCAGCGCCGCGCTCTGGACGCCGCCCGAGCCGGTGAGCTGGACCGAGGGGAAGAACGCCGCCCGGGCGGACTCGACCGACGCCTCGGCCGAGGCGAGGTTCGCCTCCGCGGACGCGATGTCGGGCCGGCGCAGCAGGAGCTCGGAGGGCAGGCCCGGCCGGACCGCCGGCACCCTGAGCGCGTCGAGGCTCCCGCCCCGCACAGCTATGCTCTCCGGCGTCCGGCCGAGGAGGACCGCCAGCGTGTTCCGGTCCTGGCCGAGCTGCAGGGCGAGCTGCGGGATCCGGGCCCGCTGGGTCGCGACCACGCTCTCCTGCTGGGCGGTGTCGAGCGCGGTCCCGGTCCCGACCGCGAGCCGGCCCTGGACCGCGCCCAGCACGCGCCGGGCGATCGCGAGGTTGTCCTCCGCGATCCGCAGACGATCCTGCGAGGACAGGACCGTGAGGTAGGTGTTCGCGACCGAGGCCACGGTGGCGAGCGCCAGCGTGTCCCGATCGAAGCGGCTCGCCCGCGCGGTCTCGTCCGCGGCCCGCAGCGCGAAGCGGTTGCGGCCGAAGAGGTCGAGCTCGTAGGAGGCCGTGAGGCCGAGCCCGAAGCGGTTCGACGCGAGGCCGCCGCCGCCCAGGCCTGCGCCCGAGGTCTGCGACCGCGAGGCGTCGCCGGTTCCACTGAGGCTCGGGAACAGCGCGGAGCCCGCGATCACGGCCTGTGCCTCCGCCTCCTGGATGCGGGCGATCGCGGCCTCGAGGTCGAAGTTGCCGGCGAGCGCGGCCCCGACGAGCCGGTTCAGCTCGGCCGACCCGAAGGCCGCGACCCAGTCGGGCCGGGGCGCGGGCGCCGGGCCGCCGCCACCGGCGCGGTAGCCCGTCGGGATCGGAATCGCGATGTCGGGCGCCGCGATGTCGCAGCCCGCGAGCGCGAGCCAGCTCACCAGGGAGATCGCCGAGGCCGCGCCCGAGCGGACAGCCGAACGCATCCGCCGCGAGGGCGGGCGGAGCCTGACGGCGGACGGGGGGCACGGGTTCGGCATGAGCGCTTCGGTCCGCGGACATGGACGCAGTCCATCGGGCCGAACCTTTCCTCCAGAAGGGACGAGACCGCTTCTACGAACCGCGCCCCGGCCTGAGAAGATGACGGGCAGCCACATGGAGAAAGTTTAATACCGCCGTCAGCCGGTGGGGCGGTCGAGGCCGCGGTCGCGGCCGGCGCCGGTCGCGGCCAGGATGTCGGCGAGGGACGTGGCGAAGGTGGCCACGAGGCGGCGGGCGACCTCCTCCTTCTCGAGGGTCGGCCAGGTCTCGACCCCGTCCCGGGTGACGAGGTGCACGCTGTTCCTGGTCCCGCCCATGATCCCGGTCGCGGGCGTGACGTCGTTCGCGACGACGAGATCGCAGCCCTTGCGGGCGAGCTTCGCGCGCGCATGGTCGAGCACGCTCTCCGTCTCTGCCGCGAACCCGACCACGAACGCGGGCCGGCCCTCCGTCCGGTGCGCGACCAGAGCCAGGATGTCCGGGTTCAGGACGAGGCGAAGCGGCGGCGGCTCGGCGCCATCCTTCTTCAGCTTCTGATCGGCCTCGCCGGCGGCGCGCCAATCCGCGACCGCGGCCGCGAACACCGCGATGTCGGCCGGCAGCGCGGCCTCGACCGCGGCCAGCATCTCGCGCGCGGTCTCGACCCGGATCACCGCGACGCCGGGCGGATCGGCGAGCGCGACCGGTCCGGACACGAGCGTCACCTCCGCGCCGGCGGCCGCGGCCGCGGCCGCGATCGCGTGGCCCTGCCGGCCGGAGGATCGGTTCGCGATGTAGCGCACCGGATCGATCGGCTCGTGCGTCGGCCCGGAGGTCACCAGCACGCGGCGGCCCGCGAGGGACTTTTCGCTGCCCTCTTCATGCTGTTGGCCGTGCCAGGAACCACGCCTGTCATCCCCGGCCGGATCGAAGCGGAGGGGAAGGGGATCCGGAGCGGGCCCGGTGGTGAGGCCCTGGATCCCCTTCCCGACAGCTTCGCCGTCGCCGGGGACGACAACTGAGGAGCGCGGTGCAAGGGCTTCAGCAACACCAGCATGCACAAGCACCCGCTCCACCGCGTCCGCGATCTCCACCGGCTCCGCGAGCCTCCCCGGCCCCCACTCGGCCTCGGCCATCCGGCCCTCGTTCGGTCCGACGACGTGCACTCCATCGGCCACGAGGCGCTCGAGGTTCCGGCGCGTCGCGGGGTGCTGCCACATCCGGACGTTCATGGCCGGGGCGAGGAGGATCGGCAGCGTCGTCGCGAGGAGGATCGTGGAGGCGAGGTCGTCGGCCAGGCCGTTCGCCATCTTGGCCATCAGGTTCGCCGTCGCGGGCGCGACCACGTCCGCCTCGGTCTCGCGGTCGAACAGGTCCGTATGGGCGCGCTCGCCGGCCAGCGCCGCGGCCGCGAGCGGCGTGACGAAGCGCTGCGCCCCGGCGGTCAGGACCGGCCGGACCGCCGCACCGCGCTCGCGCAGGCGCCGCACGAGGTCCAGCGCCTTGTAGGCCGCGATGCCGCCCCCGACGACGAGCAGGATGCGCCGGCCCGCGAGGGTCATGGTCGAGCCGCTCCCGCATCCGGCCGACGGTGGGGGATGCCGAAGGCCGCGAAGTCTCGGACGTTGAACGTGACGACCTCAAAGCCGTGGACGTCGGCGGTCGCAGCCACGCAGGCGTCGACGAACCCGGGGTCGAAACCGGCCTTCTCGGCCCGGGCGAGCATCTCGCCGGTGCGTCGCCCGATCGCGAGGTCGAGGTGGACGATGTTGCGGCCGAACGAACCGATGACGAACTCCATCCAGGACGCGAGGGCGGCCGCCTGACGTGTCGCCCCTCGCAGCCGCAAGCGACTTCCACCGAACTGCAGCTCGGCGATGGTGGCGGCC
Source organism: uncultured Enterovirga sp. (assembly GCA_964244795.1). GTDB lineage: Bacteria > Pseudomonadota > Alphaproteobacteria > Rhizobiales > Beijerinckiaceae > Enterovirga. Next base: position 10,924 of record CAXTKM010000037.1, read on the forward strand.
GAGACGTAGCTGAGATTGCCGTTTCGTCGGAACCACTCGCTGACCCGACCGCCCTCCCTGGACAAGGGCGACGTCCGGGAGATCACGTCGGTGTCGACGACGAACACGAGCCTAGGCGGCGTCTGACCGACCGCGCGAACGCATGGGCAGAGGCCCCGGCGCGACCTCCAGCCACTCCTCGTGCGTCAGCGGGAACTGAGCCAAGGCTTCGCCGAACGAAAGAGCCGGCTTCGGCTCTCGCGCCCGCTCCCAATCCGCCTCGGATACGATCACCACGGCCTCCCGGCCCCGACGCGCGACGCGTTGCGGCTCGCCCCCGAGGGCTCCGGCCATCACGTCGCCGAAATGGGCGCGCGCATCCTTGACCAGCCACGTCTTCATGTGCCCGACCTCCCGATGTACACGATGCACATCCGCCCGCAGGGCTGCAAGCCGGAACGGCTACAGCGCGATGAGGCCGCCGACCAGCAGCGTGACGATCAGGGCCCAGATCCCGAATGCGATCCAGCGCAGCGTCCCGGTCGGGTGCCGGCCGGGGCCGAAGACGGTCTCGCTCTCGAGCGAGATGCCGCCCTCGATCGTGCCCTCGAGCTTCGCCACGATGCGCTCGACCCGCTGCGCCATGACGGGCAGGTCGGACAGGACACGCCCGAGCGTCGCGAGGCTGCGGCCGGCCTCCTCGATCCGGCCGACCGGTCCGAGCTCGCGCTCGATCCATTCGCGAACGACGGGCTCGGACGCGGCCCAGATGTCGAGCCGCGGATCGAGGTTCCTGGCCACGCCCTCGACGACCACCATCGTCTTCTGGAGCATGATCAGCTCCGTCCGGGTCGACATGTCGAACAGCGCGGTGATCTCGAAGAGCAGCGTCAGCAGCCGCGCCATCGAGATCTCGTCGGCGCGACGGTTGTGGATCGGCTCGCCGATCGCCCGGATGGCCTGCGCGAAATCCTCGACCGAATGCCGGGCCGGGACGTAGCCCGCCTCGAAATGCACGGCCGCCACGCGGCGATAATCGCGCCGGATGAAGCCCAGCAGGATCTCCGCCAGGAACCGGCGCTCCTTCAGGCCGAGCCGGCCCATGATGCCGGTATCGACCGCGACGAGCCGGCCCTCCGGGTCGACCATCAGGTTCCCGGGATGCATGTCGGCGTGGAAGAAGCCGTCCCGGATCGCCTGCCGGAGGAAGGACTGGATCACGGCGCGGGCGAGCGCCGACCGGTCGTGGCCCGCGGCCGCGATCGCGTCGAGGCGGTGCAGCGGGATCGCGTCGATCCACTCCGTCGCCAGCACGTCGCGGCCGGTGAGCGCCCAATCGGGCGTCGGCACCCGGAAATCGAGGTCTTTCGCCGTGTTCTCGGCCAGCTCCGACAGCGCCGCCGCCTCGAGCCGGAGGTCGATCTCGACCGCGACGGACCGGGCGAGCGTCTCGACGATCTCCGTCGGGCGGAGCCGGCGGGCATCGCTGAGGTGCCGCTCCGCGAGCCGGGCCGCGAAGCGCATCGCCTGGAGGTCGCGCGCGAAGCGCTCGCGGACCCCGGGCCGGACGACCTTGATGGCGAGCACGCGGCCGTCATCCGCCGCGACGGCCCGGTGCACCTGCGCGATCGAGGCCGCGGCGACCGGCTCGCTCAGGCTCGCGAAGACGTGATCGATCGGGCGCCCGAGGGCGGCCTCGATCATCTCGACGGCCAAGGGTCGCCCGAACGGGGTCATCCGGTCCTGCAGGCTCTCCAGGTCGCGCGCGACCGCGACGCCGACGATGTCCGGCCGGGTCGCCAGGAACTGGCCGAACTTCACGTAGGACGGCCCGAGCCGGGTCAGGGCCGCCGAGAGCCGGGCCGCCCCGGACCCGACGCCGGGCTTCTCGACGAGCCGCGCCGCCCGGAGCGCGAGCCGGGCGCCGGGCGGCAGCGAGGAGGTGTCGATCAGCGAGAGCGCGCCCTCGCGGGCCAGCACGAAGCCGGCCTGGAGGTTGCGGGCGAGGTGCGAGATCCCGGCGATCATCGGGTCAGAGCGCCCAGCCCGAATGGATCGCCACGATCCCGCCCGTGAGGGGCCGGTGCGTCACGCGCCGGAACCCGGCCGCCTCGATCATGCCCGCGAAGGCGCCGGGCGGCGGGAAACGCCGGATCGACTCAACGAGGTACTGGTAGGACGAGCGGTCCTTCGCGACGAGCGCGCCGAGGCGCGGGATCACGTTGAACGAATAGGCGTCGTAGAGCCGATCGAGCCCGGGCAGGTCGACGCGCGAGAATTCCAGGCAGAGGAAGCGCGAGCCCGGCCGCAGCACCCGCCGGGCCTCGGCGAGCGCGCGCTCGATCCGGGGCACGTTCCGGATCCCGAAGGCGATCGTGTAGCCGTCGTAGGAGCGGTCGCCGAAGGGCAGCTCCTCCGCGTTCGCCTCGACGAAGGCGACCCGCTCCTCGCGCCGCGCCGCGGCCCGCTCGCGCCCGACCGCCAGCATCGCGCCGTTGATGTCCGCGACCGTGACCCGGATGTCCGGCCCACCCGCCTCCGCGACCCGGAACCCGACGTCGCCCGTGCCGCCCGCGACGTCGAGATGCGAGAACGGCCGGGTCCGGGAGGGCCGCAGCATCGCGACCAGGGTCCGCTTCCAGACCCGGTGCAGGCCGGCCGACATGAGGTCGTTCATGACGTCGTAGCGGCGCGCGACGGAGCGGAACACCTCGTCCACCCGCTCCTGCTTCCCGGTCAGCGGGACGGTGTCGAAGCCGAAATGGGTGCTGCCGTCGGGTCGCTTCGCGTCGATCATCGCTTGCCCATATCGGGAACCGGCCTCGGATGCCACGGAGCGCGTTGACGCTTGGAGCCGGAGCGGATTCAAGGGTCGATATGGTTCATCGTCTCCGCCCAGACAGGTCGTTGATCGGAGTCGGCCTCTACACGCCGGCAGACGCTCAACGTCTCGCCGGCATTCCGAGCGGCAAGGTCTCACGCTGGCTTCGGGGCCACTCGGTGGGCTCGCGCGGCTACGAACCGCTCTGGACACGCCAGATCGATATGCCGGGCGGCGAAATCGTGCTGGGATTTCAAGACCTCATCCAGGCTCGCGTCGTGTCGGCGCTCATCCGGGAGGGTCTGAGCCCGCAGAAGGTGCGGCGAGCCATCCTGCTGGCGAAAGACATCATCTTCAGCGACCACCCCTTCGCGAAGGCCTGGTTTCGGACGGACGGTTCGACCCTTCTCGTCCAGTCGTTGGAAGCGGGCGAAGACGACACGCTGATCGATCTCTTCAAAGGCGGCCAGTACGTCATGCGAACGGTCATCGAGCCGAGCCTCAGAGGGATCGAGTTCCAAGATGGAACGGCGGCGCGCTGGTGGCCCGATGGTCCGGCCAAGGGCGTCGTGCTCGATCCTGCACGGCGATTCGGGCAGCCGATCGAAGATGCGAGCGGAGTCCCCACGCGCATCCTGGCCAACGCCGTCCAGGCCGAGGGGTCTATCGAGCGCGCGGCTCGCGTCTTCTCCGTGCCGACCGCCGCCGTCCGCCGGTCGGTTGCCTTCGAACGACGCTTGGCTGCTTGAGAGTCTTCTTCGACAATTGCACGTCGCCCGTCCTCGCCGGCGCGCTGAACGCCCTGCTCGAGCCGGATGGCGGTTCAGCCCGCCACATCACGCTGATGAACGACGACAGGTTCGGCGGGCGCACGAAGGATGTCGACTGGATCGACGGGCTGGCCCTCGATCGCCCTGCTGATTGGATCGTCATCACGGCAGACGATACGACCAGGAAGAACAGGGCGGAGAGGCTTGCCTGGAAGCGGTCCGGGCTGAAAGGATTTGTCCTGGCCCGAGCCTTTCAGAAAACGCCGGTGAACCAGTGCGCCGCCGTCATCCTCTGGCGCTGGCCGGAGATGGAGGAGCTCGCACGAGCCGTCACCGGCGGGACCTTGTTCGAGCTTCCGATCAAGCGAGGCTCCCGCTTCGCTCCGCTTACGGTCTGACCGGTGCCCGAGCTCCCCGAAGTCGAGACCGTCAGGCGCGGGCTCGCGCCAGCCCTCGTCGGCCGTCGCATCCTGCGGGTCGAGCAGCGCCGGCCCGACCTGCGCTTCCCGTTTCCGGCCGATTTCGCGCGTCGCCTCGAGGGCGAGACCGTGGAGGCGCTGCGGCGCCGGGCGAAGTACCTGGTCGCCGACCTCTCGTCCGGAGAGGCGCTCGCGATGCATCTGGGGATGTCCGGCCGTTTTCGCGTCGAGCACGGACGGGACGTCGTCGAGCCCGGCGCCTTCTACCAGGCGGCCGGCGCCCACCCGGCGCATGACCACGTCGTGTTCCACCTCGATGACGGGGCCCGCATCACCTACAACGACGCCCGCCGGTTCGGCTTCATGACCCTCTATCGGCCGGGCACGATCGAGGCCTCGGCGCCCTTCGCCGCGATGGGAATCGAGCCGCTCGGGCCGGAGCTCGACGGCGCGCGGCTCGCCCGCCTCTTTGCGGGGCGCAGGACGTCGCTGAAGGCGGCGCTGCTCGACCAGCGGCTCGTGGCCGGGCTTGGCAACATCTATGTCTGCGAGGCCCTCTTCCGGGCCGGCCTGTCGCCGGAGGCACCCGCGGGCGCGATCGCGACGGAGACCGGCCGGCCCCGCGCGAAGGCGAATCTCCTCGCGGCCGAGATCCGCGCCGTCCTCGAGGAGGCGGTGGCGGTCGGGGGATCCACGCTCCGCGACCACGCGCAGGTCGATGGCACGTCCGGTGCGTTCCAGGAGCGGTTCCGGGTCTACGACCGCGAAGGCGGCCCCTGCGTCACGCCCGGCTGCCGCTCCGTGATCCGGCGCCTCGTCCAGTCAGGCCGCTCCACGTTCCACTGTCCGGAGTGCCAGCCAGCCGTCACTCCGACGCGACGTCGGGGACAGGGCGCGCGGTGACGTCGAGCGGCAGATCGATGATCGCGCGCTTCACCGCCTCGTAGCCCTGACGCTCGCCGCGCTCGCCGGCTTCGAGCCTCCGAACGAGCGGCGCGAACTGGGCCGGGACGCTCGATTCCCCGAGATAGCTCGGCTTCTCCGCCTCCGCCCGAAGCTCCGTCCGGAGCTTGCGGCCGAGATGCTCCTGCACCTCGCGCGGGAGCACGACCCCGTCGCGCTTCGGCTGGCTGTCGTCGTCGGTCGACATGGCGATCGTGCTCCGGTCCCCGCGTCAACGCGCGCCACCGGCGAGAGTTCGATCGATTCCGTACAGGAGGGTCGCCGCCCGTCTTCCAGGGCAGGCCCGACGCCCGCGCGGGCCCGCCTCAAGAGAGCCCCGACACGGAGAGGCCGGTCCGGCCGAGCATGGTGCAGCGCATGGGGATTGTCCGGGAGGGAGGTGCCGTGCCCTCCCTCGCGCCGCGGCCGTGTCGGAAAGACGGCCGTCGACCTGCGGAGCAGGATCAGTCCGGAATCCGCCCCCCGAGCTCGTCCTCGACATAGACCCGGATGATGTCGTCGAAGCTCGCCTCGGCCCGGAAGCCCAGCTGCTCGGCCCGCCGGGCCGAGAAGCGCTCCGGCCATCCGGCCACGATCGCGGCGACGACCGGGTCGGGCTCGCGCCGGATCAGGGATGCGACGGCCTCGCCCGCGACCCGTCGCAGCGCCTCGATCTGCTCCGCAACCGTGACGGAGAGGCCCGGCATGGTCAGGCTGCGGCGCTGGCCGAGCGGCGCGGTCTCGAGCGTCGCCGCGTGCAGCAGGAACCCGATCGCGGCCCTGGGCGAGGCGTGCCAGTGCCGGACCGTGTCCGCGACCGGCAGGATCGCCTCCCGGCCGTTCAACGGCTCGCGGATGATGCCGGAGAAGAACCCCGATGCCGCCTTGTTCGGCAGGCCCGGCCGGACGCAGATCGTCGGCAGCCGGATCCCGATCCCGTCGAAGATGCCGCGGCGCGAATAATCCGCGAGCAGGAGCTCGCCGATCGCCTTCTGGGTGCCGTAGCTGGTCAGCGGCGTGTGGTTGTAGGTGTCCCCGATCCCGTCCTCCGGGAAGGGTGCGCCGAACACCGCGATCGAGGACGTGAAGACGATTTTCGGGCGATAGCCGCCACCGATCGCCCGGACGGCTTCGAACAGGGTCCTGGTCGCGTCGAGGTTGACCCGGTAGCCCTTCTCGAAATCGGCCTCGGCCTCGCCGGACACGATCGCGGCGAGGTGGAAGACGAGGTCGGGCCGGGTCGCCACCAGGCTCTCGGCCCGGCCCGGCTCCGACAGGTCGCCCGCCGCCGTCTCGATCGCGATGGCGGTGCCCTCGGGCGCCGCCGGAGCCACGACGTCGAACAGCGTCATCCGGTCGATCGGCTTGCCGCCCACCGCTCCCTCACGAACGAGGCGCTGGACGAGCTTGCGGCCGATCATGCCGGCGGCGCCGAGGATCAGGATGTGCATGGGATGCTCCTTCGGCCGACGGCTCCGAGCCGGGTCGGCGATGCGAGGCCGGCAGTGCGAGGCCGGCAGTGCGAGGCCTGGAGGTCGCGCTACAGCGTCCAGCCGCCGTCGACCATGTGGGTCTGGCCCGTCGTGAAGCGCGATTCGTCCGACGCGAGGTAGAGCGCCATCGCGGCGATCTCCTCCGGGGTGCCGAGGCGGCCCATCGGCTGGCGGTCGACGAACATCTGCCGGGCCTCGGCCTCCGTCTTGCCCGTGCTGGCCGCGAGCGCGACGATGCGGCCATCGAGCGACGGGCTCTCGACCGTGCCCGGGCAGATCGCGTTGCACCGGATCCCGCGGCGGATGAAGTCGAGCGCGACGGCCTTGGTCAGGCCGATCACGGCGGCCTTCGTCGCGCCGTAGACGTAGCGGTTCGCGGCCGCCTTCACGGACGAGGCTCCGGACGCGATGTTCACGATCGAGCCGTTCCCGGTCTCGAGCATGCCGGGCAGGAAGGCCCGGATCGTGCGGTGCATCGACTTCACGTTGAGGTCGAAGGAGAAGTCCCACTCCTCCTCGGTCGTGTCGGACACGGTCCCGTGGTGCACGAAGCCGGCCGCGTTCACGAGGATGTGGATCGGCCCGGTCTCGGCGGCCAGCGCGTCGACCTCGGGCGTCGAGCGCGCGTTCAGCGCCCGCGACTCGGCGGCCCTGATCCCGTCGAGCTTCGCCGGATCGAGATCCGTCGCCCAGACCGTCGCGCCTTCCCGGACGAAGGCTGTCGCGATGGCGCGGCCGATCCCCTGCCCGGCCGCCGTGACGACAGCCGTCTTCCCCGCGAGCCGTCCCGCCATCCCGTATCCTCCCGAACCAGATCGGCCCTTGCTCAGAGCCTCTTGATCATGTGGACGAGGCGCCGGTCCGCCAGCGCCTCGGTCCCGTCGACGGCATAGCCCCGCCTGACGTACCAGTCGATGTTCTTCTGCAGCGGCGCGCCCGTGAAGAGGCGCAGCACGGACAGCCCGAGCGCGCGGGTGCGGGCCTCGGCGGCGTCGAGGAGATGGCGCCCGATCCCGCCGTTCTGCTGCTCCGGATCGACCGAGACGCTCCAGATGACGAGGTGGTCGGGGTGCGGCTCGAGCGCGAGCGCGCCCGTCAGCCGTCCGTCCTCCTCGAGCAGCCAGGTCTCGTAGCGGGCCAGCACCTCCTCGGTCGGGATGAGGAGCGGCACCGGCTCGACCCCGAGCTCGCGCCGGTTCCAGGCATAGGCCGCCCCTTGCAGGGTCGAGAAGGCCGCGGCGTCCTCAGGGTCCGCGCGCCGGAGCGAGAACCCCGGGATCGCGCGGGCGTTCAGGACCGAGAGCGCGAGGTGCTGCCGGCCTTGCGGGTCGCGGTTCGCCGGGTCGAGCCAGCGCTCGAAGGCGAGCCGGCGGGCGGGCCACTCGGTGTCCAGCATCGAGAACCAGACCGTGTCGCGGTTGCGGCCCTTGACGATCATGTGCTGCCGGAAGAGGCCCTCGAAGGCGAAGCCGTAGCGCTCGGCCGCCCGGCGCGACGGCGCGTTCAGCGCGTTGCACTTCCACTCGTAGCGCCGGTAGCCCAGCGTCTCGAAGGCGTGCCGCGCCATCAGGAACATGGCCTCCGTCCCGCCCGGGCCGCGCTGCAGCTTCGGCGTGAACAGGATGTTGCCGACCTCGATCACGC
>CAXTKM010000037.1:19001-21458 GCA_964244795.1 uncultured Enterovirga sp.
ATGTACGACGCGTGCCCGACGGCCTCTCCCGTCGCCCCGTCGAGGATCGCGAAGACGAAGGGATCGGTCGAGGCGGCCTGCCCCGCGAGGTACTGGTCGAAGGCGGCCCGGTCTGGAAACGGCGACGGGAAGAGATAGGCCCAGAGCGCCTCGTGGCCGGGGCCGTGCGCGTTCCCGTACAGCGCATCGCCATGCCGTGCCGGATCGACCGGCACGAGCCGGACGTGCCGGCCCTCGAGCACGGTCCCGGGCTCGGGCCGCCGCGCCGGACCAGGCTCGACGGCCGGCCCGACGGGAAGGTCCTGGTCGACGACGGCCGTGCTCATGACCGGGACGACGCCGGCCGGACCCAGGCCATTCCGAATATGGTCGCCGTCATGACGTGTTCCCCGCCGCTCGCCTCAGCCTAGCGGAGCAGGGCCGTCCGGCAAGCGCTCAGAAGCGCTCGGGCAGCGTGATCACGGCATCGGCGAGCGAGCTCGCCGCGTCCCGGATCTCGCGGCCGGTCGGGACGAAGCTCGGCATCGGCACGCCGAACACCTCGGCTCGCTCCTGGGCGGGAACCTGCGGCGACGCCTGACGTGTCTCCTGGGTCGAGGGCGCCCGCGCCGGCGTGGCAGAAGGCTCGGCCCGGACCGGCTCGGTCCGGATCGGCCGGACCGGGCCGGCAGGTGCTGCGATCACGACACGAGCGCGGGCCGGCTCGGCCGCACGGGCCGCCGGCGGATCGACCGGACGCAGCACCGGGCGCGTCGGCGGCAGCGGAGGCGCGACGACCTCGGAAGACGCCGCCGGGCGCTCCGGCTCGATCGGAGCCAGGCTCGCGACCGTCGAGGAGGGGGGCTCCGGGTCAGGGACGGAGACGGGCGAGCCGGTCGCCGCGACGGCCGCCTCGGAGACCGGCTCCGCCTGGGGCCGGACGATGGTCGGAGGCGCGGCCACCGGCATGCGGGCCTGGACCGGAGCGGGCGCGACCGGGGCCGACGCGACCGGGGCGGGAGCGGGGGTCGGCGTCGGCGCGACCGCTTCCGCCATCGGCACGGTCCGGGGGGCGGCAGCGCGGGTCTCGAGGCTGGGCCGCAGCGAGGCCGCCGCGATCGTGGACGCCATCGCGCGTGCGTTCGCGGCGTCGGCCGAGGGCTCGGCCCGCGACAGCGGCGGCGGCGCGACGCTGGGCGCCGCGAGGGCCGCCCGCATCGGGAGGTCGACGGGTCGGACCGGACCTGCGGCCGCGGCCTGGGCCTGGGCCGGCCGGGCGCCGGTCGGCATCAGGCCTGGCACCCCGTCCCGGATCTCCGGCATGTCGGCGATCGGGCCGGACCGGATCGCGGCGGAGCGGGCGCGCGGGGCGCCTCCGCGCAGCATCGAGGCCCCGTCGAGGAAGACCCAGGCGCTGCCGAGCGCCGCGGTCGCGAGCCCGGCCGCCGCGAACGAGATCGCCAGGGTGCGCCAGAGCGGGCCGGGCGGCCTCGCGGCGGGCCGAGGTGCTGCGGCCGGTCGATCGGAGGGAAGGACGGACAGGGCGGGCGCCGTCCCGGCAGAGGCCTGTTGAGCGTTCATGGAACAAGCCATGTCGCGCGAATCGGGCGCCAAGATGTCACGGGCACGATGTATGGGCCAGGACGAGCGTGATCGCGCGAACACTGCGTGCCGACCGGCGGTGGCAGCGCGGCTGCCTCTCCCGGATGGCCAGGGCCATCGCCTGTGGCTTAGCGCGAGGCGGTGATCCCTCCCCTCAGGGGAGGGCGAGTCGGGCCGAAGGCCCGAACCGGGGTGGGGTTTACCCGGCCGGGTAGCCGCCTCCGTCAGGCGCTTCGCGCCTGCCACCTCCCCCACGGGGGGAGGATCACGCCAGGAGCCATATGCGATGACGCTGCCCTGCTGGGGAAGGTAGGAGGCGCGGACAACGGGGGTCACCCGGCCAGGCAGCCCCGCCCCTGCCGAGGGCCGGTATCGGGCCTTCGGCCCGGCGTCGCCGGGGCCTTCAGGGGAGGGATCATCGCAACGAGCGAAGCCATTGCCCTCCCCGACCGGGAGAGGTCGCCACGCGGCTTCGGTTGACGGCTCTCCAAAGCTCCGATCCTCTGCCCGGAAAAGATGAACGGGAGGATGTCATGCAGGTCGGTCTTCTGGCGGTCGCGGTCGCGGCCGGGTTCGCGGCCGGGGTTCCAGCCTCTTCCGCCCAGGCGCTGGACGCGGGCGCGGCCGAGGCGGCCCGAGCCGAGCTCGCGGCGACGGGTCCGGTCCGGGTCGCGCTGGTCGAGGCCCCGAGCGCGGGCGTCTTCTTCGTCGGCCGCGGACCGGACGGTGCGCCGCGGGGCGTAACGGCGGATCTCGCGGCCGGGCTCGGCCGCGCGCTCGGGGTGCCGGTCGCGTTCCTGGTCTTCCCGAACTCGGGCGAGGCGACGGATGCGACCCGGACGGGCCAGGTCGACATGGCCTTCATGCCGGTCGACG
>CAXTKM010000038.1:0-9140 GCA_964244795.1 uncultured Enterovirga sp.
TCTCGACCTGCTTCGGGGCGCCCTTCATGCCGCGCCACCCCTCCGTCTACGGCAACCTGCTCCGCGACCTCATCGCCCGCCACCACGTCGATTGCTGGCTCGTGAACACGGGCTGGACCGGCGGCGGCGTGATGACCGGCGGCCGCCGCATGCCGATCCGGGTGACCCGGCGCCTGCTCTCGGCCGCGATCGACGGGTCGCTCGCCCGGGCCGATTTCCGGCGCGATCCGTATTTCGGCTTCGCGGTGCCGACCTCGGTCCCGGGCGTCGAGCCGCACATCCTGTACCCGGTGAAGACCTGGCAGGACAAAGCGGCCTTCGCCGAGACCGCGAAGCGCCTCGTCGCCATGTTCCAGGAGAACTTCAAGCGCTTCGCCGACCATGTCGACGCGGACGTCCGGGCGGCCGAGCCGCATATGTCGATCGCGGCTTGATCTTCAGGACCTGACGCGCTGCTCTTTGCTCCTCCTGCCGGGAAGTTTTACTTAGAGCCGTCTTCCGTCGTCATTGCGAGGAGCGTGAGCGACGAAGCAACCCAGGGGTCAGCGCGCGGACTCCTAGGTTGCTTCGGTACGCTCGCAATGACGGAGGGGTGAGCTCGAGTCCGGTCACCGTCTCGCATCGAGAACGCGCCGGCCGAGCCGGGTCAGCGGCCGCTCGACCCAGCTATGGACCGCGAGCGCGACCGCCAGCGTGACGGCGAGCGCCAGAACCGCGAAGCCCGCGCCCCCGAGGGCCGGCCCGAGCCCGGAGGCGTCGACGATCCGGACCGTGCCCCGGATCGCGAAGGGGTGCAGGAGGTAGACTGCGTAGGACGCGTCCCCGATCGCCTCGCCGGCCCGGATCGGCCATGTCGACGGAGGCAGCGCGGGGTCTCGGCCGGGGTCTTGGCCGGAGTCTTGGCCGGAATCTCGGCCGACGGCTCGGCCCGGCGCGAGCCCGCAGGCCGCGACCAGCAAGGCGGCCGGAAGCGCGAACAGGACGGCCTGGTTCAGGCCCGTCACCGTCACCGCGTCGCGCCCGGCGAGCGCGAAGAGCGCGACGCCCGCGAGGGCGAGAGCCGTGCGTCCCGCCGTCCCGAAGGTCGTGCCCTCCTGGCGGGCGAGCCCGATCGCCATGCCGAGCACGAACTCGAGCAGGATGGGAGCCGTCCAGAAGGCGAGCGGCTGCGGCAGGGATGGAAGCGCGAGGCCGGCCGCGACGAGCCCGAGCAGCGTCAGCGACACCGCCGCGACGGCGCTCCGGCGCCGGAGCCCGAGCGCGAGCGCGAAGACCGCGTAGAAGAACATCTCGTAGTTCAGCGTCCAGCCGAGCGTGTAGACCGGCTGCACGATCCCGTTCGGCCTCGCCCAGGGCACGAAGAGGTAGGACGCGAGGACGAGGTCGGGCGTCGCGACGGCGGAGCGCATCAGGTCGGGCCGGAGCGCCAGGACCGCGAGGACGAGCGTCGTCGTCAGCCAGTACAGCGGCGCGACCCGGGCAAGCCTGCGGGCGAGGAACCGCCGGGCCCCGCCGGCCGCTCCGAACAGCGGGCCGGACGCATAGACCATCACGAAGCCGGACACGACGAAGAAGACGTCGACCCCGGCCTCCCAGGGAAACGCCCGGATCGCGGCCGCCCCGCCGCCGCCGCGGGCCAGCACGTCCGGCTCGAGATGCACGAGGGCGATCGCAAGGGCCGCGAGGGCGCGGAGGAACTGGAGGGCGACGAGCTTGGGCACGATCCGGTCCGGTGACGCCCTCCCATAGAGGAGCCGGGCCGCGGCCGCACCCACACGCGCCCGGACCGGCGCTTCGGTCGGGGCGCACGCCTCGTCTAGACCGGTCGCAGCCTCCGCTGCTTCAGCCCGGCCACACCTCGGGCCGGCCGTGCTCTATTGGGTCGCCGTCAGGCGCGGCGGCTTGCGCGGCCTCACGGCCTGCTCGTACGCGTAGGCGTAGGCCAGGAGCTTCGGCTCGGTGTAGTCGAGGCCGAGGAGCTCCGCGCCGATCGGCACCCCGAGGGGCGCGTCCGCGGTGGCCTTCGAGAAGCCGGCCGGGAACGTCACCGCGGGAAAGCCCGTGCCGTTCGAGAGCACGCCGTTACGCTCCGGCTGCTCCGACCCTCCGGTCTTCGCGACGAGGACGCTCTGATGGGGATAGAGCAGCACGTCGACGCCGGCCTCGGCCATGCGGGCGGCCAGCGCGACGCGCAGCTTCTCCCGGTTGAGCGTCCTGGTCCTGTAGTCCTCGGACGCGACGCCGTCGGCCTCGATCTCCTTCTCCAGCACCCTCTGGATGTCGGGCGATGCGGTCTTCGCATCGACGAGCTGGCGGAAGGACCTGATCGGCGCAGTGGCGGGCAACGTGGCGAAGTAGGCGTCCATGACGCCGCGCGCCTCCCACTCGGAATTGCCGACCTTCTGCATGAGCGGGCCGAAATCCGCGACCGAGACCGGCACGACCGTGGCGCCGAGCCGGCGCATCTCGTCGGCCGCGCGGTGGATCGCCGCCGTCACGTCGGCGTGCCGCTCCTCGCGGCCGAGCAGGTTCGTCACGAGCCCGATCCTGGCGCCCTGGAGGGAATCGGCCCGGAGGCCCACCGCGTAGCTCGCCGGACGCCGACCGACGCCGAGCGCGGTGATCGGGTCGGCGGCGTCGAAGCCCGCCATCGCGTCGAGGAGGAGCGCCGCGTCCGTGACCGTGCGGGTGATCGGGCCCACCTCGTCCTGGGTCGAGCTGTTCGGAATCACGCCGGCACGGCTCACCAGTCCCCGGGTCGGGCGCAGGCCGACGAGGCTGGTCGCGGAGGCCGGCGAGCGGATCGACTGGCCGGTGTCGCTCCCCGTCCCGAGCACGGCGAAGCTGGACGCGATCGCGGCCGCGGTGCCGCCGCTCGACCCGCCCGGCGTGCGGGTGAGATCGTAGGGATTGAGCACTTGTCCGCCGAGGCTGCTGATCGAGACACCGCCGCGGGCGAATTCCTGGAGGTTGGCCTTCGCGAGGACGACCGCGCCGTCTCGACGCATGTTCGCGACCGTGAAGGCGTCGCGCAGGGGCTGCGATGTCTTCATCGACACGTTGCCGCCGCTGGTCGGCATGTCGCCGGTGTCGAAGTTGTCCTTCAGGATCACCGGCACGCAGTGCAGCCGCCCCGCCCGTGTCCTGTCGGCCGCGTAGAGCGCGTCGAGGCGCGCCGCCTCGTCCATCGCCCTCGGATTCACGGTGATGAGCGCGCGCAAGGCCGGGCCCTTGCGGTCGCTGGCCTCGATCCGGTCGAGATGGGCGCGAATTACGTCCCGGCAGGTCGACCGACCCTCGGAGATCGCCTCGCGAACCGAGGCGACGGTCGCCTCCTGCGCCTCGAAGGCTCCTGCCGTCCCGGGTTCGAGCGCAAGCAATGCTGAGACGAAAAGCGCGTCCCTGATCCCGATCTTCATCGAACCTCCCTGCCGAGCGCACGCACGGCTCGGGTCACAGGGCATTCAAGGTTCATGCCGCCCGTCGTGAAAGAGACTGGCAGGGAGCAACGGCCTCAGTGTCGACCCACATAGCCCGGGCCGCCCCGTGCGCCGTCACCGGGCCGCCGCGATCGCGTCCGCGAGCGCGACGGTGCGGGCCGCCATCTCGGCGTGGAGCCGCTCGACCATCCGGCCGTCGAGGGAGATCACGCCGCGCCCGGCGTTCTCGGGCCGGGCGAAGGCCGCGATGACGGCCCGGGCCGCCTCGACCTCGGCGGGCGGCGGGGCGAAGACCTCGTTCGCGGCCGCGATCTGGTCCGGATGGATCAGCGTCTTGCCGTCGAAGCCGAGGTCGCGCCCCCCCTCGCACTCGGCCCGGAACGCGGCGGGATCCCGGAGGTCGTTCGAGACCCCGTCCAGCACGTCGAGCCCGTAGGCGCGGGCGGCCGCGACGATCGACGACAGCCACGGCAGCATCGGGGCGCGGCCCGGCACGATCCGGGCGCGGGTCTCCTTCGCGAGATCGTTCGTGCCCGCGACCAGGCAGGCGAGGCGAGGCGCGCCCTCGCGCGATGCCGAGGCGATCCGCTCGAGGCGGAGCAGCGCGAGCGGCGTCTCGATCATGGCCCAGAGGCGCGTGCGCCCGGGTGCGCCGGCCTCGGCGAGGGCGCCCTCCGCCGCGACGAGCGCGTCCGGGTCCTGGACCTTCGGCAGGAGGATGGCGTCCGGCGCCGCCGCGACCGCGGCCGCGAGATCGTCGCGCCCCCATTCCGTCGCGGGGCCGTTCACCCGGATCGCGACCTCGCGATTCCCGAAGCCGCCCTCGCGCAGGGCCGCCACGACCGCGTCGCGGGCCGACGCCTTCGCGTCGGGCGCGACCGCGTCCTCGAGGTCGAGGATGACCACGTCGACCGGCAGCGACCTCGCCTTCGCGAGGGCGCGCGGATTCGAGGCCGGCATGTAGAGCGCGCTGCGGCGGGGCCGGATCGGGGTCATGCTGCGCTCTCGAGGGTCCTGTCGACCGGGATCGGGGTCGCGGGCAGGGACAGCGTGACCCGGGTCCCGGCGCCCTCCCGGGTCTCGATCGCGCAGGCGCCGTTCGACTGCCGGGCGAACCCGTAGACCTGGGCCAAGCCGAGCCCGGTCCCGAGCCCCGGCTCCTTCGTTGTGAAGAACGGCTCGAAGGCCCGCTGCGCCGTCTCCGGCGACATGCCCTCGCCGGTATCCGCCACCGTGACCCGCAGGAACGGGCCGGGCTCGCCCGAACCCGGAGGCGTGGTCTCGTCCGGGCCGCGCGTCTCGACCGTGACGGTCCCGCCGCCCGGCATCGCGTCGCGGGCGTTGACCACGAGGTTCAGCAGCGCCGATTCGAGGCCGTTCGGATCGGCAAAGGTCGGCGCGAGCGCGGGCGCGAGGTCGAGCCGGAGCACCATGTTCGCGCCGAGCGTCTGCCGCAGGAGGTCCTGCATCCCGTCCACGATCGCGTTGACGTCGAGGCTGGAGGGCGCCACCGGCTGCCGGCGCGAGAAGGCGAGGAGACGCTGCGTCAGTCCGGCCGCGCGTTCCGCTCCCCCGCGCGCGCCGTCCAGGGCGCGCCGGAGATCGGGACGGTCCTCCGGCAGGTTGCGGCCGAGGCGCTCGAGATTGCCGAGCGTGACCGCGAGGAGGTTGTTGAAGTCATGCGCGAGCCCGGAGGTGAGCTGCCCCATGGCTTCCAGCTTCTGCGACTGGCGGAGCTGCGCCTCGAGCTCGTCCCGTCCCTGCAGCGCGGCGGAGCGGTCGCGCATCGCGCGCGCGACCTCCTCGTAGGCCCAGAACTGGCGCGCCAGGGCCGCGAGCACCGCCACTGCCGCGACCGCGACCAGCACTCCGGCCGCGACGAACGCGGTCGTCTGCCGCTTCCAGTCGGCCAGGACCGACGGCATGGTCCGGGAGATCACGGAGACGGCCGCGAAATCGCGCACGACCCGGCGCGCGACGAGCCGGGCCTGGCCGTCGATCCCGGACGGGGTCTCGTAGATCAAGGGAGGGCTCGTCTGCGCGATGTCCTGGAAGGCGGCCGTGCCGAAGCGGCGCCCGATCGCGAAGGCGTCGGGGTAGCGGACGAGCAGCGTCCCGTTCAGTTGCCAGAGGCTGATCGAGGTCTCGCGCCCGAGGTCGAGCGCCGCATAGGAGCGCTGAAAGAAGGCGAGCTCGATCGCCGCGTAGACGATCCCGATGAAGCGGCCGTCCGGGCCGAGGATCCGCCGGGCGAGGTAGGTCGACCATTGCCCGTTACCGCGGTTCTCGACCGGCTCGCTCAGGAAGGGCTCCGGCGGCGCCTCGTCCCGCAGGCGCCTGAAATGGTCGCGGTCGGACAGGTCGATCTCGGGTGCGACGCGCTCGCGCGAGAAGCTGACGAGACGCCCGTCCTGGCCCACGATGCTGATCGCGGCGAGCTGGGGAAGGCCCGCGACCCGGACGCGAAGCATCTCGTGGGTCCGGGCGTCCGAGCGCAGCCGCCCGAGGCTCTCCGCCGACGTGACGCCCTCCTGCCTGAGCTGATCGAGCGTGCTCTGCAGGACGAGATCGACGCTCTCCAACGTGCGGGCCGTCGATTCGGCCAGGAGGGCGCTGAGGGTGTCGAGGCTCCGCCGGGCGTCGGAGATCTCGCGCGACCGGAGCTCCGTGACGAGGAGCGCCGTGCCGAGGACCACGAGCGCCACGACCACGCAGCCGATCAGGAGGACCGCCCGCAGCGGAACGCTGGCCCGCACCGCCTCCGCGACCGACCCGACCGCGGCCGGAAGGCCGCCGCCCCGACGGCGTGATCCGACCCGAACGGCCGCCATGACGCTCCTCAGGCCCGCCCCGAGACCAGGATGGTAGCCGGGTCGGAGCGAGGGGGAAAGCGTGGCCGGGAGGGACAGGTGCATTCGGACCGGTGCGCGGTCGTGCGGTCTCTCGCGCGATCTCACGCGAATCCGGTCCAGCCGAGCACGACCAGCCTGTAGTCGCAGGTGATCTCCTCCCCGGCCGCGATCGGGCGCGGCGCGACCGTCTCCCGGCCCAGGATGGCCGTGTTCGGCTGCTCGGAATGGTTCAGGAACTTCGCGTGATCGCAGGACAGGACGTAGCTGTCCGGGAACTCGGGCGAGAGATAGCCGTAGGTGACGAGGTACTCCGCGAAGGCCTCCGGGAGGCCGGCTACCTCGGCCTGCGGCAGGACGAGGTCGATCCCGGGCGCGAAACGCCAGATCGCCTGTCCGGCCGCGACGGGCTCGGCCGCCATGACCCCGATCCCATGGATGGGGCTCGGCCCGAGCGCGGTGCGGATGAGGAACATGGGTCTTCCCAGGGGTGTCGATGGTGCCGGCGCGTCACGCCGGGACCGGCCGGCGGTCGAGATGCGAGCGGTACGAGATCGCCTCGGCAAGGTGGATGCGGCGGACGAGGGGCTCGCCGTCGAGGTCGGCCAGCGTCCGGCCCACCTTGAGGATGCGGTGGAAGCCACGCGCCGAGAGCCGCATCGCGTCCGCGGCCTCGCGGAGCAGGCGCCACCCGGCCTCGTCGGGTTTCGCGACCTCCTCGAGCAGCGCGCCCGGGCAGGCGGCGTTCGTCGTGATCCCGTCGAGCCCGAGCGCGCCGTAGCGCCGGGCCGCGATCTCGCGCGCCCGGGCGACCCGGGCCGCGACCTCCCGCGACCCCTCCGAGGGCGGCGGTAGGATCAGGTCCGAGGCGGTCACGGCCGGCACCTCGATCGCGAGGTCGATCCGGTCGAGCAGCGGACCGGAGATGCGGGAGGCGTATTGCGCCATGCAGCGGTCGTTCGGCTGGCGCCGGCAGGCATAGCCGGGCTCGGTCGCGTGGCCGCAGCGGCAGGGGTTCATGGCGGCCACGAGCTGGACGCGCGCCGGGTAGGTCGTGCGATGGTTCGCGCGCGCGATCATCACGGTGCCGGTCTCGAGCGGCTGGCGCAGCGCGTCCAGCACGCCGGGCTGGAACTCGGGCAGCTCGTCGAGGAACAGGATCCCGTGATGGGCGAGCGAGATCTCGCCCGGCCGGGCGTTGATCCCGCCGCCGACGAGCGCCGCCATCGAGGCCGAGTGGTGCGGCGCCCGGAACGGCCGCCGGGACGACAGCGCGCCCTCGGCGAGCAGCCCCGCGACCGACTGCACCATAGAGACCTCCAGCAGTTCGAGCGGCCCGAGCGGCGGCAGGATCGAGGGCAGGCGCTGGGCCAGCATCGACTTGCCGGCCCCGGGCGGCCCCGACATCAGGAGGTTGTGGCCGCCCGCGGCCGCGATCTCGAGCGTCCGCTTCGCGCTCTCCTGGCCCTTGATGTCGCGAAGGTCCGGCAGCGCGCCGACGGAGGGCGCGACCGCAGGCTCCGGCCGGGCCATGACCTGATCGCCCTTGAAGTGGTTCGCGAGCTGGACGAGCGAGCGCGGGGCGAGGATGTCCGCATCGCGGGACGCCCAGGCCGCCTCGGGTCCGCAGGCCGCCGGACAGATCAGCCCCTGCCCGCGCCCGTTCGCGGCGATCGCGGCCGGGAGCACGCCCGCGACAGCCGTGATCGAGCCGTCGAGCGCGAGCTCGCCCAGCACCGTGTAGCCCGCGAGCGCATCCGCCGGGATCGCCCCGATCGCGGCCAGGATGCCGAGCGCGATCGGAAGGTCGTAATGCGAGCCCTCCTTCGGCAGGTCGGCGGGCGCGAGGTTGACCGTGATGCGCTTCGCCGGCAGCGCGAGGCCGGAGGCCAGGAGCGCCGACCGGACCCGCTCCTTCGACTCGCCGACGGCCTTGTCAGGCAGCCCGACCAGCACAAAGGCGACGGTCCCGTGCGAGATCTGCACCTGCACGTCGACGGCCCGGCCCTCGATCCCATCGAAGGCAACAGTGGAGACGCGTACGACCATCGAAAAGCCTCGGGGAACCCGGACGCGACTGTACCCGTCGCCGCGGCGCCGTCAAGAACAAGACGTGAACGCCTAATCCGCCCGCGCCTCCTCGATCCCGCTCGTTATTCGGTCGATCGGAACCCAGATCGACAAGCCGCCCTTGGCAAGGCTGGTGTCACCCGACACGCGAACGTACTGCCCTTGCTTGATTGGCTTGACGGTTCCTTCGTTGACATACTGCTGTCCAACCCGATCCCATCGCCTTGGCCCGGACCGGAGCCAAACATTGCTTCGCGCTAACAATATATCGTTTGGGACCGGATAAACTGCATCCGGTCGGGTTATGTTATCAAATATTCGATCTGATAGATCACCTGTCGACTCATCAAGAGAGCCAGCGTAGACGTAACCAGAAACCGCACTCGCACCGGCTATGGCCTTGAAAGGCTCGATCGATGGCATTTGCTTACCTTCGACAACCGATATAGGCACTACAATATAATAAAGTTGTTTATTCTCATCATAACTAATTATCGAGTCACCGCCCACTATGATCTTCTGATCCGGTCGAAGAGTATCGATTTCCTTGGCGCCTTCGACATGTTTCCTCTGCGCGACATCCCACCGATAGGGGACCGGGCGGATATAGACTGGCCGCCGAACCCGAAGGACGTCATTCGGAGCGGGGAAGCGTGCCTCGGGCTTGCCTTCGATGTCGAACCAGCTCTTCGGATTTCGGTTCGGCCGCGGATTGAGTTCGCCGTAAATCACGTAGCCGACGAGCGAAGGCTCGGACGGAACGGAGAGCGGCGCCCGTCGC
>CAXTKM010000038.1:9150-21194 GCA_964244795.1 uncultured Enterovirga sp.
GCAGCACTCGACGACCCGGGTGATGCCGTGCGAACCGGGCCAACAAGCGGCGTGTTCTCGGGCGCGGCAGCCGCACCTGGTTGCACATCCGTATTTGTCTCGAGTGCCGTGTTTTGCTTCTTGATAATGTCGGCAGCGAGGTCGAGCTGATTGCACAACTCGAGCGGAACGGCTGATCGATTGCCGTAATATGACACCTTCCCCGTGTCGGACCTGAACATCAGATCGAAGACATACCCGGGACTCGAGATATTTATGTTGTTTTGTTTGAATCTAAAGCTTAATGGACCATCTTTGAAATTGACGAAAACTTCGGGGCATTCGGTTTCCTTGAGATTTGCGCGATCCGCTCCTGCAAGATGAAACAGGAACGATATGTGATTGGCGCCGGCGTCCTGACGAACCCCGACCCATGCTCCTCCTTTGTAATAAATTCGAGCGTCTTCGGCACTGCGACGCGATGTAGTTTTTGAAGCGCCCTGATCTGGGTGCTCTATGGAGAGTAGACCAACCTTGACATCCCGCTTCGCCGTAGCGTTTTCAAGCAGGTAGAACAGCATGAAACCGATGGCGGCAGCCCCGACGAGTGTGATGCCTTTGTAGTCGGAGAGGCGGGCTTCGTCACCCACCGCGAAGAGAATCAATGCCAATCCGATACATACCAATAGATTTGGAAGCGGAGCTACCATACTCCCAATAAGCTGAGGGGTTGCGAATACGCCGATCGATCCGGCCAGGATCACTAGGCCTAGTAGGGCTGCACCTCGGTTCAGAGGCTTGATAATCGGTCGAGTCTCGACCGTCTTGGCTGGCGGATCTCCCTCAGCCGTCCTCGGTTCACTCTCAGTGGGCATTTCCACCTCCAGATCGAACCGCCGTTTGGATCCGTTCGATCAACGCCGGTCGATCATAGGAACACCGACACCGACTTCAACCTGAAACTGCATGAATTCATGGTCGGAAATCTGTGAGTGTGAGAAGCTGGGCGGCACGGTCGATCCCTTGCGAGGCCAGCACCGAGCGGCTCGCCTTACGACTGGTCCCGCAGACACAGCCGAGCGGCGATCGGTTTGCGCCCTTGCTTGCGAAACCCGTCCGGCAGAGTGTCGTCCAGGATCGGAACCGCGCAGGATAGCAAGACACGAACGCCATGGCTCGGCGCCATGACCTCTGGTCGGCGGCAGGCCTGCACGGCTACAGGGACACGGGTGCCGGCCCGGCACCGCGGCCGACGGGAGACGATCCATGGAGCCTGTGCTGTACGAACGGGACGGACGGATCGGCCGCATCACCCTGAACCGGCCGGACGTCCTGAACGCCATCGACGACGCGCTGCCGGGAGCGCTCGCCGACGCGGTGGCCCGGGCGAACGCCGATCCCGGGATCCACGTCATCGTGCTCTCGGGCGCAGGCCGGGCTTTCTGCGCGGGCTACGATCTGACGGCCTATGCCGAGACCGCAGGCACGAACAGCGTCACCCAGGACATGCCCTGGGACCCGATGAAGGACTACGCCTTCATGCGGCGGAACACCGAATGCTTCATGTCGCTGTGGCGCTCGGACCGGCCGGTGATCTGCAAGATCCACGGCTTCGCGGTCGCGGGCGGGTCGGACATCGCGCTCTGCTCGGACATCATCGTCATGGCCGAGGATGCGGAGATCGGCTACATGCCGGTCCGGGTCTGGGGCTGCCCGACGACCGCCATGTGGGTCTATCGGCTCGGCCCCGAGCGGGCGAAGCGCATGCTGTTCACCGGCGATCGCATCTCGGGCGTCGAGGCCGAGAAGCTCGGCCTCGTGCTGAAGGCGGTGCCGGCAGCCGACCTCGACGGGGAGGTGGAGCGGCTCGCGGAGCGCATGGCCACCGTGCCGGTCAACCAGCTGATGATGCAGAAGCTGGTGATCAACCAGGCCGTCGAGGCGATGGGCCTGAAGACCACCCAGATGATCGCGACGGTCTTCGACGGCATCACGCGGCACTCCCCGGAGGGCCTCGCGTTCAAGCACCGGTCCGAGAGCGTCGGCTGGAAGGAAGCGGTCCGGGAGCGCGACCTCGGGACGTATGACTGGACGGCGGATCGCCCGATCAACCCGCGCGGGTAGGTCTGTTGCGCGGCGTGCGGGAGCAGGGCTCCGATGGCCCCGATCCTGCAGCCGCGCCTTCGTCCGGACCTGCCGCGGACCGAGGGGAGGATCACGATGACGAAGACGACGGCTCAAAATCTCTCGGCCGCCTGGCTCACGGCCGCGCTGGCCGCCCAGCCCGCGGCGGCGGCCGCGTTCGCGACGAAGGAGGAGGCCGTCGCGATGGTGAAGCGGGCCGTTGCCTTCATCCAGGCCGAGGGGCCCGAGAAGGCCTATCCGGAGTTCACGCGAAAGGCCGGCCGCTTCCACGATCGCGACCTCTACATCACGGTTCTCGGCCTCGACGGTGCCGTCCTGGCGCACGGGCAGAGGGAGGACTTCGTCGGCCGGAACCTGATGGAGGCGACGGACCCGGACGGAAAGTTCTTCGTGAAGGAGCGGAGCGAGCTCGCCCGCCGCTCCGCCTCGTTCTGGCAGACCTACAAGTTCATGAACCCGACCTCGAAGACGGTCGAGCTCAAGGACATGTACTGCGAACGGCTCGGGGAGACGAACGTGTGCGGCGGCGTCTATGCGCTCTGAGAGCGCCGGCCCGGCACCGGGGGCGGTCGCTCGCCGACAAAGGCGCGGCTGCTGGGCGGCGTGCTCGGACCGCCGCACCATGTCGCGGCAAGGCCATCGCCCGAACAGCGGAGACGCGATCGACGGGAGAGGCGTCCGGACAGGGGTCGACCGACGCCGCGGCGGGCGCGGGCGCGAGGACACCGCTTCCGCGTCCCGTCGGCGAGCCTTGCCCGGGACGCATCGAGGCCTTAGCGGGACATCGGCCTGAGACGGAAGCGATGGACGACGCGTCGCCCGCCGGGACCCGGGAGGACTGACCGTCGATGATCACGCGCCGTGCAGCGCTTGTCGCCCTGCCGCTCGGAGGCCTCGCGGCCGGCCGCGGAGCCCTCGCGGAGGACGCGCCGTTTCCGACCCGCCTCGTCCGGCTCGTTGTCCCCCAGGCGCCCGGCGGCACGACGGACGTGCTGGCGCGTGCGGTCGGCGAGCGCCTCGGCAAGCGCTGGGGTCAGCCCGTGATCGTCGAGAACGTGGCCGGCGCGGCCGGCAACATCGGCACGGCGAGCGTCGCCCGGGCCGAGCCCGACGGCCACACGCTGCTCGTGACCTACGAGGGGTCGCAGGCGATCAACCCGCACCTCTACCCGAACCAGCCCTTCGACTCGGTCCGCGATTTCCAGCCGATCGCGACCTTCGCCCGGGCCGGCTTCTACGTGATCGTGAGCCCGGGCCTGCCGGTCGCGAACCTGCAGGAGTTCCTGGCGCTCGCGCGGGCCAGGCGAGAGCCGATGAACTACGCGACGTCGGGCGTGGGCTCGGTCAACCATCTGATCGGCGAGATGCTGAAGTCCGAAGCCGGGTTCAGGATGGTCCATGTCGCCCATCGCGGCATCGCCCAGGCGATCACGAACATCTCGGGCGGACATATCGAGGCCGGCGTCGCGGCCGTGCCGTCCGTGATCGGGCAGGTGCAGGACGGTGTCGTGAAGGCGATCGCGGTCACCAGCCAAGACCGCGCCTCCGTCACCCCGACGGTGCCGACCGTCGCGGAATCCGGCCTGCCCGGCTTCGACGTCACGCCGTGGTGGGGCCTGCTCGGGCCGGCCGGGATGAGCCCCGGGCTCGTCCGGCGCATCAACGCCGACGTGAACGACCTGCTGCGCGAGCCCACCCTGCGGGACTTCATGACCCGGATCGGAGCCGAGCCCTACGCGATCGATCCGGACACGTTCCGGACCCTCCTCAAGGCGAATGTCGAGCGATGGGGCACGATCGTCGCCTCGACGAACGCGCGCGCCGCGCCATAGCGTTTCGCACCCTCTCCACCTTCGCGAGTCCGCCCATGCTCACCCATCCCGGCGTCATCTACACGCAGATCCCGCGCTCCTGTCCGGAACTCCTCTCCGAGGCCGCGACCTTCGCGATCGCCGACCTGCACGAGGCGCTGGGCTCGCTCGCCGGCCGAATGGGCCTGATGAGCGCCCGGATGCGACCGATCGCGACGGGGCAGCGGATCCTCGGTGAGGCCGTGACGGCCTACAACTTCCCGGGCGACAACCTGATGATCCACAAGGCGCTCCACCTCGCGGAGGCCGGGCAGGTCCTCGTCCTCGTGAACGGCGGCGGCGAGCACGGGGCCCTGTGGGGCGACGTCGCGGGCACCTACGCCAAGGCGAAAGGCGTCGCGGGGGTCGTGGCCGACGGGCCGGTCCGCGACGTCGACGCGCTGCGGGCGATGCCGATGCCGGTCTGGGCGACGTCGATCTCGCCGTCGCATCCCGAGAAGCGCGGCCCCGGGGCCGTGAACGTGCCCGTCGTCTGCGACGGCGTCCTCGTGAACCCTGGCGACGTCGTCGCGGCCGACGGGGACGGTGTGCTGGTCATTCCCCGCGCGAGCCTGCGGGCGGCCGTCGAGGGCGCCCGCGCCCGCGCCGCGAAGGAAACCGACATCCGGCGCGAGGTCGAGGCCGGTGCGTCGCTCTTCGACGTCCTCGGCATGGCCCGGATGATCGAGGCGGCCGGAATCGTCGAGCGGCCGGGAACCTGGCTCGACGATCAGGCGAAATAGGCCGGCCTCACGGCGGCACGACCGACCCGTCCCACGCCAGCACGCGCCCGCTCTCGGCCGACCCGGCGGCGTCGATGACGGCGAGGAGCTGGCGCGCCGCGCGCTCCGGCGTGAACAGATCCTCGGCCGGCACGCCGGCCCGGAACGGCGCGCTGAGGCCTGTGCCGACCGTGCCGGGATGGAGCCCGAGGCAGATCGCGTCGGGGCGCGAGCGGGCGAGCTCGATCGCGAACGTCCTGAGGATCTGGTTCAGGGCCGCCTTCGAGGCCCGGTAGCCGTACCAGCCGCCGAGCCGGTTGTCGGCGATCGAGCCGACCCGGGCGGAGAGCGCCGCGAACACGGACCGGCCTCGCCTCGGCAGGAGCGGCAGGAGGTGCTTCCCGACCAGCGCCGGCCCGATCGCGTTCACCCGGAACAGCTCCGCCAGCATCGCCGGGTCGAGCTCGCGCGCGGCCTTCTCGGGCGCGACCCCCGCCCCGTGCAGCAGGCCCGTCGCCACGATCGCGAGCCCGACGGGCGGGCCGTCGGCGAGCGCCGCGGCGCCGGCCCGGATCGTCGCCTCGTCGGTGACGTCGACCCGGCGGGACGGAATGCCGGGCCCAGCATCCTCCCCGGATCGAGACCAGGCATGGACGGCCGCGAACCGGCCGCTCTCGGCGAGCGCCGCGACGAGCGCGCGACCGATCCCGCCGGACGAGCCCACCACGACCGCGCAGGAGGGCTGGACGACGACGGTCGATGGAGCGAACCGGTCGGGGTCGCGTTCGGCCGTCATCGCCGCCTCGGCCTCGGGCTCGGCCGCAGGATCGGGCGACCGCGGTCCCGACCGGCATCGGCACAGGCACCGGCGCAGGCAGCGATTGACGCGGCGGGCCGCTCTCTCTCAAGGAAGAACATGGAACCCTGGTCCTGACCGATGTGGAAACGGCGCGCGAAGACGATCCTGCTGTCCTACCGGCGCGCGGACACGGGCGCCGTGGCCGGGCACCTGGCCGAGAAGCTGAAGGGACGGTTCGGGGCCGGGCGGGTCTTC
Source organism: uncultured Enterovirga sp. (assembly GCA_964244795.1). Classification (GTDB taxonomy): domain Bacteria; phylum Pseudomonadota; class Alphaproteobacteria; order Rhizobiales; family Beijerinckiaceae; genus Enterovirga. The sequence goes on from CAXTKM010000038.1 coordinate 14,901, forward strand.
ATCGATGTCGACAACATCCCGTTCGGGGTCGATTTCCGGCAGCATATCCGGAGCACGATGGAGCGCTGCGACGTCGTCATCGCGCTGATCGGGCCTCGATGGACGGGAGAGGCCGGCGGCGCAAGGCGCATCGACGATCCCGCCGACTACCTGCGGATCGAGGTCGAGACGGCGCTCGCGCTCGGCCTTCGCGTGATCCCGGTCCTGGTCGACCAGGCCACGATGCCGAGCGCGGCGAGCCTGCCGGCCTCGCTCGCGCCGCTCGCCTACCTCAACGCCGCGCCGCTCGGGATCGGCCGCGACTTCAACGTCCACGCACAGCGGATCACGGAGGCGATCGAGCGGCTCGAGAGCGCCGCCACCCGACGTCCGGCCCCATGGCGCGCCGTGCGGGACCGGGTGCTGATGCACCTTCCCGATCTCGGCCTCGGGCTGTCGGAGTGGTGCCTGTCCCTCGGCCTGCTCTACCTCGCGCTGGAGGCGGTTCGCTCGCTGCCGGGTCAGCTTCCCTGGATGCCCGGGTTCATCTCTGGGATACCGGGCTTCCTGTTCCTGGTGACCGGGCCGGTCGGCTGCCTCTCCATCGCGATGAACGCCGGTTTCCGCGCCCGATTCCGGTGGCGGCTGAGCGCACCCGTAGCCGTGCTGATCAACGGCCTGCCGGTCCCGGTCATCCTGTACAACCTCCCCGGCAGCGACCTCTCGACCGGCGTCCTGTCGATCACGGGCCTCTACCTCCTGCTCAGGGCCGTCGCCTTGTCGATGCTGATCACACCCTCGGCCGTGACCCTGAGCTCGGACATCCGGATGAAGACGACTTAGCAGGCTCTTGTACACGCCGGCTACTCTCGGGAAACCGGGCTCCACTTTCCCGCAGCATGCTCTAGCCGACGGCTTCGGTGGAGGGCCGGTCGTCGCCGCGCGCGAGCTCGTCGTGCCAGCGGCCCTCGGCATCCTGGTAGCGGATTGCCTCCGTGGTGCCGGGCGCACGCTGCTCCTGCGCGGCCCGGTCGGCCGCGTGGCGGGCGTCGTCATGCGTCGGGAAGGTCTCGGAGAACACGTCGCCGAGCTTGTAGGCCCAGCCGCCGTCGTGCTCGACGACCTTGTACGTCACGTCCGTCATCATCCGCCTCCCGCGATCGTTCTGAACCGAACGGGAGCCGGCGGGCTCGGTTCCGTCGCGGCCCCGAAACGGGCGCTCAGATGCCCTCGTCACGGGCCGCCCGAAGCACGGCCTCCGTCGTGGTCCGGACCTGCGCGTCGGACAGGTCGCTGTCGACCGTCTCGGACCCGATCGCATCCTGCACGGCGCCACGATCGAGCGGCGCGACCCGAAGCTCCGACACGATGGCCGCGAGCCGCTGCGCCCGATCGGCGCTCTCCGGACAGAGCCGCCCGATCTCGAGGGCGAGCTCGATCGCGGCGTCGATCAGGGCATCCGCATTCGGCACGGGCACGGATCGCCTCCTCTGCCCAGCGAGCCCGAGCCGACCGGTCGGAGCTTGCACCCGATCGGGCCCGGCGTCATCACCCCCCGATGGAGAGAGCCCTGCCGCCCGGAGCCTCGGGGCTGCCGATCGAGGCCGCCCTGCCGGAGCTTCTGGCCGCGCTCGGCCGCGGGACGGCGGCCGTGCTGGTCGCCCCGCCCGGGGCCGGCAAGACGACGCGCGTCCCGCTCGCGCTCCTCGAGGAACCGTGGCTCGCGGGCGGCAGGATCGTGCTCCTCGAGCCCCGCCGCCTGGCCGCCCGGGCGGCGGCCGACCGCATGGCCGCGACACTGGGCGAGCGCGTCGGCGAGACGGTCGGCCTTCGGGTCCGGCTCGAGACCAAGGTGTCCGGCCGGACCCGGATCGAGGTCGTGACGGAGGGCGTCTTCACGCGCCGGATCCTCGACGATCCCGCGCTGGACGGCGTCGGGGCGGTGATCTTCGACGAGTTCCACGAGCGCTCCCTCGACGCCGATCTCGGCCTCGCGCTCGCGATCGAGGCCCAGGCGGGTCTCCGGCCGGATCTCAGGCTCCTGGTCATGTCGGCGACCCTCGATGGCGCCCGCGTCGCGGCTCTCCTCGGCGACGCCCCGGTCGTCCGGTCCGAGGGCCGCGCCTTCCCGGTCGAGACGCGCCACCGCGAGCGCGTGCCGGGCCGGCGGATCGAGGACGACGTCGCGGATGCCGTCCTGCGGGCAGTCCGGGACGAGACCGGCTCGGTCCTGGTGTTCCTGCCGGGAGCGGGCGAGATCCGGCGGGTCGCCGAGCGGCTGGCCGAGGGACTGGCCGATCCGGCCGTCGACGTCGCGCCCCTCTACGGCGCGCTGGACCGGGCCGAGCAGGACCGGGCAATCCGGCCCGCCGCGCCCGGGCGCCGCAAGGTCGTGCTCGCCTCCGCGATCGCCGAGACCTCGCTCACGATCGAGGGCGTCCGGGTCGTGATCGATTCCGGCCTCGCCCGCGTGCCGGTCTACGAGCCTGGGCCGGGGCTGACCCGGCTCGTGACGGCCGGGGTCTCGCGCGCCTCGGCCGACCAGCGCCGCGGCCGCGCCGGCCGGACAGAGCCCGGCATCTGCTACCGGCTCTGGTCCGAGGCCGCGACGGGATCGCTCGCGCCGTTCACGACGCCGGAGATCCTGTCGGCCGATCTCGCGCCGCTCGTCCTCGACTGCGCCGAATGGGGCGTCGCCGATCCGACCGCGCTGCCGTTCCTCGACCCGCCCCCGGGTCCGGCGCTGGCCGAGGCGAGGGCTCTGCTGCGGGACCTCGACGCGCTCGACCGCGACGGGCGGATCACCGACATGGGGCGGCGGCTCCGCGCGCTGCCGCTGCCGCCCCGGCTCGCCAGGATGGTCCTCGCGGCGGCTCGAGACGGCGAGGCCACGGACGCGGCCGACCTCGCGGCGCTGCTCGTCGAGCGCGGCCTGGGCGGCGACGCGGCCGATCTCGGCGACCGGTTCGAGCGCTTCCGGCGCGACGGCTCGCGCCGCGCGGCGGACACCCGCCGGCTCGCGTCGGGCTGGGCCAAGATCGCGGCCGGCGGCAGAGCGTCGGGGCAGCCGGCGGGCGCGGCCGGCCTCGGCCGCCTGGTCGCGCTCGCCTATCCGGACCGGATCGCGCGCGCTCGCGGCGCACCGGGCGAGTACGTGATGGCGAACGGCCGCGGGGCGCGGCTCGAGCCGCATCTCGCGCTCGCCCGCGAGCCCTGGCTCGCGGTGGCGGAGGTCGCGGGCCAGGCGGGCTCCGCCCGGATCCTGGCCGCGGCCCCGATCGACCTCGCCGAGATCGAGGCGGTCGCGGGCGACCGGATCGTGGCCCAGGACGAGATCGTGTTCGACCCCGACGCGCGGGCGCTGCGGGCCAGAGCCACGCGCCGGCTCGGCGCCGTGACCCTCGCCGAGCACCCGCGGCCGGTCCCGGCCGGCGAGGAGGCCGCGCGGGTCCTGGCGCGCGGGATCGCGGCGCTCGGAGTGTCCGCCCTGCCCTGGTCGGACGCGACCCGGCAATGGCGCGACCGCGTCGCGTTCCTGCGGGCTCATGAAGGCGAGGCCTGGCCCGACCTCTCGGACGACGCGCTGATCGCGGATGTCGCGATCTGGCTCGTGCCGGTGCTCGTCGGCAAGACTTCCGTCGCGTCGGTCGCGTCGGCGGAGCTCGGGGCGGCGCTGGCGGCCCGGCTGCCCTGGCCCCTGCCGCAGCGGCTCGAGGCCGAGGCCCCGACGCATTTCGAGGCCCCGACGGGCTCCCGGCTGCCGATCGACTACGGCCAGGAGGGCGGCCCGGCCGTGTCCTGCCGGGCCCAGGAGCTGTTCGGCCTCGTCCGCCACCCTTGCATCGCGGGCGGACGCGTGCCGCTCGTGCTGGAGCTCGTCTCGCCGGCCGGCCGGCCGATCCAGGTCACGCGCGACCTCCCGGGCTTCTGGCGCGGCTCCTGGTCGGCGGTCCGGTCCGAGATGCGCGGCCGCTACCCGAAGCACCCCTGGCCGGAGGACCCGGCCTCGGCCGAGCCGACCCGGCGGGCGAAGCCGCGCGGGACGTGACGTGTTGAAGAGGCCGCCCGGGCGTTCGCCTAACGCCCTTTTCCGGCCGTCATTGCGAGCGTAGCGAAGCAACCCAGAAATCGGCGCTGAGGCCCCTGGGTTGCTTCGCTGCGCTCGCAATGGAGGAGTCGGATTCGCGGGCCAGAGCCCCGCGCGTCAATTCCAGGCGGGGTCGTTCAGGACCTCGGCCGAGTGCTGCCCGAGGCGGGGCGATGCCGTCTCGGCGACCATCGGCTCGCCGTCGATCACGATCGGGTTGCGGAGCGTCGGCACCGTGCCGCCCGCGGCCCGGGGCTCCGGCAGATCCGATACCATGCGGCGGTGGAGCACCTGCGGGTCGGCGAAGACCTCCGGCAGGGTGTTGATCGGGCCCGCCGGCACCGTCTCGCGCTCGAGCGCGGCCAGGATCTCGGCTTTCGGCCACCGCGCGGTCTCGGCCGCGATCAGCGGCACGAGGATGTCCCGCGCCCGGACCCGGCCCGGGTTCGTCGCGTAGGCGGGGTCGTCGGCCCAGACGGTGCCGAGCACCCGGCAGAAGCGGCGGAACTGCCCGTCGTTGCCGCAGGCCACGATGATGTGGCCGTCCGCGACCGGGAAGACCTGATAGGGCACGATCGACGTGTGGGCGTTGCCGGTGCGGGGCGGCGGCGACCCGGTCAGGAGATGGACCATCGCCTGGTTGCCGAGCACCGCGAGCTGCGTGTCGAGAAGCGCCATGTCGACGTGGCAGCCGAGCCCGGTCCTCTCCCGCCCCTGCAGGGCGGCCAGGACCGCGCTCGCCGCATAGAGCCCGGTGAACACGTCCGCGTAGGCGATGGCGGTCTTCAGGGGCTCGCCGCCGGGCTCGCCGGTGAGGGACATCGCTCCGCTCATGCCCTGGACCAGGAAGTCGTAGCCGCCGCGATGGGCGTAGGGGCCGGTCTGGCCGAAGCCCGTGACCGAGCAGTAGATCAGGCGCGGGTTCAGGGCCGAGAGGCTCGCATAGTCGAGCCCGTATCGCTCGAGCCCGCCGACCTTAAAGTTCTCGACCAGGATGTCGGCCCGGCCCGCGAGCCGGCGCAGCGTCGCCTGCCCGTCCGGCGTGTCGATGTCGATCTCGACCGAGCGCTTGCCCCGGTTCGTCGCGTGGTAATACCCGGCCGACAGCGGCCCGCCCGCCGCCGCCTCGACGAAGGGCGGCCCCCAGGTCCGGGTGTCGTCCCCCGCCCCGGGCCGCTCGACCTTCACGACATCGGCCCCGAGATCGGCGAGGAGCTGCCCGCACCAGGGACCCGCGAGGATGCGGGCGAGCTCCAGGACCCGGATGCCGGCCAGGGGTTTGGTCATTGTGTGGGCTCGTCGGTCAGGTCGGGCTGTTCCATCCTGGCCTGCTTAGAGGTCACGGCAGCGTAGATCGTATCGAGCACGACGCGCTTCTGCCGATCGATGTCGCGATTGGTGAACCGAAGCACTTGGAAACTCAGCTCCTTCAGGCGAGCATCGCGCGCGTGATCGGCGCGCTGCCCATCGTCACGGCCATGCTGTTCGCCATCGACCGCTAGGACGAGACGCGCTGGGAGGCAGGCGAAGTCCACGACGAAGCGATCGATCGGAACCTGCCGGCGAAAGTGGAACCCAACCGGCACGACGGCCTCACGCAGCCAGTTCCAGAGCTTCACCTCGTGTGGGGTCATTCGCTTCCGGAGACGTCTCGCGTGACCGATCGGCACGGAACTCTCAGGTCGGCGCCGGCGTGGTGGAATACCCCACCCGTCAGGCCCTGCGGGCCTGCCACCCTCCCCTGCAGGGGAGGGATCAGGCGTCGCGTGCTGGCGAGACACGCTCTCCGACACGCCACCCTGATCCTCCCCCAAGGGGGGAGGTGGCAGGCTCGAAGAGCCTGTCGGAGGGGGACGCCCGATCGACACGCGTGCTCGGTTGGCGTTCAGGCCAGAAACGCTCCCGCCCCTCAGAAAAACGCCTGCAGCCCCGTGATCGCACGGCCGAGGATCAGGGCGTGAACGTCGTGGGTGCCCTCGTAGGTGTTCACCGTCTCGAGGTTCTGGGCGTGCCGCATGACGTGGTACTCGCCCATGATGCCGTTGCCGCCGTGCATGTCGCGGGCCTGGCGGGCGATGTCGAGCGCCTTGCCGCAGTTGTTGCGCTTCACGAGCGAGATCATCTCCGGCGCCATCTTGCCCTCGTCGAAGAGGCGGCCGACCCGGAGCGAGCCCTGGAGGCCGAGCGCGATCTCGGTCTGCATGTCGGCGAGCTTCTTCTGGACGAGC
>CAXTKM010000039.1:0-7487 GCA_964244795.1 uncultured Enterovirga sp.
CGGCCGTCGCTTGTCGCCGGCGCTGGGCCACCGAGCCCCGGCACGCCGGACCGCATCCCGCCCGCGAAGCCGCGCCGGTGCACGCGGCGGCCTCCCCGTGGACGGGACGGGTGGGGTTTGGCACGGGATAGGAATATTGTCAAGTAGAGGCGGCTCGCCCTCCTTCGGACCGGTCCCAGCTTATCCGCGTTGCCCCTCGGCATGGACCTCGCGCAGTGGCCCGGCCTGTCCCGGCCCGGATTGCTTCCCGGCTGAACCAAGCCGATCCTTGAGACGCAGGAAGGGTTGCTCGACACAGACGTGGAGAGCGCAGGCCGCGACGGCCGTGATCCCGAGGTACATCGTCCAGAATGCGAGCGTCGGAGAGGCCGTCGTGGCCGCGACGGCGAGGACCGGCGCGATGAGCGGAAAATGGACCAGATAGGCCGCGTAGCTCAGCCGGGCCACGATGCGGATCGCGGCTTCGCCGGGAAGCGGAACCTTCGCGGACAGGACCGCGCCCAGGACCAGCAGGGCGCCCAGGACGGCGGTGACCATCGGCTGAGGAACGACGTCGAACCAGCCGATCGACGCCATCATGTCGTGGCTGCCGATCCACGCGAGCAAGCCCAATCCGGCGAGCGCGACGACGGTGGACGCATGCGGGTGGGTGGAGGCGTCCTCTCGCCTCCGCAGCAACAGCGCGACCGCACAGCCTCCGACCAGCGGTTCGAGGCAGGCATGGAACGGCATGCGGAGGGTGAAGACGAAGACGGAATAGTCGATCGGCCCGACCATCCTTGCGAAATCGACGGCACGGAACAGCGGCGACAGCAGGAGAGCCAAGGCCAGGATGATCGCACGCTGCGCGGGCACGCGCCGGCTCGCGACGAGCCAGACGAAGGCTGGCGCCAGGAGGTAGAACTTCTCCTCGACGGCCAGGGACCAGAACACGACATTGATGTTCGCGGGCAAGTAGTCCTGCAAGAAGAGGAGATGGTACAGCACGCGCCATCCGAGCATCTGCCTGTCGCCGTCGGCCACGGCAAACGTCGCCGTCAGCGCGAGCACGGCCAGGTAGGACGGTAGGATGCGCAGAGCACGGGCCAGCACGTAGCGGCCGAAATCGAAGCGTCCCTCCAGGATGCCTTGGGCCAACAGGTGACGAGAGATCAGGAAGCCCGACAGGACGAAGAAGAGATCGACACCGATCCAGCCGTTCACGAGGAGGGGATGGAGAGGGCCGGCGGCCTCGGTGGTCGCCCCGAGGCGGACGTAGCCGTGCCGCGCCAGCACGAGCACGATGGCCAGCGCCCGCACGAGGTCGAGCCACGGATTCTGGCCGGCGCGGCGCTCGAAGGCGAAGAACCGGACCGTCACGGCCGCCACGTCGGTCCAGACACCGTCATCGCCGCCTCGAGCGTCGGCCGCCGAGGCGGCTTCAATGCGGCAGGCCGAGCGTCTCTCTGATCTGTGTCTTGCGAACCTTCCAGATCATCGAGTCCACGAGGTAATGATGGAAGTTGACGACCTGATACAGCACGATGGTCGCCGACAGGCTGGCGAAGAGCAGGCTCTCGACCATCCTGAGCAGCACTCCGTAGACGCAGAGCGCCACGACGAGGCACGTCGCGAGATAGAGCCAGAGGCGTTGCGGCTGGCTGATGTACGACAGGAAGCGCGCCTTCGGGTCGACCCCGCCTTTGAACCGACGCGTGTTGAACAGCCAGACGAACAGGATATACTGCAGGTTGTGCCACATGTTCACGGCGAGCCATCCGAACGTGATGTCCTGGATGGCGATGTAGCCGACGCCGAAGATCGCGAAGTGGCTCAGGATGTACAGGGCATGGCCGCCGGCCAGGCGACCGGCCCGCCACGCGTGGATCCGGCGGACGACCCAGTAGGCCAGGAGCGCCGCTGTCGCGACCGAGCCGACGCTCACGGCCCAGGACGGGACGGGCAGGACGGCGAGTTCGAGGCCTAGGAAGGTGTGCGGGTTCTGCGCGGACCGGTACAGGATGCCGAGGACGGGCACCGCGTAGAATATCGCCTGATCGAGCGCGCCGTCCTCGTAGAGGCCGTCGCCGTCCTTGGCCCGGTACGCGCGCGAGATGCCCCAGCTCTGGCGGGTATAGTGAAACCACTGCCAGTAGAAATAGACGCTGAAGACCGCCCATATCCCGATGAGCCAGGCGACCAGACCGGTCGCGATGGCAACGGCAGGTGCGAGAGCCAGCAGAAGCCAGCGCTGATCTCGGAACGATTCCCGGTCGAAGCACAGTCTCGTGTAGGTTGAGATGACGTGATGGTAGCCGAGGAACCACAGGTCGAACAGGAGGACGAACACGAAGGCCTCCGGCACGGCCGTCACGGCCACGCCGCCGGCCGTCCCGATCAGGGCGACGCCGACGATGAAGAACAGGTCGAAGCGCGTGCTCCGCAGCCAGCGCGGGGTCGATATCGCCGGAAGCGTGGCAGACGTGGCCATGGCAGCGCCTTGAGCTCGGTAAGGCGCACGGCCTCCCGTGCGACCGCCGTACGGTCCGGCAAAAGGCTTAAGGTCCGGTGGAAGAGCGCGCGGAAATCCCGTCACGTCGTCGGATCGTCCTCGGCGGGACCGGACAGGCGAACCCGTCCTGACGTCGACCGGTCAGCGAAGCCCCGGTCCGGGCCTCACGCCGGCAACCTCACCGTCGCCCTCAAGCCCCCGAGCGGGCTGTCGCCGAGGATGATGTCCCCCCCATGCGCGCGGGCGACGTCGCGGGCGATCGCGAGGCCGAGGCCGGAGCCGCCCTCGTCCTGGTTGCGGGAATCGTCGAGGCGCACGAACGGCTTGAACACGTCCTCGCGCTGCCCGGCCGGGATGCCCGGGCCGTCGTCGTCGACATGGACGACGAGCCAGCGCGTCTCGTGGTTCGCCGCGATCGCGATGCGGTCGCCGTGGCGGGCCGCGTTCGAGACGAGGTTGAACAGGAGCCGGCGGAACGCGTCGACCCGGACCGTGACGGTCGGGTCGCCCACGATCTCGAGCGCGGTCTGGTGCCCGGCCCGCTCCGCGTCGGCCTTGATCTCGCCGAGCAGCGCCGGGAGATCGGCCTGGACCGCGGCCTCGCCGAGATCGCCGCGCGCGAAGGCGAGATAGCCCTCGAGCATCCGGCCCATCTCGTCGATATCGCGCCGGAGATCCTCCGTCTCGGTCGTGTCCTCGATCAGCGCGAGCGAGAGCCGGAACCGCGTGAGGATCGTCCGGAGGTCGTGGCTGACCCCGTTCAGCATCGTGGTGCGGCTCTCGACCGTACGCTCGATGCGGCGCTTCATCTCGATGAAGGCGTGGCCGGCCTGCCGGACCTCGCGGGCGCCGTGCGGCCTGAACTCGATCTCCCGGCCGCGCCCGAAATCCTCCGCCGCGGCCGCGAGCTTCAGGATCGGCCGGATCTGGTTCCGGAGGATCAGGATCGCGACCGTCAGCAGGATCAGCGAGGTGCTCACCATCCAGACCAGGAAGATGTGCGAGTTCGACGCGTAGGCGAGGCTGCGCCGGGCCATGATCCGCATCACGACGTCGTCGAGCTTGATCCGGATCTCGATGAGGTTCGAGCGCCCGACCGTGTCGATCCAGAACGGCCGCCGGATTTGGCGCCGGATCTCGTCGGAGAGCGCCTCGTCGAGCAGCGAGAAGAACGGTTTCGGGCCGGGCGGCGGGAGCACTTCGCCGCGCCGGAACTCGACGTCGAGGACGAGCCGCTCGGCCGCGATCCGGGACAGCGTCTCGGCGCCCGCATCCTGCGGATACGTCTGGTAGATGTCGATCAGGGCCGCGATGTCGGACGTGACGGCGGCCGAGAGCCGCTGCGTCACGAGCTGCCAGTGGCGCTCCATGAACACGTAGGCCACGACCGATTGCAGCACGACGACCGGCGTGATGATGATGATGAGCGAGCGGGCGTAGAGCCCCTTCGGGAGCGCGGCCGCGAGCCTCCGGCCGACCTGGCGGATGAAGCCCCGGAGGAGCCGGGCCGGGGGCCGGACCAGCGCGCGGGCCGACATCAGGGATCCACGACGAGCCTGTAGCCGACCCCCCGGACCGTCTGCAGGAAGGACGGGTTCGCCGGGTCGAGCTCGACCTTGCGGCGGAGCCGGTTCATCTGGACGTCGACGGCCCGCTCCGTCGGTCCGCTCGACGGGCCGCCGGACAGCTCCTCCCGGGAGACCTCGGCGCCCCCGCGCTGGCCCAAGAGCGCCAGGATCTCGCGCTCGCGCTCCGTGATGCGGATCACCTCGCCGCCGCGCCGGAGCTCGCCCCGGTCGAACCGGAACAGGAACGGCCCGAACCGGACCGTCTCGGGCACGGCCTTCGCGTCCGGGTCGGGCTGCGAGGCGCGCTTCAGGATGTTGCCGAGGCGAAGGATCAGCTCGCGCGGCTCGAAGGGCTTCGTCAGGTAGTCGTCCGCCCCGATCTCGAGGCCGCTGATCCGGTCGGCGGGCTCGGCCTGGGCGGTCAGCATCAGGACCGGGACCCGGCACCCGCCCTGGCGCCGGCCGCGCAGGAAGTCGATGCCGGTCTCGCCCGGCATCATGACGTCGAGCACGATCGCGTCGAAGACGACGCTCTCGGTCTTGGCCCGGGCCTCGGGGGCGCTCGCGGCCGTCGTGACCCGGTAGCCGCGCTCGCCGAGGAAGCGCGACAGGAGCTCGCGCAGCCGGCGGTCGTCGTCGACCACGAGCACGTGGGGCGCGTGATCCGGCGGCTCGGTGCGGGGCGCGCTCATGGCCGATCCATAGCACCCGGACCGGCCTCGCGCATCAGCCGGCCTCGTCCACCATCGCGAGCAGGAACCGGCGCACGGCCTCCTCCTGGCCGCCGGCCGGGGCGCCCTCCCGATCCGGGCCGAGCGCGCGGCGGAGGCGCCGCGTCTGGATGCGGGCGAGCCGGGCCGAGAGGTCGCGCCCGGCCTCGGTCGGGAAGAGCAGGCGCTGGCGCCGGTCGGCCGTGCCGGTCCGGCCGACCACGTAGCCCTTGCCGACCAGCTCCTTCAGGACGCGGTTCAGGCTCTGCTTCGTGATCCTGAGGAGGTCGAGCAGCTCGGCCACCGGCAGCCCGGGCCTCCGGGCCACGAAGTGCAGCACGCGATGGTGCGCGCGCCCGAAGCCGAGCTCGCCCAGGATCCGGTCCGGATCGCCGACGAAGTCCCGGTAGGCGAAGAAGAAGAGCTCGATCAGCTCGTAGGCCGGGCGCTCGGCGGGCGGGACGGGGCCCGGCTCGTGCGCGGCGTTCAGGGCGTCCGACACCGAGATCCTCGATTTATGTCAGCTATGTTGACATATCCCAGGGCCGCGATTAGCCGTCAACTCGCCGACCGAGGCGGGCTTTCAGGCCGAAAGAGACCTCGTCGGGCCTGTCCGGAGGAGACGGTCGTGAGCGGTTTGACCTTCGATCAGCGCGATGGCTGGATCTGGTTCGACGGCGCGCTCGTGCCGTGGGCGGACGCGAAGCTCCACGTCCTGTCGCACGGCCTTCACTACGCCTCCTCGATCTTCGAGGGCGAGCGCGCCTATGACGGCACGATCTTCAAGTCGACGGAGCATTCCGAGCGGTTCCGGCGCTCGGCCGAGTTGCTCGATTTCGAGCTTCCCTATTCGGTCGCCGAGATCGACGCCGCGAAGGCGCTCTGCGTCGAGAAGAACGGCGACCCGAACGTCTATGTCCGGCCCGTCGCCTGGCGCGGCTCGGAAATGATGGCGGTCGCGGCCCAGAACGCGACGATCCACGTCGCGATCGCGGTCTGGCCCTGGCCCTCGATGTTCGACATCGCGACCAAGATGAAGGGGATCCGGCTCGACATCGCCGAGTGGCGCCGCCCGGACCCGAAGACCGCGCCGTCCTCCGCGAAGGCGGCCGGGCTCTACATGATCGCGACGCTCTCGAAGCACGCAGCCGAGCGGAAGGGCTATGCCGACGCGCTCATGCTCGACTGGCAGGGCCGGATCGCCGAATGCACCGGCGCGAACGTGTTCTTCACCCGGGACGGCCAGCTCCACACACCGATCGCCGATTGCTTCCTCGACGGCATCACGCGGCAGACCGTGATCGAGCTCGCGGCCCGGCGCGGCATCGACACGGTCGAGCGCAGGATCCTCCCGGACGAGCTTCCATCCTTCAACGAGTGCTTCATCTGCGGCACGGGTGCGGAGGTGACGCCGGTCGCCGAGATCGGCCCGCATCGCTACCAGCCGGGCAACATCTCCCGCATGCTGGTCGAGGATTACAGCGCCGAGGTGAGGCCGAAGGCCGCCTGACAGGCTCGTCCCGGGCCGGAACATCGGCCGGTCCATCGGCGTTCCCGACGAGAACATTCAGGGAACGCACCCGATGGCAGCCACGCACGCGAAGACCGACGACAAGGCCGGCGAATCATCCCGGCCGGCCGAGGCCGACAACCCGAAGCTCGCCCCCGACGGCGGCGTCTCGAACCAGATCAAGGACCCGGACGACTGGGTCAGCGGCCACGAGCCGATGACGGGCGCCCAGGCGTCCTACCTGAAGACGCTGTCCGAGCAGAAGCACGACCCCAAGGCCTACGATCCCGAGATCGACAAGGCCGAGGCCTCGAAGCGCATCGACGCGCTGAAGAGCGAGGGCTGACCTGCGCGCCCCGCTCACCCCGACCACGCCTTTCCAGCCACTCTCCGCTCATCCCGGCTTGCGCCGGATGAGCGGATGTCGGGGGATTTCAGCGTGTCGCGATCCATGACTTGAGGTTCTGGCCCCCATGCACCATATACATGCGGGCGGGGGACAAGCCCCCTTCGAGGATCCGATGATCAGACGCTTCAGTACGGTTGCTCGCGCGGCGCTCGTCGTCGGGCTCGTGACGGTGCTCGCGGCGCCCGCAGCCCAGGCGAGAGCCGGCGGCAGCAAGGGCAGCATGGGCTCGCGCGGCAGCGCGACCAACTCGGCCCCACCCGCGACCGCGACGGCTCCGCGTGCGGCCCAGCCGATGCAGCGGACCGAGACCCCGAATGTCGGCGCCGCGCGGCCCGGGATGCCGGCCGCAGCCCCGAGCCGTGGCATGGGCTTCGGCGGCGGCCTCGTGGCCGGGATGCTGGGAGCCGGCCTGCTCGGCATGATGTTCGGCGGCGGCTTCTTCGGCGGCCTCGGTGGGTTGTCGTCGATGCTGGGCCTCCTGCTCCAGGTCGCGCTGATCGGTGGCCTGATCTGGCTCGCGTTCCGGCTCTTCCGCCGGCGCGCGCCGGAGCCGGCTCTCGCCGGGGCGGGGGCGGCCTACGGACGCTCGGCTCTCGGCACCGGCCCGCTGCCGTCCGGCGGGCATGGCGGTGGGTTGCCTCCGCAGCAGCCCGGCCGGCAGCCGGTCGAGATCGGGCCCGAGGATTACCGCGCCTTCGAGCGTAACCTCCAGGAGGTCCAGATCTCCTACGGGCGCGGCGATCTCGGCGCGCTCCGCCGCCTCGCGACGCCCGAGATGGCCCGCTACTTCGAGCAGGAC
>CAXTKM010000039.1:7497-21180 GCA_964244795.1 uncultured Enterovirga sp.
CCTCGCCGAGGACCGCCAGAAGGGTATCCGGAACGAGGTGTCCGAGCCGAAGCTCCTGCAGGGCGACCTGGCGGAAGCCTGGCGCGAGGGTTCGGCCGAATACGCGACGGTCGCGATGCGGTTCGAGATCGTCGAGGTCTATCTCGAGACGGCGTCCGGCAGGGTCGTGTCGGGCAACCGCACCGCCCCGACCGAGGCGACCGAGATCTGGACCTTCCGGCGCGACATGCGCGGGCCCTGGATCCTCTCGGCGATCCAGCACACGGCCTGACCGGCCCTCTCCTCTCACGCTCGACGGCCGGCGAAAGCCGGCCGTTCTCGTTTCGGGCCGGCGGCTGCACCCGCCGGCTTGCGGGAACCCGCGCGGTGCCGGACCGGTTGACCCCGCGAACCCGACACCGAAACCGAGGAGAGACCCCGATGGACGTCGTCCCGACCGTCCCGCACCGTCCGGTGGCCGCGAGCCCCGCGCCCCGGCCCGGCAACCCCGCCCATAAGCCCATCCCGGGCGGCAACATCCCGACCGAGATCCCGCCCGGCAGCAACCCGGACGAGCTGCCGGACACCGGCCCGACCGGCCCCCGCACGCCCTACCCGGTGAACGATCCGGGCATCGGCGATCCGGGAGGACCCGGGTCCGAGCCCGACTACCTGCCGGGCCGCCCGTCGAGCCCGATGCAGCTATAGCCGGGTGGGTGCGAGGGCCAGTCGAGCTCAACCGCCCTCGACCTCGAGCTCCTCGCGCAGGTCTGTTATTCCGGGTCGGCGAAGCCGAGCCCGGAACCCATGAAGGCTGACGTTTCCGAGAGTCAGCCACGCCGTCAGATCCGATATCGTCGGCCTTCATGGGTTCCGGGCTCTCGCTCCGCGAGCCGCGGAATGATGGGGTCGTGTTCGTTCGAAGGCCCGCGCATCCTCATTTGCGGGGCGACTCTGGCCGGCGGCGCGGCCCGGCTGCTTCGACCGCGCGCGCGATGCGGTAGAGCGGCATGACCAGGACCAGGAGATAGACGAGGGTCGGGCCCCAGGTCGCGGGAACCGTCGCCCATCCCGGTCTGACCTGGGTCGACACGATCGTGACCTCGACGCCCCTCTCGGCGAGACGCGTTGCGATCGCCGGGTCGGCCGGGAGCACGGCCGTGAACCGGCGCCACTGTCCGTCCCGCGCCACGACCTCGTCGCCGCTGATGACGACGCTCCTGAACGTGGTCTCGAGCTTCAGGAACTCCGTGTAGCTCGTCTCGGGTGCCCGGGGAGCCGGGGTATCGAACAGGAGCGCGAGCGCGGCCACGACGCCGAGCCCGATGATGGCCGACAGGCCGAGCGAGCGGGTCAGCTTGGGCATGGACGATCCTCGCGGGTGGAATCGCGTCCTCATAGCGCCGGACCGCGTCAAGGCGAATCGGAGCCGGGCCGGATGCGCGGGTCCTGGCCTCGGACCGGCACCGGAGGGCGCCCGATGAAATCCGCGAGACACATGCCGGTGCCACCATGCTACGGATGGGGCTCCGGGGCGGGTCTCGCGAGGGCGGCATGGGCTTCAACATCTTCGCGGTCGCGCTGGTCATCCTGGTCGTGGTCACGATCGCGGCCGGCGTCAGGACGATCCCGCAAGGGTACGTCTACACGGTCGAGCGCTTCGGCAAGTATTCGCGCTCGCTGGAGGCCGGGCTCGGCGTGATCGTGCCCTACGTGGACCGGATCGGCCACAAGGTGAACGTGATGGAGCAGGTGCTCGACATCCCGTCCCAGGAGGCGTTCACGCGCGACAATGCCGGCGTAACGATCGATGCGGCCGCCTTCTACCAGGTGCTCGACGCGGCCCGGGCCTCCTACGAGATCTCGAACCTGAACCAGGCGCTCCTGGTCCTGACCATGACGAACATCCGGACCGTCGTCGGCTCCATGGACCTCGACCAGCTCCTGTCGCATCGCGACGAGATCAACGAGAAGCTGCTGCGCGTCATGGACGCGGCCGCCTCGCCCTGGGGCGTGAAGGTGACCCGGGTCGAGATCAAGGACATCCTGCCGCCGGCCGATCTCGCGGGCTCGATGGCCCGGCAGATGAAGGCCGAGCGCGAGAAGCGCGCCTCCATCCTGGAGGCCGAAGGCGCCCGGCAAGCCGAGATCCTGAAGGCGGAGGGCCAGAAGGCGGGCCAGATCCTGGCCGCCGAAGGCCGCAAGGAGGCCGCGTTCCGGGACGCCGAGGCGCGCGAGCGCTTGGCCGAGGCCGAGGCGAAGGCGACCGCGATGGTCGGCGAGGCGATCGGGCGGGGCGACCTCGCGGCCGCGAACTTCCTCGTCGCCGAGAAGTACATCGAGGCCCTGAAGGCGATCGCGACCGCCCCGAACCAGAAGGTCGTGATCGTGCCGATCGAGGCGGCCGCGCTTGCCGGGACGCTCGGCGGCATCGCCGAGATCACCCGCTCGGTCTTCGGCGAGGGCGGCAGCGGGGTGGTCAAGCTCGGCTCGCGCGAGCGGACCGGCCTGCCGCCCGCGGTTCCCCGGCAAAACGCCCCCCGGCAGGATGGCTGACGTGATATCCGCCTGGCTCGCGCTCGGCCCCTGGGCCTGGCTCATCGCGGGTCTCGTCCTCGCGGCGCTGGAGACCCTGGTCCCGGGCGTCTTCTTCGTGTGGCTCGGCGTCGCGGCGCTGCTGACCGGGGTGGCCGAGTGGGCCTTCGCGCCGAGCGGGCCGGTGAGCCTGATCATCTTCGCCGGGTTCGCGGGCTTGTCGGTCTTCGTCGGCCGCATCCTGACCCGGCGGATCGGCGACGGCCCGGACGACCGGCCGAACCTGAACCGGCGCGGCGCGGCGCTCGTCGGTCGGGTGTTCCCGCTCGATGGCCCGCTCGCGGCGGGTTCCGGCCGCATCCGGGTCGACGACACGGTCTGGCGCGTCGCCGGCCCGGACCTCGCGACGGGCCTGCCCGTGCGGGTGCTGCGGGTCGAGGGGACGGTCCTCGTGGTCGAGGCTGCGTGACTGCCTCTCACGTCTCTGCAAGCCCACCAGGCTCCTCATCCCCGGACCTGATCCGGGGATGAGGAGGACGTGGTCTCGGCAAGATTTTCGGGTCAGGTCCCGAAAGCACGAGCCGGTCGCATCCCGCTGGTGAATACGAGGCGCGCAAGGTCGTCCGGGGGCGCATGTTCCGCTAATGTTCCGATTCGCCTGCCGATCGGAACGCCGCGATGGACCCCGCCTGGTACTCGACCGCCCTGTCCGGCCTCGCGGTGCTGCTCGCCGCGCTGGCCTGGATCGCGGCCCTGCGGGTCCATTCCGACCTGCGGAGATCCGACGTCGGGGGCGCGCTCGACGATCTGCGGCAGGACCTCTCGGTTCTGCGCGCCGCGCTTGCCGACGAGATGCGGTCCGGCCGCGACGAGACCGGCCAGCAGGCCCGGCATCTGCGCGAGGAGCTCTCTGCCACGCTCGCCCGCCTGGGCGAGGGGCTCGGCGCCACGATGGGACGCCTCGGCGGGGCTCAGGCGGAGAAGGTCGAGGCGGTCGCGACGGGCGTGCGGTCGCTGGCCGAGCTGAACGAGCGTCGCCTCGCCGACATGCGGCGCGATCAGGAGGAGGGCGGCAAGGCGCTGAGGGAGGAGGTCGGGACGCAGGTCCGGGCCTTCGGCGATCTCCTCGGCAGGACGCTGGACGGCAGCGCGTCGGTCCAGAAGGAGCGGCTGGAGGAGGTGGCCGGCACGGTCCGCCGGCTGACCCAGTCGAACGCCGAGGCGCATGAGGGCCTGCGGACCGCGGTCGAGGGCCGGCTCGAGACGCTGCGCCAGGAGAACGCCGCGAAGCTCGAGGAGATGCGCCGCACCGTCGACGAGAAGCTCCAGGGTACGCTGGAAGAGCGGCTCGGCGAGAAGTTCAAGCTGGTCAGCGACCAGCTCGCGAACGTGTTCAAGAGCGTCGGCGAGATGCAGATCCTGGCCCAGGGCGTGGGCGACCTGAAGCGCGTCCTGACCAACGTGAAGACGCGCGGCACCTGGGCCGAGGTGTCGCTCGGGGGCGTGCTGGAGCAGGTGCTGGCGCCGGAGCAGTTCGTCCGGAACGTCGAGATCAAGGCCGGCTCCGGCGAGCGCGTCGAATACGCGGTCCGGCTGCCGGGCGAGGACGAGCGCGGCGTGCTGCTCCCGATCGACGCGAAGTTCCCGAGCGAGGATTACGAGCGGCTGATCGATGCCTCGGAGCGCGGCGACCCGATCGGCGTCGAGACGGCCCTGAAGGGGCTCGAGATCCGGATTCGCCAGGAGGGCGCGAAGATCTGCGAGAAATACGTGCTGCCGCCCGAGACGACCGATTTCGGCATCCTCTACCTGCCGACGGAGGGGCTCTACGCCGAGGTGATCCGCCGGCCCGGGCTCGTCGACCACCTTCAGGGGCAGTGCCGGATCGTGGTCGCGGGGCCGACCGTCCTCCTCGCGATCCTGAACAGCCTCCGGATGGGCTTCAGGACGCTCGCGATCCAGAAGCGCTCGGGCGAGGTGTTCCAGACGCTGTCCGCCGTGAAGACCGAGTTCGGCAAGTACGGCGACGTGCTCGACCAGGTGAAGAAGAAGCTGGAGCAGGCCTCCGGCCAGCTCGACGGTCTCGCGACCCGCCGCAAGGCGGTCGACCGGAAGCTCCGCTCGGTGGAGGCGATGCCGGACCGGGACGCGAGCGCGCTCTTGGCGATCCAGCCTTTCGACGACGAACCGGCCGAAGACCTGCTCGACGCCGCGGAGTAGACGGGCCGGGGTGCGTGCGTCGAGGCTCGCTCCGCGAGCACCCGAGCATGAGCCAAGCGTGAGGGAGCCGGCTTGTCATTCCGGGGCGGCGAAGCCGAGCCTGGAACCCATAGACGCCAACGTTCACGGCTCCGAGGCGGTCATCGCCAGGATCGACCTTGTCGGCGTTCATGGGTTCCGGGCTCTCGCTTCGCGAGCCCCGAAATGACAGCACGCGGCGTCGCTCTCTACCGCCCCCCACCCTCCAGCATCCGGGACACGACCCGCGCGGTGAAATCCACCATGGGCACGATGCGGGCGTAGTTCAGGCGTGTCGGCCCGATCACGCCGACCGCGCCCACGATGCGCTGCTGGCCGTCCCGGAAGGGTGCCGCGATCATCGAGGAGCCGGAGAGCGAGAAGAGCCGGTTCTCGGCCCCGATGAAGATCCGGACGCCCTCGCCGTCCTCGGCCCGGGTCAGGAGGTCGACCACGTCCGTCTGGGTCTCGAGGTCCGCGAAGAGGAGCCGGATGCGCTCGAGGTCGTCCGCGGCGTGAAGGTTGTCGAGGAGGTTCGCCTGGCCCCGGACGATGAGCTGGCGCGCGTCCGGCTGGCCGACGCTGGTCGCGAGCCCGCTCTCGACGAGCCGCGCCGTGAGGTCGTCGAGCTCGCGCTCCATGTGGCTGCGCTGGCGGACCACCTCGCCCCGGAGCTCGCCCAGCGTTCGGCCGGCGACGCGAGCGTTCAGGTAGTTCGACGCCTCCGTCAGCGCGGAGGCCGGCAGGCCGGCCGGGAGAGCGAGGAGCCGGTTCTCGACCGAGCCGTCCTCGCCGACGAGGACCACCAGCGCCTGGGCGGGATCGAGCCGGACGAACTCGACATGCTTCAGGCGGGCATCGGATTTGGTCGTCACCACGATCCCGGCCCCGCGCGAGACCCCGGACAGCATGGCCGAGGCCTCGGCCAGCGCGGTCTCGAAGGTGCGCGACGAGGCCGCGGCCCGCATCTGGGCCTCGATCCGCTCGCGCTCGTCCTGGGCGACGTCGCCGAGCTCGAGCAGCGCGTCGACGAAGAACCGGAGGCCCTGATGCGTCGGCATCCGGCCCGCGCTCGTGTGCGGGGCGAAGATCAGCCCGGACCCCTCCAGCTCCGCCATCACGCTCCGGATGGAGGCCGGCGACAGCGACATAGGCAGCAGGCGCGCGATGTTCTTCGAGCCCACGGGCTCGCCCGTCGCGAGATAGCTCTCGACGATCTGGCGGAAGATCTCGCGGGAGCGCTCGTTCAGCTCGGCCACGGCGCGCAACTGGGGCCCGGTCGGACCCGGCGACACCTTCATCGCATGCGGGCCCGGCCCGCCCCCGCAGAGGTCATCGACCTTCTGTGCCGCCCCGGCCCGATCTCCGCAAGCGTCGGCTTGCCGCGGAACGGCCCGGAGGGCATCCGGCGGACAGGGTGATCGCTCGACGGAATGAAGCACGCCGACGCGCTCCTCTCCCCCTTGCGGGGAGAGGTTGAGAGTGGGGGTCGTGCCGCCTGCCGAACGGGGAGGATGCGGCCCGACCCCCATCCGGCCCTCCGCTTCGCTCGGGGACACCTTCCTGCCGGGCATAGCCCGGTCCGCAAGGGGGAAGGCAATCGCAGAGGTCGTCGCTCACCTTCGAGCGATTGCCCGGCGGGAGCTGGCGGCGGCTTGCCCCTGCGGCAGGTGGCCCCTACACACCGCCACTCTTGGAGATGCGGAGTTCCCGATGCGGCCCTCGAAGCGCAGGCCCGACGAATTGCGGGCCGTGACCCTGGAGCGCGCGGTCGCCCGCTACGCCGAGGGCTCGTGCCTCGTCGCGTTCGGGCACACGCGCGTGCTCTGCACGGCCTCGCTCGAGGAGCGCGGGCCGCCTTGGCTGCGCGGCTCCGGCAAGGGCTGGGTCACGGCCGAGTATTCCATGCTGCCGCGCGCCACGCACGAGCGCACCCGGCGCGAGGTGACGTCCGGCAAGCCGTCCGGCCGCACGCAGGAGATCCAGCGCCTGATCGGGCGTTCGCTCCGGGCCGTCGTGAACCTGCCGGCCCTGGGCGAGCGCCAGATCACGGTCGATTGCGACGTGATCCAGGCCGATGGCGGCACCCGGACGGCCTCGATCACCGGGGCCTGGGTCGCGCTGCACGATTGCCTCGCCTGGATGCGGGCGCGCTCGATCATCTCGGTCGACCCGCTGCGCGACCACGTCGCCGCGATCTCCTGCGGGATCCACGAGGGCCGCCCGGTCCTCGACCTCGACTACGCCGAGGATTCCGCCGCCGAGACCGACGCGAACTTCGTCATGACCGGCACCGGCGGCATCGTCGAGGTGCAGGGCACGGCCGAGGGCAAGCCCTTCTCGGAGGACGAGCTCATGAGCCTCCTGCGGCTCGCGAAGGCCGGGATCCAGGACCTCGTCGCCCTCCAGAAGGCGGCGGTCGCCGGGTGATCCCGCATCGCCGCCTCGCCGGCCGGGTCGTGATCGCGACCCACAACGCCGGCAAGCTGCGCGAGATGCGCGAGCTGCTGGCGCCGTTCGGGATCGAGGCCGTCTCCGCCGGCGAGCTCGCCCTGCCGGAGCCGGACGAGACCGGCACGACCTATGCCGAGAACGCGGCCATCAAGGCGCACGCCGCCGCCCGGGCCGCCGGGCTGCCCGCGCTCGCGGACGATTCCGGCGTCGCGGTCGAGGCGCTCGACGGCGCGCCGGGGCTCTTCTCGGCCCGCTGGGCCGGCAAGCCCGCGGATTTCGCGGCCGCCATGGCCCGGGTCGAGCGCGAGCTCGCCCTCCGGGGCGCGACCGGTCCGGAGCGGCGGCGGGCGCATTTCGTCTCGGCGCTCGTGCTCGCCTGGCCCGACGGCCACGAGGAGCTGTTCGAGGGCCGGGTGCACGGACGCCTCGTGTCGCCGCCGCGGGGCACGCGCGGCTTCGGCTACGACCCGATGTTCGCGCCCGACGGCTCCGACCAGACCTTCGGCGAGACGACGTCGGACGAGAAGCACGGGATCGACTGGTCGAGCCCCGATCCGCAGCCTCTCTCGCATCGGGCGCGGGCGTTCCTCGACCTCGCCCGAGCCTGCCTGCCCGATAGAACCTGCCTGCCCGACAGGGCCTGCCCCCCCGACAGCACCGGCGCGACGGGAGACGCGGTCCGATGATGAAGCTTGTCGAGCGGCTCCGCCACGGCTGGGGCAAGCAGCCGCCCGAAGCTCCCGGGGAGAGGGCGTGGGACCGCTTCCTCCGTCTCGCGAAGGACACGCGGCCGGCCTCGGTGCTGGAGGTCGGGACGCTGCAATCCAAGCCCGGGTGGCCGACGCACCAGTTCGCCTCCTTCCCGTGGGTCAGGCGGGAGGATTACGTCATGGCCGACGTCCAGGCCGGTCCCGACGTCGACGTCGTGGCCGATCTTCACGCCCTCCCGGCCGCCTGGGCCGGGCGCTTCGACGCTTTCCTCGCGCTCGCGGTCTTCGAGCACCTGGAGCGGCCCTGGATCGCGGCCCGCGAGGTCGCCCGCGTGCTCGCGCCCGGCGGGATCTTCATGGTCGGCACCCACCAGACCTTCCCGCTGCACGGCTTCCCGCAGGATTTCTTCCGCTTCTCGAAGGAGGCGCTCGCGCTGATCTTCCAGGATGCCGGGCTCGAGGTGATCGAGTCCGTCTACGAGGATCGCTGCCTGATCGTCCCGCCGACGAACATCATCGCGCCGCGCTACCTCGACATGTGGAACGAGGGTTTTCCGTCCTACATCCTGGTCCACGCGATCGGCCGAAAGCCGGCGTGACCGGCACCGAGGCTCCTCCCCGGTCAGAAGTCGACCGCGCGTCCGTCGATCTCCCAATCCTGGTAGCGGACGGGCTCCTTGCCGCCGCGGCCCTGATGCTCGGGCCGGGCCGCGATCTCGGCCGCGCGCGCGTCGATCTCGGCCCGCCGTGCCTCCGCCTCCGCGAGCGCCCGGCTGGCGGCGGGCGAGAGGGCGGGGCGCCGGGACCCCTCTTCGGGTCCGGCGTCGTGACCTACATGAGACGGATCGGGCATGTCCCCGAGGTGGAGCGCGCGATGACCATCGTCAAGACCGAGATGCAGGCCCGGAACAACGCGGCGATCGACCGGCGGGCCGGGCCGTCGTCCTCGTGAAGGCCGGCGCCGGGCAGCGGGGCGGCGTCGCGCCGGCCGATCCGCGCGGCCTGCAGGCCCGGCGGGCCGCGGCCGCGGTGGTCGCGACCACGCTCGCGCGGGATCAGACGCTGGACGAGGCGCTCGCCCGGAACCGCTGCGACGACGACTCGCTCGCCCGCGCGATCGCGGTCACGACCTTCCGGCGCTTCGGGACCATCCGGGCCGCGCTCGCGATGCGGCTCGAGAAGGGCCTGCCCGAAGACCCCGCGATCCTGTCGATCCTGGCGACCGGGGCCGCCCAGGTCCTGTTCCTCGAGGTCGCGGACCATGCGGCCGTCGACCTCTCGGTCCGCCTCGCGCAGGCCGGTCCGCGCACGCGCCACCTCGCCGGGCTCGTGAACGCGATCCTGCGCCGGCTCGCCCGCGAGCGGGACGCGATCCTGGCCGGATCTCCGCCGGCGCAGGACCTTCCGGACTGGCTCGCGGAGCGCTGGCGCGGTCGGTACGGTTCCGACCGAACGGACGCGATCGCGGCGGTGCACCGGCAAGGGGGGGCCCTCGACATCACGCCGCGCACCGATCCGGCCCTCTGGGCCGAACGCCTCGGCGGCGTCCTGCTCCCGACGGGCAGCATCCGGATCACGGACCGCAGAGGCGTCGCCGAGCTGCCGGGCTTCACCGATGGCGCCTGGTGGGTGCAGGACGCGGCGGCCGCGCTGCCGGCGCGCCTCCTCGAGGCGGAGCCCGGCTCCCGGGTGCTCGATCTCTGCGCCGCGCCCGGCGGCAAGACCGCCCAGCTCGCCGCGACGGGCGCGCACGTCACCGCGATCGACCGCTCCGCTCCGCGGCTCGAGCGCCTCGTCGAGAACATGAAGCGGCTCGGGCTCGCGGTCGATATCGGCTGCGGCGACGCCCTCCGCTACGAGGCGGAGCCCTTCGACGCGGTCCTGCTCGACGCGCCCTGCACGGCGACCGGCACGATCCGCCGCCATCCGGACATCGCCTGGACCAAGGGGCCGGCCGACCTCGCCGGGCTGGTCGCGCTGCAGGAGCGCCTGTTCGATCACGCGGCGGGGCTCGTCCGGCCCGGCGGCCAGCTCTGCTACTGCGTCTGCTCGCTCGAGCCGGAGGAGGGCGAGCGCCAGGCGGAGCGCTTCCTCGCCCGTCATCCCGGCTTCCGCAGGCGACCGCTCGAGCCCGGCCGGCACGGGATCGACCGGGCCCTCGTCACCGAGGCCGGCGACCTCCGGACCGTGCCCGATCTCTGGGCCGAGGCGCCCGACGGCGCACCGGACGGGTGGAGGCCCGGTCTCGACGGCTTCTACGCCGTTCACCTTGTTCGCGATCCGGCGTGAGCGCCGCGATCCGCAGCCTTAAGAATGGGTTAAGACCGGTGCGGCAGAACTGAGGGCGTTGTCGCGGGCGGGCCCCGTCCCGGACGCCCAGACGGGGAGTTGCGAGCCGGTGGCGCGTTCGCCCGATGGCTGGCCCGTCACGCGGGCGGCGCTGGTCGAGGCTGGTCGAGCGATGCTCACCCGGCTGCGTCGGCTCGCGCGCGGGCCGGGCCGCGTCCGGGTCCCGCAGGGCCTGCTGTTCGCGCCGCAGGATCTCCGGACCGCCGATCCCGCCGTCGCGGCCGAGATGGCCGCCGGGCTGTTCGTCCTCGGGGACGGCACGCTCGTGCTCTCGCAGAACCGGTCGCCCTTCGCGGCTCCCGCGCCGAGCCGGACCTGGGCGGAGGAGCTGTACGGGTTCGGCTGGCTGCGCCACCTGCGGGCGGCCGATACCGGCGAGGCGCGCGATCTCGCCCGCGCGCTCGTGGCGGACGCGCTCGCGTCCCGGGAGCGCCCGCTCGACCGCGGCGTCGCGCGCGCTCCCGCGACGGTCGCCCGGCGGGTCGCCTCGCTGCTGACGCATTCCCCGCTGCTCCTCACCGGGGCCGAGCATGCCTTCTACCGCCGCTATCTGCGCCGCCTCGGGCGCGACGCGGCCGTGCTCGACCGGTCGATGCGGGATGCCCCGGTCCCGACCGACAGGCTGGCCGCCGCGATCGGGCTCCTGTTCGCCGCGTTGTGCTGCCGCGGCCTCGAGGGCCGCGTCCGGGCCGGCACCCGGGTGCTCGCGCACGAGCTCGACGCCCAGATCCTCTCCGACGGCGGCCATGTCGGCCGGAACCCCGCGACGCTGATCGCGCTCCTGCTCGATCTCCTGCCGCTCCGGCTCCTGTTCACGAGCCGATCGGTCGCGATCCCGGACGCGCTCGACCGCGCGGTCGACCGGATGATGCCGATGCTGCACCTCCTCCGGCTCGGCGACGGCGACCTCGCGCTGTTCAACGGCATGGGGCTGACCCCGATCGGCGATCTCGCGACGATCCTGGCGCAGGACAAGGGCGCGCGGGCTCCCGGGTCGCGCGCCCCGGCCTCCGGGTACGAGCGGCTCGAGGCGGCCGGGACGGTGGTGATCGCCGAGACCGGGCCGGCCCCGCCCCTCGCCGCATCCGCGAGCGCTCACGCAGGCGCGCTCTCGTTCGAGATGTCGAGCGGCCGGAACCGGATCGTCGTCAATGCCGGGACCCCGCCCGGGCGGGACCGGTGGTGGGATGCGGCCCGGCTGACGGACGCGCACTCGACGCTCGTCCTCGGGGGCGAGCCCTCCGGCCATCCGATCGCGCTCGCGGGCGGCGAGGGGTGGGCCGCCTCGTTCCTCCTCGGGCGGCTTGGCCCGGTGCTGCTCGACGGCGTGCGCGATGCGGGCTCGGACCGGGGCCTCTCGACGGAGGGCGATCAGCTTCTGTCCTGCCACCACGACGGCTACAGGGCCGCGTTCGGGGCGATCCACACCCGCCGGCTCCGGCTCGCGCCGGACGGACGCGAGCTCGAGGGCGAGGACGCGCTCGCGATCACGGCCGGAGGGGCCGAGGTCGCGTCCTGCGTCCTGCGCTTCCACCTCCACCCCGCTGTCAGGGCCGCCCGCGAGGAGGGCGGGGGCGGCATCCTCTTGGACCTGCCGGGCGACGAGCGCTGGCATTTCGGCGTCGAGGCCGCCGCGCCGCGCCTCGAGCGCAGCCTGTTCTTCGCGGTGAGCGAGGGCCGCCGGGCCACGAGCGCGATCACGGTCGACCTGCCGTTGACCCCCGGCGCCCGCCACGCCTCCGTCCGCTGGATCTTCGTCAGGGCCTGACCGGGCGGGACCTCGGTTCGGGCCTGCGGCGCCGCTCTCGGCGGGCCGCCTCCAAAGCCTCGCCTGGGTGCTCGGCTGGCCCTATAAGGGATTGGCGGACGCGCGCCAGTGTCATTCCGGGGCGGCGGAGCCGAGCCCGGAACCCATAAACGCTGGCGCCGTCAGGCGTGACTCCGGCAGCCTCGGTACGGGTCTGTCGGAGTCTATGGGTTCCGGGCTCGGCTTCGCCGCCCCGGAATGACACCGGAGGCGTTCCCTCCAGAGGTCGCCGTTCGACGTGTCGACCCCTTAGCCGACCTCCACTTCCGCGAGCCTCGTCCCGATCCCGTGGCCGCCCGGCACGGCCGCGAGCAGCGCCTTCGTGTAGGCGTGCTGGGGATCCGCGAAGAGGGCGGCCGTCGGCTGCAGCTCCACGATCCGGCCCTTCTGCATCACGGCGATCCGGTCGCACATCTGGGCCGCGACCCGGAGGTCGTGCGTCACGAACAGGATCGCGAGGCCGAGCCGCTTCTGCAGGTCCTGCATGAGCGCCAGGATCTGGGCCTGGACGGAGACGTCGAGCGCCGAGACCGGCTCGTCCGCGACCAGCACCTCGGGCTCCAGCGCGAGCGCACGGGCGATGCCGATGCGCTGGCGCTGACCGCCGGAGAACTCGTGCGGATAGCGGTCCGCGACCTCGGCCCTGAGCCCGACGAGGTCGAGCAGCGTGCGGGCGGCGGCCAGCGCCTCCGCCTTCGGCACCCCTTGCGCGATCGGGCCCTCGGCGATGATGCGCCCGACGGTGCGGCGCGGGTTCAGCGACGCGAACGGGTCCTGGAACACCATCTGGATGCGCCGCCGGAGCGGCCGGAACTGCCCCTGGGTCAGGCCCTCGATCGCGACGTCGCCGACCTTGATCGTGCCGGAATCGGGCTCGATCAGCCGCATCACGCAGCGCCCGACGGTCGACTTGCCGGAGCCGGATTCGCCGACGAGACCCAGCGTCTCGCCGCGCTGGATCGAGAACGAGACGTCGGCCGCGGCCACGACCTCGCGGCCCTTCCGGAAGAAGCCGCGGCCGCGATAGGTCTTCGACAGCCCGCCGACCACGAAGGCGGCCGGGGCGCCCGACAGGTCCTTCGGGGGCGGCGGGTCGAGCGAGGGGACGGCCGCGAGCAGGCGCTTCGTATAGGCGTGCTGGGGGTTGTG
This sequence comes from uncultured Enterovirga sp., assembly GCA_964244795.1. Classification (GTDB taxonomy): domain Bacteria; phylum Pseudomonadota; class Alphaproteobacteria; order Rhizobiales; family Beijerinckiaceae; genus Enterovirga. The sequence continues at coordinate 20,719 of CAXTKM010000039.1, forward strand.
CAGCACCTCCTGGACCGTCCCGGTCTCGACGCAGACGCCGTGCTGGAGGACCGCGACCCGGTCCGCGATCTCGGCCACGACGCCGAAATCATGGGTGATGAACAGGACCGCCGTGCCGTGCTTCTTCCGGAGCGCGTCCAGCAGGCGGAGGATCTGGGCCTGCGTGGTCACGTCGAGGGCGGTCGTGGGCTCGTCCGCGATGATCAGCTTCGGCTCCATGGCGAGCGCCATCGCGATCATCACGCGCTGGCGCTGGCCGCCGGAGAGCTCGTGCGGATAGGCGCGCGCGATGGAGGCGGGGTCCGGTAGCCCGACCTCCTGGATCAGCTCGAGCGTCCGCTCGGCCCGCCGCTTGCGGTCGAGCCAGCGATGCGCCTCGAAGGTCTCGACGATCTGGTCCGAGACCCGCATCACCGGGTTCAGCGAGGTCATCGGCTCCTGGAAGATCATCGAGACCTCGCG
>CAXTKM010000040.1:0-6441 GCA_964244795.1 uncultured Enterovirga sp.
GTTCCGTAGCGGCCCGCATCGGCGATGAAGGGGTAGCGATACTCCACACCAACCGCCGGCATGGCCCGGCCGACGAACTCCTGATCGCCCCGGATGAAGTTCGAGACCTGCTGGTTCTGGAAGCCCGACGTGTTCGGGTTGTTGAAGAACCCATCCGCCCGGAGATAGGTGAAGGGTGTCCAGGTCTGGCCGATCTCGTCGATGAAGGTCCGGCGCCAGGAGGCCTCCACAGTGGCGCGGGCGAATTCGCCGGCGAGGCCCCGCACGAGGCAAACGCCGCGTTGGAACACGGCGCAGCTCTCGTAGGGATTGCCGATCACGGAGCCGAGCGAGCCGAGCGACGTGCTGCCGATCAGCGTGTTGCCGACGGACAGGCCCGTGAGCGAGTTCGCGAAAGGGAAAGCCCGGTTCGCGACGGAGGACGGCGTGAACTGCGTCGCGTCGCGCGACACGTTCGTGAAGTTGAACTGGAGGCGTGCCTCGCCGCCGATCGGGTCCGGGCCGTTCACCCGCTTGTCGTAATCGAGCACCGGCGCGACCAGCGGGAGCTGCTTCTGCCAATCCGCGTAGGACAGCCCCTTGAAGTAGTAGCCCCGCACGTCGAAGAACGATCGATCGCCCTGGCCGCGCAGGAACACCGTCGAGGTGGATTCCAGCAGGATGTAGTTGGCTGCCAGGCTCTCGCTGCGGATCTTGTAGTTCTGCAGGAACCACTTGTCCGACAGCATCGCGACGTCCCAGCCGTAATGCCAGTGCGCGTTGATGTTGAACCGGCCGGTGGTCTCGATCGAGCCGCGGAGGTCGCGGTTCCCGGCCCCGTAGGGCGCGACCAGGAAGGCGCTCTTGTCCTGCTGGTCGATGCCGGCCACCCGGACGTTGAAGGCGCCTGTCAGGAAGCGCTGCCGGTATTCCGCCTGCGCGAGGAAGCCCTGTCGGGAGTGGATCGTCGGCTGCAGCGTGAGGTCGCGGTCCGGCGCGATCGCCCAGAAGTACGGGATGGCGGCGCCGTAGCCCAGCGCCTTCGTGTGGATGTAGCGCGGCGCCAGGAATCCGGATTCGCGCCGCACCGACGGGTCCGGGGTCCAGAAATAGGGGATGTAGGCGATCGGGATGCCGGCGAACTCGATCGCGGCATCCTCGTAGTAGATGCGGCGCTCTTCGTTGTTCTGGATGATGCGGGCCGCCTTCACCTGCCAGAGCGGCGGCTTCTCGGGGTTCTCGCGGCAGGGTTCGCAGGCCGTGTAGGTGCCCAGATCGAACGTCGTCGTCTCGCCGCCGACGCGCTCGGCCCGGGGCGAGGAGAAACGCGTCGTGACCGGGCCGGACCGATCCCGCGTCGACTGCGTCACGCGTAAACTGTCTATAAACCCTGTTTTGAAATCATCCGTGAGCTCGAAGCGGTCGCCGGTCGTCACCGCGCCGTTCGCTTCGGTCAGCCTGACGTTGCCCTGAGCGAGGACCCGACCGGTCGTGCGGTCATAGACCACCCGGTCGGCCTGCAGGGTGCGGCCGCCATAGTTCAGCTCGACCTCGCCGGAGGCCGCGACGGTGTTCTTGTCCTTGTCGTAGACGATCTCGCGCCCTTCGACGAGGAGGCGCGACGTGCCGCTATCGCCCGCCCGGCGATTCAGGAGGTCGTTCATCGAGCCCTGCGCGAACGCGCATGGCGGCAGGGCTGCGCCGACGAAGGTCAGCGCAACCGCCCATGCCGCGATCGCAACGCAAGCAACCCGCATCGATGCTCCCCGTCGGCCGGTCTTGCCCGGGATCATCAGCCGTCCTCTTGATAGAGAAGGGCGAGCGTTCCGAGCAAGCTGCCGACAACCGCCGGAAGCCACGCCGCGACGGCCGAACCGATGATACCGGCCCCGCCGAGGTCGCGCATGACCTCCGTGACGACATAAAGCACGAACCCGGCACTCACGCCACCAAGCACCATCCTGGTGACGCCACCAAACCTGAAAAACCTCAACGAAACGGATGCGGCCAGGAACACCATCGCGACGAACAGGAGCGGGCGGGCGAGGAGCACGTCGTATTGGAGCCGGTACCGACTCGCGTCGAGGCCGGCGCTCTCGGCCCGCGCGATCGTCTCGCCGAGCCGCCAGATCGAGACCGATTCCGGCGGCGTGAAGGTCTGTCGGACCTGGCTCGCGTCGAGGTTCGTGGCGAGCAGGTAGTTCGCGTAGAGCTGCGGCTCCTCGACCGTCGACGAGACGCGGGCGCCGTGGAACTCCCAGTAGCCGTCGCGCAGGACGCCGTCCTGCGCCTCGACGCGCTCGATGAAGCGGCCCTCCTGGTCGAACACGAAGACGGTCGCGCCCGTCACCGTGTTCGTGTCGGCGACCGCGCCCTCGGCCCGGATCACGGCCTGTCCGTCGAGGCTCTTCTGCCGGATCCAGAGCTCGGCCCCGAACCCCTTCATCTTGCGGGCGAAGACCTGCGACTCGATCAGGGTCGCCTGCTGCTTCAGGGCCGCCGAGAGCGGGTTGTAGGCGAGCACCGAGACGATCCCGAGCAGGACCGCGACCGCCAGTCCCGGCTGCAGGAACTGCCAGGCCGAGATGCCGGCCGCGCGCGCGACCACGAGCTCGAGCTTCCGGGATAGCTGCAGCAGCGTCCCCATGGACCCGAACAGGACCGCAAAGGGCAGGACCTGCTCGGCGATCGAGGGCGTCCGGTAGAGCGACAGCTGCGCCATCAGGGCCGGGGTCGCCCCGGCCGTGTCGCCGGCCCGGCGGAGCAGCTCCACGAAGTCGAGCGTGAACACGAGCCCGAACACGGTCGCGAAGACGAGCACGATCGTCCGGATGAAGCGCGCCGAGATGTAGCGCCCGAGGGTGAAGCCGATCAGCACGCCGCTAAGCCCCCCGGAGGCGCGGCGAGCGCGGCGAGGTCAGCCGGACGCGGCCGAGCCAGGATCCCAGCGCGGCCGTGGCGGCCGAGACCCGGGCGCCCCCGGCCGTGATCGCGACCGAGGCCAGGATCGCCCCGATCGGCAGCCCGTAGATGAAGAAGACGGCGCCGGAGCTCCGGGCGGCCGCGCTGGACGCCGCGAACAGCCCGATCCGGAGCGCGACCACGGCCACGACCGCGCCCGCGATCGCGGTGCCGCGTCCCTGCCGGGTGGTCTTCGCGGTCCCGAGCGCCGCGAAGGCGATGAACACGACCGCGAGCGGGAACATCCAGGCCGTCAGCCTGTCGTGCAGCTCGGCCCGGAAGCGGCCGCGGTTCCACTGATAGTAGACGTCGGTCTTGTCGGGCAGGAACAGCGCGCCGGTCGAGCGTTCGCGCGGCTTGTAGACGAGCTCGCCCGTCTCCTGGTTCAGGGCCGCGAGGTCGATCGCGTAGCGGCCGAAGGCCACGATGGACGAATCCGGCGCGCCGCGGCGCTGCCGGTGCACGCTCCCGTTCTCGAGCACGAGATAGCTCGAGCCGTTCTGCTCCATCGTCTGGCCGCGTTCCGCGAGGTAGGCGACCGTCCGGCCCTCCTCGCGCCGGTCCTGCATGAAGATGCCGAGAAGCGCCTGGCCCGAGCGCTCGCGGTAATGGAAGGTCACGCCGTTATCGAGCGTCGTGAACTGGCCCTCCTGGGCGATGTTCGCGACGAAATCCGCCCGGATGCGGCTGATGAGGTCGCGCAGCTCCTGGAAGCTCGCCGGGATGAGGTAGATCGTCAGCACCGCGACACCGGCCGCCACCACCACCCCGAAGCCGAGGAACGGCCGCATCAGCCGGGCCGGCGACATGCCGGCCGCGCTCATCACGATCAGCTCCGAATCCCCGTTCAGCCGGTTCAGGCCGTAGATCGTGGCGATGAACAGCGCGACCGGGGCGATCACCGCGACGAGCGTCGGCAGCGTCAGGCTGGTCACGGTGAGGAAGACCAGGATCGTCTGTCCCTGGGCCGTGATGACGTCGAGCTGGCGCAGTGCCGAGGTCAGCCAGATCACGCCCGTCAGGGCGGCCAGGCAGCCGATGAAGGCGCCGGCCACGATCCGGAAGATGTAGCGTTCGACGAGGGACATACGGGAACCTGGCAACCCGGGATCGCTACCGTGTCCCCGCGGGCCGAACAATGACCCGGCGGCCACACCCGTCGCGGCGAAGTTCGGCTGAAACGAGGCCGTGGCGCGGCCAGGGGCAACGGCAGCGCCGACACCGTGCGGTGGCGCACCGCGGCCATGCGGTGACGCAAAGCGGCCAGGTGGTGACGCAGCGCGGCGCCGGCGGTGGCGCCCCGGCCCGCTTCCTGTCAGGCTCGCGGCCGATCAACGAGGCGCCGCCCGATCCGGGCGCGGCGCGCAGGAGCCCCGCTTGGACCCCATCGACATCGCGTTCCAGCCCCTGGCCGCTCCGGCGACGGGCGATCTCGTCGTCTTCGTGCGCGACGACCTCGCCCCCGCGGAGGCGGTCGAGCGTCTCCTGCCGGGCCTCGGCGCCCTGATCTCCCGGGCGGCCGCGAGCGAGCGCTTCAAGGGCAAGGCCGGGAGCCTGCTCACGGTCCCGGCCCCGTCCGGCCTCGACGGGGTGGAGCGGCTGCACGTCGTCGGGCTCGGGCCGGCCCTGGAGGCCGCGAAGGTGGATTGGCCCGCGCTCGGGGGCGCGATCGCGGGCCGGGTCGGCAGCCGGTACGCGACCGTGCTCGGCGCGCTTCCGGCCGGCGACGACCCGACCGCGGCGGTGGCCGGCATGGCGCTCGGCGCGCGGCTGCGGGCCTATCGGTTCGACCTCTACAAGACGAAGCGCAAGGACGATGCGGAACAGGAGGGCACGACGCGGCTCGCCTTCGCGCTCGAGGACCCGGCCGCCGCGGAACGGGCCGACGCGGCCGGCGCGGCGCTCGCGGGCGGCGTGAACCTCGCCCGCGACCTCGTCCACGAGCCCCCGAACGTGCTCTATCCGCTCGAGTTCGCGCGCCGGGCGCAGCGGCTTGAGAGCCTCGGGGTCCAGGTCGAGGTCCTGGGCGAGGACGACCTCCGGCAGATCGGCATGCGGGCGCTGGTCGCGGTCGGGGACGGCTCGGCGCACGATAGCTGCGTCGCCCTGATGCAGTGGAACGGCGGCCCGCCCGGCGAGGCTCCGCTCGCGATCATCGGCAAGGGAGTCTGCTTCGATTCCGGCGGGATCTCGATCAAGCCGTCCGGCGGCATGGAGGACATGAAGGGCGACATGGCGGGCGCCGCGACGGTCGTCGGCCTGATGCACGCGCTCGCGGCCCGCAAGGCGCCCGTGAACGTCATCGGGGCGATCGGGCTCACCGAGAACATGCCGGACGGCAAGGCGCAGCGGCCCGGCGACATCATCACGACCCTGTCCGGCCAGACCGTCGAGATGGTGAACTCGGACGCTGAGGGCCGCCTCGTCCTCGGCGACGTCATCTGGTACGTCCAGGACCGTTACAAGCCGCGCCTCATGATCGACCTCGCGACGCTGACGGGCGCGATCATGGTCGCGCTCGGCCAGGAGCATGCGGGCCTCTTCTCGAACGACGACGCCCTCGCGGACGGGCTCCTGGCGGCCGGCCTCGCATCGGGCGAGAAGGTGTGGCGGATGCCGCTCGGGCCGGCCTACGACAAGCTCATCGACTCGAAGTTCGCCGACATGAAGAACACGGGCGGCCGGCACGGTGGATCGATCACGGCGGCGCAGTTCCTCCTGCGCTATGTCCGGGACGGCCTGCCCTGGGCCCATCTCGACATCGCCGGGACCGGGATGAACGCCGCCCAGACGGAGATCAACAAGAGCTGGTCCTCCGGCTGGGGCGTCCGGCTGCTCGATCGCTTCATCCGGGACGGCCACGAGGCGTCGCCGTCCTGAGACGGCTGACTGTCAATCCAACCCCTCCCTGCGTCCTGCCGGGAGAGTCGCGAAGCGGCTCGTCTCGCGGCGCGGCGTGCTGCGGCGCGAAACAGGGTTGACCAAGCTGCCGCGAGAGACCATGTGGCGGACAGCCAAGCGGCTTCGGCGCGCGCGGCCACCATCGGAATCGTCAACCCCATGCCAAGCGACAGTCACAGTCGACTGACCGTGCCGTCGGCCGTCGTCCCGGGCATCTGATCGTTTCCGATCGGCTTCCCAGGACCGGCCCGACGGCCGGTCGTCTGGAGGTGAGCCATGAACACCGAAATCCGTTTTCTCGCGCAGCATCTGCTGCACGCGGGCGTGTCCCCGCTGTCGGAGCGCGACCGGCGCCTGATCCTTCGCGTCGCGCATCGGGTGCACGGTACGCGCGACCTGAACGCCGTCTTCGAGGATCGGCTGACGCTGGGCCAGCGGATGTCCGACCGGGTCGCGGCGATCGGCGGCTCCTGGGCCTTCATCGTCGGCTTCGGGGTGTTCCTCGGGATCTGGGCGGTCTTCAACGCCGTCGTCCTGGCGGACAGCGCGTTCGATCCCTATCCGTTCGTGTTCCTGAACCTTCTCCTCTCGATGCTGGCG
>CAXTKM010000040.1:6451-20666 GCA_964244795.1 uncultured Enterovirga sp.
CCTCCAGGCGCCGATCATCATGATGAGCCAGAACCGGCAGGCCGCGAAGGACAGGCTCGCGGCGGCGCTGGACTACGAGGTGAACGTGAAGGCCGAGACCGCCATCTCGGAGCTCCACGACAAGGTCGACCGGCTCACCGCGCAAATCGACCGGTTCGTGGGCCTCGAGACGGGAGCAGGGCGGCCAGCCCTGCGGGTCGCGTGAGCGCGCGTCCGATCGGAGGCGGCTCCACGGCCGCCGTCCTGTGGCTGATGATCCTGCTCGTGTTCCTGCCGATCGCGGCCGCGCACGGGATCGCCTGGTACGTCGAAGATCCGGCCCCGGCCCCGCAGGTGGCCGAGAGCCGCTGAGTGGCGGGCGCCGACATCCACTTCTACCACCTCCAGCGCCAGCCGCTGGAGGCGGTCCTGCCAGTCCTGCTCGGACGGTCTCGGGAGCGCGGCTGGCGCGCGCTCGTGAAGGTCGGGGGCGAGGACAGGATGGCCGCGCTCGACGACCATCTCTGGTCGTTCTCCGAGGAGAGCTTCCTCGCGCACGGGACGGACCGCGAGCCAGAGCCGGCGGCGCAGCCGATCCTGCTCACGGTCGGTGACGCGAACCCGAACGGGGCCGCGATCCTGTTCCTGGCCGAGGGCGTCGCGGTGCCGGAGACGCTCGACGGCTACGAGCGCGTCGTGATCCTGATCGAGGGCGGCGACGAGGACGCGGTCGCGGCGGCGCGCGGCATCTGGCGTCGGCTGCGCGAGGGCGGCCACGCCGTGACCTACTGGCAGCAGGACGAGAGTGGACGCTGGCGGAACAAGGCGTAAGCCGGCCCGGGCAGCCGGATCCGCTCCCGACGGCGAAGCCGCAACCCCTCGTCTCGCGCGACACTGGGCCTCGATGTTCGTCGGGGTGTGCCGCCGGTCGGCCTCTCATGTCGCGTCCAGGGCGCAAACGCCGCGTCGCGCCGGCCGGGCCGTCGTCCTATCCTGACGTCATGTCCGCATCGTCCCGTCCCCTTGCCCGCTTCGCTCGCCTCGCGCTCCTTTGCGCGCTCGCGCTCACGGCACCCGGTCTCGCGACCGCCCAGCCCGCGCCGGCCGGCCCGGAGCGGGGCCGGCCGGAGGGCCGCCGCCTTCCGGCCGACGTCACCACCACCCACGTGGTCGAGCTTCCGGGCCGGACGCTCCGGTTCCGGGCGACAGCGGGCAGCCTGCCGCTCGTCGATCCCGCCGGCGCCGTCTCGGCCGAGATCGGCTACGTGGCCTATCGGCTGGACACGCCGGACCCGGCCGCGCGCCCCGTCACCTTCGCGGTCAACGGAGGGCCCGGCGCCTCCTCGGCCTATCTCCACCTGCTCGTCGCGGGTCCGTGGCGCCTCCCCGTGGACGGCACGACGATCAGCCCGTCCGGTCCGCCGGTCACCGTTCCGAACGCCGAGACCTGGCTCGACTTCACCGACCTCGTCTTCCTCGATCCGGTCGGGACCGGCTACAGCCGGTCGAACGGTTCGACGGAGGAGACCCGAGAGCGCTACTACTCCTCCGACGGCGACATCTCCGCCCTCGCGGCGGTCGTGGCCCGCTGGCTGCGCGAGAACGACCGCCTGACCTCGCCGAAGCTCTTCGTCGGCGAGAGCTACGGCGGCTTCCGGGGACCTCTCCTGGCCGAGAAGCTCGCGACCGACACCGGCATCGGTCTCACCGGGATGGTCCTGCTCTCGCCCGTGCTCGATTTCGGCTGGCTGTCAGAGCCGCGGTGGAAGCCGATGGACCTCGCGATCCGGCTCCCGTCGCTCGCGGCCGCGGCGCTCGACCGTGCCGGCCCGGTCTCCCGCGCGGCGCTGGCCGAGGCGGAGCGCTACGCCGGCGGCGACTACGTCCAGGACCTGCTCCGCGGCCCGGGCGACGCGGCCGCGGTCGACCGCATCGTCGGCCGGGTCGCGGCCCTGACCGGGCTCGACCCGAGCCTCGTCCGACGCCAGGGCGGCCGGCTCGACCTCGCGACCGTCCAGCGCGAGCTGGGCCGACCCGAGGGCCGCGTCGTCTCGGCCTACGACACGGGCGTCTCCGGCTTCGACCCGGACCCGAGCGCCGCGTCCACCGACACGGAGGACACCGGGCTCTCGCCCCTGACCGCCCCGCTCACGGGCGCGGCCGTCGACATCCTCTGGCGCCGGCTCGGCTGGCGCGTCCCGAACGCGCGCTACGAGCTCCTGAACGGCGCGGTGAACGGGGCCTGGCGCTATGGCCGCGGTCGCCGGCCGGCCGAATCCTTCTCGGAGCTTCGCCGCGGGATCGCCCGCGACCCGAAGCTCCGGGTCCTGGTCGTGCACGGCCTGACCGACCTCGTCACGCCGTATTTCGCGAGCGAGCTGCTGCTCCGGCAGATCCCCGCCTATGGCGGCGAGCGCCGGGCGACGCTCGCGACCTATCCGGGCGGCCACATGTTCTACACCCGCGACGCATCGCGGATCGCGTTCCGGGACGATGTGCGCGCCCTGTTCGGGGCGGTCGCCGAAGGGAGATGAAGATGCCGCCTCGCCGGATGCGAAGCGCGCCCTCGGAATGCGTTTCGCGATCCCCGACCATCCCCTGGCGACGCTGGCGCGCTCGTCGCCGGGGCGGCCCGGAACAGGTGCTTCGGCACGTACATGGGTCATGGCTGACCTGCGTTTCCTGCAAGACGCCGCCTTCTTCCCGGCCGGGCTCACGGGTTAGCGGAGCACGACGAGGCGCAACTCAGACGCGGCGGTCCCGATGTCCCGGATCTTCCTCAGTCATTCGAGCCAGGATGCTTTCGAGGTCGCGGCTATTCGCGATTGGCTCGCCCAGGAGGGCTGGGACGACGTCTTTCTCGATTTCGATCCGGCCCGGGGCATCGCGGCGGGCGAGCGCTGGGAGCGCGCGCTGCATGCCGCGGCGACCCGCTGCGAGGCGGTCGTCTTCCTGGTCTCGGACTCGTGGCTCGCCTCGGGCTGGTGCCGGAAGGAATACGCGCTCGCCCGCGCGCTGAACAAGACATTGTTCGCCGTCCTCGTCGACCGCGGCCTCGCGATCGCCGATCTGCCCGACGAGCTGAAGGGAACCTGGCAGGTCGTCGACCTCGTCCGTGGCCAGGACATGCGGGTCTTCGCGTCGCGCCCCCCGGGCACGCAGGAGACGCGCGAGATCGGCTTCGCCGAGGAGGGGCTGCGACGGCTGCGGCGCGGCCTCGAGCGGGCCGGGCTCGATCCGCGGTTCTTCGCCTGGCCGCCGCGCGACGAGCCCGCGCGCGCGCCCTATCGCGGGCTGAAGCCGCTCGATCGGCCCGATGCCGGCATCTTCTTCGGCCGCGACGCGCCGATCGTGGAGGCGGTCGACCGCCTGCGCGGGCTCGCCGAGGCGGCGGCGCCGCGCCTCCTCGTGATCCTCGGGGCATCCGGCGCCGGCAAGTCCTCGTTCCTGCGCGCCGGCCTGCTGCCGCGCCTCTCCCGCGACGACACCCGTTTCCTGACCTTGCCGCCGATCCGTCCCGAGGCCGCCGCGATGACCGGCGAGAGCGGGCTCCTCGGCGCGCTGGCCGAAGTGCTGCCGGATCGTCCACGCTCCTGGCTTCGCACCGCGATCGAGGGCGGCGCCGCGGGGGTCCGGCCGCTGCTCGCCGGGCTCGTGGCCGAGGCTCTGGCGCGCCGGGTCACGGACGACGCAGCCGCGAAACCCCCCACCGTCGTCCTGGCGATCGACCAGGCCGAAGAGATGCTGCGCGGGGAGGGCGCCGAGGAGGGGGCGCGGCTGCTCGAGCTCGTGCGCGACCTGACGGCGGACGACGATCCCGCCGTGATCGTCGTCTTCGCGATCCGGTCGGACGCCTATGACGGGCTCGAGCACGCGAAGCCGCTCGAGGGGCTGGCCCAGAGCGCTTTGCCGCTCCTGCCGATGCCCCGCAACGCCTTCAAGGAGGTCATCGAAGGCCCGGCGCGCCGGCTCGTCGAGGCGGGTGGCCGGCTCGAGATCGACCCGCTCCTGACGGACAGGCTCCTCGCCGACATCGAGAGCGGCGGCGGCTCGGACGCGCTTCCGCTGCTCGCCTTCACGCTGGAGCAGCTCCATCTCGCGCATGGCCGGAACGGCGCGTTCCGGCCGGCGGATTACGACGCGGTCGGCGGCCTCAAAGGCGCGATCGAGGCCGCGATCGCCCGCGCCCTCGCCCGGATCGAGGGTGACGCGGGCGTCCCGCGCGATCCGGCCGCCCGGGCCGCGCTCCTGCGGCGGGGCCTCATCCCGTGGCTCGCGGGCGTCGATCCCGAGACCCGCACGCCGAGGCGCAACATCGCCCGGCGCTCGGACATCCCGGCCGATGCGCTGCCGTTGATCGATCGCCTGATCGAGGAGCGGCTCCTGTCGACGGATACGATGACCGCGGTCGATCCGGCGACCGGGCGGGAGAGCCGCGTCGTCACGATCGAACCCGCGCACGAGGCGCTGCTGCGGCAATGGGGCCTGCTGTCGGGATGGCTCGCCGAGGATTTCGCGCTGCTCGCGACGCTGGAAGGCGTGCAGCGCGCCGCCCGCGACTGGGACGCGAACGAGCGGGCCGATCCCTGGCTCGCGCATCAGGACCAGCGCCTGGCCGAGGTCGCGGCCCTCGACGAGCGCCCGGACATCGCAGCGAAGCTCGGGACGGTCGACCGTGCCTACCTGGCTCGCTGCCGGGCCCGCGAGGAGGCTGTCCGGGCCGAGGTGGAGGCGCGACGCCGGGAGCGCGAGGCCGAGCAGGCGCGCCGACTGACCGACGCCGAGGCCCTCGCGTCGGCCGACCGGCGCACGACGCAGCGCACCCGGATCGGCCTCGCGGCCGCGATCGTGCTCGCGCTCGCGGCCGCCTCGTTCGGCTTCTACGCCCAGAACCAGCGGACGGCGGCCCAGCGCTCGCTCACGACCGCGACGTCGACCGCGAACACCCTGATCTTCGATCTCGCCCGCGAGTTCCGCGACGTCGCCGGGATGCCGGCCTCGCTCGTGACCTCGATCTTCGACCGCGCCTTGAGCCTCCAGGACGACCTGATCGCGTCGGGCCAGACCAGCACCGATCTCCTGTCGAGCCAGGCCTCCGGCCTCAGCGCAGCCTCGCAGGCTCTCATCACGGTTGGCCAGACCGGCCGGGCGAGCACCTCGGCGCTCCGCTCCACCGCGATCTGGCGCGACCTGCTCAAGCCTCGGCCGCTCGACCCGAGCCTCCGCCGGAGCCTCTCCGTCGCCCTGAACGGCTTCGGCGACGCGCGGGTGCTCGCCGGCGACCAGCCCGGCGCGCTCGGGGCCTACGGCGAGAGCCTGGACATCAGCCGGGCGCTCGTCGCGGTCGATTCCGGCCCGAAGGCGCAGGATGCGCTCGCGACGGCCCTGTCGCGTTTCGGTGACGCGAAGTCGCAGGGCGGCGACCGCGACGGTGCGCTCGCGGCCTACGAGGAAGGCCTCGCGATCGTCCGGACGCTGGCCGCCGACGGCACGAACCGAACGGCCCGGGGCGACGTCGCCCATGCGCTCGACCGCATCGGCTCGATCCGGGCCGCGATCGGCGACCGGACCGGTGCCGTCGGGGCCTTCGAGGAGGGCGTCCGGCTGCGCCGCGCCCTCGCCGCGGACACGACGAACGCCGTCTCGCAGCGCGACCTCGCCTGGACGCTCGGCCTGTTCGGCGAGTTCCAGGAGCGGGCCGGCGACCGGACCGCCGCCCTCGCCCTCTACGAGGAGAGCCTCGTGCTCCGCCGCGGGCTCGCGCAGGAACGTTCGAACGCCCGCGCGCAGCGCGACCTCGCCGTCAGCCTCACCCGCATCGCGCTTCTGAGACGGCTCACCGGGGACCTGCCGGGCGCGCGGGGCGCGATCTCGGACGGCGTCGCCCTCTCGCGCGACTTCGCCCGCGACCGGAGCAACGCCGAGGCGCAGCGCAACCTCGCGCTGAGCCTCCAGAGCGAGGGCGACGTCCGGGTCGAGGCCGGCGAGACGGCAGGAGCGCTCGCCTCCTACGAGGAAAGCCTCGGGGTGTTCCGGGAGCTCGCGAAGAACACGGCCGAAGCGTCCGCCCAGCGCGACCTCGCGCTGATCCTCGACAGCATCGGCGACCTCAAGATCGGCTCGGGCGACCGCGACGGCGCGCTCGCCCTGTACCAGGAAGGGCTCGTCATCCGCCGCAAGCGCGCCGAGGATGCGGCCGACATCGAGGCGCAGCGCGATCTCGGGATCGGGCTCGACAAGATCGGCGACATCAAGCTCGCGTCCGACGAGCCGGTCGGCGCGCTCTCGATCTACGAGGAGAGCCTCGCGCTGTTCCGGCGCCTCGGCGCGGGCGGCGACCCGCAGGCCCGGCGCGACGTGTCGCTCTCCCTCATCAAGGTGGGCGACGCGAAGCTCGCGGCCCAGGACCGGCCGGGCGCGCTCGCGGCCTACGACGACAGCCTCGCCATCCGGCGCGAGCTGTTCCGGCAGAACACCCTCTCCACGGCCGTCCGGGACCTTGCCGGCCTCCTGTCGAAGATCGGCAACGTCAAGCTCGCGGGCGGCGACGAGGCCGGCGCGCTCGCCGCCCTCGACGAGTGCCTGGTCCACGTCGTCACGCTCGACCGGGGCAAGACCGACGGGCGCTCACGCCAGGAGCTCGTCGGCGTGTCCCAGCAGGTCGCCGGGCTGAAGATGAGGACGGGAGATCGCGTCGGGGCGCTCGCGGCCTACGCGGCCGGCCTCGACAGCCTGCGCGGGCTGGCCCGGGACGGAGGACCGCCTTCGGCGAGGAGCGCTCTCGTCGTGACCCTGAACACGATCGGCGCGCTCAGGCTCGAGGGCGGCGACAAGCCCGGCGCGCTCGCGGCCTTCGAGGACAGCCTCGGCGACGCCCGGAGGCTCGCGACGGACGCCGACGGGACGCTGCACCTGACGCATATCCTCGACAACGTCGGCATCGTGCGGCGTCAGCTCGGTGATCTCGACGGCGCGCAATCCGCCTTCGAGGAAAGCCTGGCGCTGCGGCGACCGCCCGCCCAGGCGGGACGCGATCCCACGGCCCAGCACCATCTCGCGAAGAGCCTCGGCCATCTCGGCGAGGTCGCGATCGACCGGCGCCGCCTCGACGAGGCGCTGCGTCAGTTCCGGGCCGCCCTCCTGATCCGCAAGGACCTTTTCGCCAGGATGCCGTCGGAGGAGACGCAGGACGGGCTGGTCGGCGACGTCGAGCAGGTCGGCGTGATCGCCTATCACAGCCTGATCGCCCGGGAGTTCGCCCGCGCGCTCGAGGCGTCCGATCTCGCCATCTCCTACGCGCCGGACCTCGTCTGGCTCCACACGAACCGGGCGCATGCCCTCATGTTCCTCGGCCGGCCCGACGAGGCCCGGGCGATCTATCTCGCCCGACGCGGCCAGCAGGCCCAGAAGGACCAGACCTGGGAGGAGGCCGTGCGGGGCGATTTCGCGGAGTTCCGCAAGGCCGGCCTGACGAACCCGCTGATGGACAGGATCGAGGCTGCCCTCGCAGGGCCGCGGACGCGCTGAGGCGTCACGCCCACGCCTTGCATCCCGCCGCGATCCGCCTAGCGTCGATCGCTCGTTCGAGAGGTGGTGCCGCATGCGGATCGTCAACGTCGTCGCGGCCGCCGCCGCCCTGTCCGGCCTCGCCCTCCTCGGGGCCTCTTCCAGCGGCGCCCAGCAGGGGGCGCCGGCCGACCTTCGCCGAGCGGAGAGCTTCGCGTCGATCGCGGACCCGAAGGCGCGATCCGTCGCGCTCTTCGAGGAGGCCGGCCGCGTCATCGCGCATCCGCGCTGCATGAACTGCCATCCGGCGACGGAACGCCCGCTGCAAGGCGCTGCCAGCCGGCCGCACCAGCCGCCCGTCTTCGGCGGGGCCGCTGGGATCGGCTCGCCCTCGATGCCGTGCAGCGCGTGTCACGGCCGGGAGAACTTCACCCTCATCGGCACGCGGGTCGGGAGCATGCCGGGCCACCCGAAATGGCATCTCGCGCCCCTCGAGATGGCCTGGGAGGGCAAGTCGCTCGGGGAGATCTGCCGCCAGATCAAGGATCCAGCCCGCAACGGCGGCCGGGACCTCGCGGCGATCCACGACCACATGGCGAACGACGACCTCGTCGGCTGGGGCTGGAACCCGGGCGCCGGCCGCGCCCCCGTGCCCGGCACGCAGGAGGTGTTCGGGCTGCTGGTGAAGGCATGGATCGATACGGGAGCGGAGTGCCCGGGTTAGGCGCCGCGGGTGCTCCCGATCGGGCAGGGAGAGATGGGGGTGAAGGTCACGACTGGCGTACGAGCGCGCGCATCCGCTTCTTGCGCTTGCCCCAGCATCGATCGATCGGGGTGTTTGCGGACGCTTATTCGGCTGCTGCCCGCAGAAGCGGCTCGAAGGGGATGAGCGCAATCATGAACGCTCGGACATCGCGCGCGGCGTCCGGGTCGTCCTTTATCTCGGTAAGGGT
This sequence comes from uncultured Enterovirga sp., assembly GCA_964244795.1. Lineage (GTDB taxonomy): Bacteria > Pseudomonadota > Alphaproteobacteria > Rhizobiales > Beijerinckiaceae > Enterovirga. The sequence goes on from CAXTKM010000040.1 coordinate 14,890, forward strand.
TCGAGGAGCGGGCATCTGCTCTGCCTTCTCAGTGAGCAACTCCGCCCAGAGCGATAACGCCTCCCGCGCGTTCGCCATCGCCTCCTCAATCGTGTCTCCGGCTGAGAAGCAGCCCGGAGGGTCGGGGAACCATACCCCCCCGCTCTGCCCGGTTCGTCCTCCACGATCGCTAGATAGTGCGTCATTCGGATCCGTCCTGGCGCCATCCGACCTGCTTACAGATTTTCCGGACGAGACCCGTCCCGAGATCCTTCTTAGGATGCGGCAACGAGAGTATGGCTCCCGTTTCGGATTTCGGAAGATGTGATGCGAGCCGGCGATCCTGGTGAGTACACAACCGTCTCGTTCGAGGCGGCGGCGAATATCACGGCTGTTGGTCGGTCGGGCAACAGATGCTCCCCGAGGGAAGGACATTTCCCGTAAGGATCGTTCATGCCCTCTCCAAAAGCCCCAGGTTGAAACCGCGACCGACGATCATCAGAGTGGTTGTTGCGGACCACCACTTGCTGGGCGTGAATGGTCGCAAGGATGTCGCATAACGCGTCGTTGCCCCCAGCGACTACGTCGCCTCCTCCACGAAACTGTCCAGCACCATCTTCCGCCCCGCCTTATCGAAATCCACCGTCAGCTTGTTGCCGTCGACGCCGGCCACCGTGCCCGGGCCGAACTTGAGGTGGAGCACCCGCGCCCCCTCCGCGTAGGGGGACGGGGCTCCGGTGGATTTCGCCAGGATCTCGCCCTCGATGAGCTGCGGCGTGCGCCGGGTGCCCGCGCCGCGGCCGCCGGCCAGGCCGCGCGTCGAGGTGCCGAATCCGGCTCCGTAGGACGACCCGCCGTAGGACGACCCGCCTCCCCCTCCGGACCCACCCCTGTATCCGCCGTCCGAAAACCCGCCTCGGCCGCGCCAATCGGCGTCCGGGTCCTCGGTGGCGGCCTCTTGCGCGCGGGCCTGGGCGCGCTGCCAGCCGGGCGTGCTGTAGCTCGATCCGAAGGGCGTCATCGTCTCGAACCGCGACGCGGTGCGGCCCGAGAAGGCGGCCGGCGCCTCCGTGACCTCGACATGCTCCTCCGGCAGCTCGTCGACGAAGCGCGACGGGATCGTCGAGTTCCACATGCCGTGGATGCGGCGGTTCGAGGCGAAGTAGATCTTCGCCCGGCGCTTCGCCCGGGTGAGCCCGACATGGGCGAGGCGGCGCTCCTCCTCGAGCCCGGCGCGGCCGTTCTCGTCCATGGCGCGCTGCGACGGGAACAGGCCCTCCTCCCAGCCGGGCAGGAACACGGTCTCGAACTCGAGCCCTTTCGCGGCGTGGAGCGTCATCAGCGAGACGCGGTCCGGCCCCTCGCCCTCGTTCGCCTCCATGACGAGCGAGATGTGCTCGAGGAAGCTCTGCAGGTCCGGGAACTCCTCCATGGAGCGGACGAGCTCCTTCAGGTTCTCGAGCCGCCCGGCCGCGTCGGCCGAGCGGTCCTTCTGCCACATGTCGGTGTAGCCGCTCTCCTCCAGGATCGTCTGGGCGAGCTCGTGGTGCGACGTGCGGTCCATCAGCCCGCGCCAGCGCTCGAAGGCGGCCATCAGGTCGCGAAGCGAGCGCCGGGGCGCGGGCTTCATCTCGTCCGTCTCGAGGAGGTAGCGCGCCGCCTGCATCAGCGGCACCCTGGCCCGCCGGGCATGGGCGTGGATGCACTGGACGGCGGCTTCGCCGAGCCCGCGCTTCGGCGTGTTGACGATGCGCTCGAAGGCGAGGTCGTCGGCCGGCTGCGCGGTCGCCCGGAGATAGGCGAGGGCATCGCGGATCTCCAATCGCTCGTAGAAGCGCGGGCCGCCGATGACCCGGTAGGGCAGGCCCAGCGTGACGAAGCGATCCTCGATCTCGCGCATCTGGGCCGAGATCCGGACCAGCACGGCGACCTCCGACAGCCGTTCCTTGCGGGCCTGAAGCGCCTCGATCTCCTCGCCCACGAGCCGCGCCTCCTCCTCCGAGTCCCACGCGCCGGTCACCGTGACCTTCTCGCCCTCCACGTCCTCCGTCCGGAGCGTCTTGCCGAGCCGCTCCTTGTTCTTCGCGATGATCCCGGAGGCCGCCGCCAGGATGTGGCCGGTCGAGCGATAGTTGCGCTCCAGCCGGATCACGGTCGCGCCCGGGAAATCGTGCTCGAAGCGCAGGATGTTGTCGACCTCGGCGCCCCGCCATCCGTAGATCGACTGGTCGTCGTCGCCGACGCAGCAGAGATTCTTCCGGGCCTGCGCGAGGAGGCGCAGCCAGAGATACTGCGCGACGTTCGTGTCCTGATACTCGTCGACCAGCATGTAGCGGAAGCGATCGTGGTACTGCCCGAGGACGTCCGGGTTCTGGCGCCAGAGCCGCAGGCATTCGAGCAGGAGGTCGCCGAAATCGGTGGCGTTCAGGGTCTTCAGCCGGTCCTGATAGGCGCCGTAGAGCCCGAGGCCGCGCCCGTTCGCGAAGGCCGCGGCCTCTCCGGCCGGCACCTCGGCCGGCTGCAGGCCGCGGTTCTTCCAGCCGTCGATGAAGCCCGCGAGCTGGCGCGCCGGCCAGCGCTTCTCGTCGATGTTCTCGGCCGCGATCACCTGCTTCAGGAGCCGGAGCTGGTCGTCCGTGCCGAGGATCGTGAAGTCCGATTTCAGGCCGACGAGCTCGGCATGCCGGCGCAGCACCTTGGTGCCGATCGCGTGGAAGGTGCCGAGCCAGGGCATGCCCTCCCCGGCCGGGCCGACGAGCGAGGAGACCCGCTCCTTCATCTCGCGCGCGGCCTTGTTCGTGAAGGTGACCGCGAGGATGCCCGACGGCCAGGCCTTGCCGGTCGCGATCAGGTGGGCGATCCGGGTCGTGAGGACGCGGGTCTTGCCGGTGCCGGCACCGGCGAGGACAAGGACCGGCCCTTCCGTCGCCTCCACGGCCTGGCGCTGTTCCGGGTTCAGGCCGCCGAGGTAATCGACGGCGCGCGGCGCCGCGGCGGCGCGGGCGCGCTCGCTGATCGAGAGCGCCCGCGCGACGTCCGGCTGGTCTTCGGGGCGGTCGGGGGCCGACGGCGCCGGTGCGGCTCGCGCGCGACTCATGGCTCTTCCTGGAGCAAATCGGCCGACGCGTCGAGGCGGCGGGACGGGTGGCGCAGGGACGCGCCCTCGAACCTCGGCGCCGGTCGCGGGTTGCCTCACCACAGATCGTCAGACCTTCGGGACAGGGAGAACACCCGTGCAGATCATCAGAATGGCCGTCGTCGCGGCCGGCGCGCTCGCCCTTGCGGTGCCCGCCTTCGCCCAAAACGACCCGGCGGCGAGCCGATCCGAGTCGCAGGTGAATTCGCTCAACCGGTCGATCGACACGCAGCAGCAGAACCGGGCGGTCCAGCAGCAGAATCAGTTCGAGACGAATGCGCTCCGCAACGAGCTGTCGCGCCCGGCATCGCCCCCGATCGTGACCACGAACCCGCTCGGGCCCGGCGCGATCCGCCGCTAGGCAGCGGTGTCTCGCTGGCCGCAAGCCGATGGATCAGGGCGCCCCGACGCAGTTCGCGTAGAAGGTCGTGGTCGCCGGCCAGTCCGAGAAGACCCCGATGACCCCGACGTCGCGGTACAGCACGTCGAGGAGGGCCAGGGTGTCGCCATCCCGGTCGGTCGCGCGCTTGATCGACTGGTAGTAGTAGCCGCCGCCCTCTCTCAGCGGGCCGGAGCGCTCCAGCGACCAGGCGATAAGTTGCAGCCCGGCCTTCTTCGCTTCGATCGCATAAGGCGAGGGCCTGATCGCGTCGCCCTCGCCGGTCGTGACCAGCATCCAGAGCGGCGGGGCCAGGATCTTCACCCCGGCTTCCGCGAGTTCCGGCATCGAGGGTTTCCAGGTCTCGGGCTTCGTGATGTCGAAGGCCTTGTCGGACTCGTCGCGGCCGTCGAGATAGACGCCTTGCCGGCCGAACTCCGGATATCGGGCGATCCAGTGGCGGACGTCCCGAAGCTGGAAGCTTTGCGGGTACACGTCCTCGGCCGGGATGCCGGCCTCCCGGTACTCCTCGATCATCTGTTCGGCGTAGCGGTCCTGCGTGTAGTCGCCGTCGAACGGCATCGCGACCTCGGGCGCCTTCAGCTCGGGCGTGAATTTTCGACCGAGGGAGCGGACCAGCGCGATGTACTCACGGTGCGACATCAGCGTGCCGGTCGTCGCGTAGAGGTCGGTCCGCCAGCGCGCGGTCGCGTTCATGTAGCCGGCGGCCGTCGTGGCGGCCGAATCGGCCGCGTCCATCTTGCCGTTGAGCGACTTGAACTCGGCGAGCGTCAGATCGCTCGTGCAGCATTTCGCCGAGGCCTTGCGTCCGGTCGCCGGGTCTGCCGGTTGAAAGCCCTGCGTGCACTTCGCCGCGAGGGCGGGCCGGGATAGGATGTCCGTCGTCGTGTGCAGGTCGCACTGCGCGTGCCGGCAGACGAGCTGTCGGTCCTTCGTGAAGGCGACGTCGCATTCGATCACGCCCGCGCCCATCCGGGCCGCGGCCATCACGCCCTCGCGGGTGTGCTCCGGAAACTGGAGCGGCGCGCCGCGGTGCGAGATCGAGAAGCTGCGCGTCGTGTAGGTGCGGTCGGTCCCGCATTGCCGCAGGCGGTCCTGCAGCGGCCCGGGCTTCATCGTGTCGACGAGGTAGAAGGGGCGTGGCCCGATCTGCGCCGCGTTCGGGTCGGCGAGAGCGGAGCTTGGCAGCAGCGCCGCGACGAGGAGCGCGAGGCGTTTCAGTTCGGACCGCATTCTCGTCTCCAGGGCGAAGCGCCGGACCATGCCGGCCGGCCGTGACGCTCGCGTGACCGCCTCATCGGGCTGCGGGCGCCCCCGCCCAGGTCGGGTCGAGCGACGCCGGGCGGCCCTCGATCGAGAGCCGCGGAACCCGGGCCGGCGTCTCCGCGACGACCCGCCCGCGCCGGATCACGGCGAGGCGGGTCGCCTTGAGCCGGACCGCATCGATCGGGTCGCGGGCCTGGAGGACGACGAGGTCGGCGTGGCAGCCGACCGCTAGCCCGTAGCCGTCGAGCCCCATGATCAGGGCCGGGTTCTCGGTCACGGCCGCGAAGCAGAACCGCATCGCGTCCTGGCCGGTCATCTGGCCGACATGGACCGCCATGTGGGCGACGTCGAGCATGTCGCCCGAGCCCAGCGGATACCAGGGATCCATCACGCAATCATGCCCGAGGGCGCACAGGATGCCGTGCTGGCGCATCTCCGGGATGCGGGTCATGCCGCGCCGCTTCGGGTAGGTGTCGTGGCGGCCCTGGATCAGGATGTTGATGAGCGGGTTCGCGATCGCGGCGACGCCCGCCTCCGCCATCAGGGGCAGCAGCTTCGAGACGTAATAGTTGTCCATCGAGTGCATGGAGGTGAGGTGCGAGCCCGCGACCCGGCCGCCGAGCCCGAGCCGATGCGTCTCTGCCGCGAGCGTCTCGACGTGGCGGGAGAGCGGGTCGTCCGTCTCGTCGCAATGCAGGTCGACCCGGAGGCCGCGCTCCGCCGCGATCTCGCAGAGCGCCCGGACGGAGGCCGCGCCCTCCTGCATGCTGCGCTCGAAATGCGGGATGCCGCCGACCACGTCGACGCCAAGATTGAGCGCGCGGATCGTGTTCTCCCGCGCGCCCGGCGAGCGATACAGCCCGTCCTGCGGAAAGGCGACGAGCTGCAGGTCGAGATAGGGCGCCACGGTCTTCTTCACGTCGAGCAGCGCCTCGACGGCAGTCAGCCTCTCGTCGCTTGTGTCGACATGGCTGCGGATGGCAAGCAGCCCCATCG
>CAXTKM010000041.1:0-20537 GCA_964244795.1 uncultured Enterovirga sp.
GCGAGGTCATCATCCGGACCTGGCAGACGGCCGACAAGATGAAGCGCCAGCGCGGAGCGCTTCCCGGCGAGCGGGACGGCAACGACAATCTCCGGGCCCGGCGATACGTCGCGAAATACACGATCAACCCGGCGATCGCGCACGGCGTCTCGAAGCACATCGGCTCCGTCGAGGTCGGCAAGCTCGCCGATCTCGTTGTCTGGTCGCCGGCTTTCTTCGGCGTGAAGCCGGACTGCATCGTCAAGGGCGGGATGATCGCGGCCGCCCCGATGGGCGACCCGAACGCCTCCATCCCGACCCCGCAGCCGGTTCATTACCGGCCGATGTTCGGGGCCTACGGACGGGCCGTCGCATCGACCGCGCTCACCTTCGTGTCCCGGGCCGCGATCGAGGACGGGCTCGCGCGGCGGCTCGGCTGCGGTAAGCCGATGGTCGCCGTCGAGAACGTGCGCGGCGGCATCTCGAAGAAGAGCATGGTCAACAACGACGCGACGCCGGTGATCGAGGTCGATCCCGAGACCTACGACGTCCGGGCCGACGGCGAGCTGCTCGTCTGCGAGCCGGCCGACGTTCTGCCGATGGCGCAGCGCTACTTCTTGTTCTGATCTCGATCGCGGGCCGATCTGCCGGAAGACAGGGCGGCTGTCCCGCGTTGACTTTGCCGGCGGGGCGGCCACACAGACCGGCCGTCCACCTCCGGACGCTCGGATCCGCCTCATGAAGAAGAGCCTTCTCGTCGTCGCGTTCCTGGCGGCGCTCGTCGCACCCGCCTTCGCCAAGACCTTCGCCGTGCCGACCAGCAATCCGGTCGCGACCCTCGCGATCCCGGACAGTTGGAAGACGGAGACGATCACCTACGGGTACAGCGCCAAGTCGCCGGACGGCGACGTGTTCTTCTCGGTCGAGTTCGCCGACGCGAAGCGGCTGCCGCAGATGATGAAGAGCAACGACGAGTGGATGAAGGAGAACAAGATCGTTCCGACCGGCAAGGCCACCGAGCGGGAATTCGATCTCGGCGGGCTGCCGGCTTCGCTCGTCAGCTATCCGGCGAAGGACGAGAACGGGCCGACCCAGGTCGATTTCGTGTTCATCAAGGCCGGGTCCGACCGCGTGATCATGCTGACGCTCTGGGCCTCCGAAGAGGAGCAGAAGGCGAACCAGGCCGACATCGCCGCGATCAAGTCGAGCATCAAGGCGATCAAGTAGGCGCTCCCGACCGGCCTGACGGCGCCTCCTGCGGGCAGGTGCCGTCGACGGCGCGGCCGGATCGCTTTATCATGGCGGCCCGGATGGTGCGGGAGGAGTGAGCCGTGGCCGACCTCGCCGATGCGACCAGGACGAACGCGCTCTACGAGACGGACTTCTTCGCCTGGACACAGGAACAGGCACGTCTCCTGCGCGAGCGCCGGTTCGATGATCTGGACCTCGAGAACCTGATCGACGAGGTGGAGAGCGTGGGCGGAAGCGACAAGCGAGAGATCGAGAGCCGCCTCGTCGTACTGGTTACCCATCTCCTTAAATGGAAATATCAGCCGGGTGCCCGATCTCCGAGCTGGAGCGGGTCGGTTCGCGAGCAGAGGCGTCGTATCCGTTCCATTTTGAAGAACAGCCCGAGTCTGAGAGCATATCCTGCGCTCGTCTTCGAGGAGCAATACCTGGAAGCGCGGTTGGCGGCGGCGAGCGAGACGGGAATCGATTTCACGCTCTTCCCGGACGTGTGCCCCATCACGCTCGATCAGGCGCTTGATGAGAATTTTCTTCCGAAGCAGCCGGATCTCTACGATCAGTCCTAGCCGTCCGCCTGTCGCCCCGCCGAAGGTCCTTACCATGATCCGCGCCACCACCGTCGTCCGCCGCCTGGCCGTGAAGCCGGAGCGGGTCGCCGACACGCTCACGCTCGACCACGAGGCCCGGCACCGGCGCCGGGTCGCCCTCACGGGGGAGGGCGGGCTCGCCTTCCTGCTCGATCTCGATCGGGCGACGGTTCTCGAAGACGGCGACGCCGTGAAGCTCGAGGACGGGCGTCTCGTGCAGGTCAGGGCCGCCCCGGAGCGCCTCATCGAGATCACGACCGGCAATCCGCTCCGCCTGATGAAGGTCGCCTGGCACATCGGCAACCGCCACGTCTCGGCGGAGATCGCGGAGGAGGCGCTCTATATCGGCTACGACCATGTCCTGCTGGAGATGGTGCGCGGCCTCGGCGCGAGTGCGCGCGCGGTCGAGCGGCCGTTCCGCCCGGAGCGCGGCGCCTATGAGGGCGGGCACGGGCACGACCATGACGACGAGCATGGTCATGGCCACGAGCATCATGGCCACGGGCACCATGTCCACGACGAGAGCTGTGGCCATTCGCACGCGCATGCCGAAGCCGGGAACGGCCATTCTCATGCCGAGGCGCATGCGCATTCCCATGCGCACGACCACGTCCACGACGGTCACGATCACGCGCATCCCGCCCGCCATGGCTGACGGGACGGCAGCCGCACATGGGCAGATGCTGCTTCTCTGCTGGCTGTCGCCGGCTTTTCCGGTCGGCGCCTATGCCTATTCCCACGGCCTCGAATGGGCCGTGGAGGCCGGCGATGTCGGAGACGAGCGGACCCTGGTCTCGTGGCTCGACACGATCCTGACGGAGGGCGTGGGTCGCACGGATGCGATCCTGCTCGGCGCGGCCCATCGGGCCACCGGGCGCGCGGCGCTGGACGACGTGAACGACCTCGCGCTCGCGCTCGCGCCGTCGGCCGAGCTCCGGCTCGAGACGGCCCAGCAGGGCCGGAGTTTTCTGGACGCCGTCCTTTCGACCTGGCCGCATCCTCGGCTCGCCGAGAGCGCGGCGGGCTTGCGCGAGGTCGCCTACCCGGTCGCGCTCGGGCTCGCGGCCGCGGCGCATGGCGTGCCGGTCGCCGAGACCGTACGGGGGTTCCTCACGGCCTTCGCGGGCAATCTCGTGTCCGTCGCGATCCGGCTCGCCCCGATCGGGCAGACCGCCGGCCAGCGCGTCCTCGCGGGTCTCGTGCCGCGCCTCGCGGCGCTCGCGGAGGACACGCTGCGGCTCGGGCCGGACGATGTCGGTGGGCCGACCTTCCGGGCCGATCTCGGCTCGTTCCGTCACGAGACGCAGTACACGAGGCTGTTTCGCTCATGAGCCTGATCGCGATCGCCCTCGCGGCCGCCCTCGGGGCGATCGCGGGCCTTCACGGATATTGGGCATCGGGAGGAGTCTGGCCCGCGCGCGACGAGGCCGCGCTCGTCCGCATGGTCGTCGGGCAGGACTGGCGCAGGCGGATGCCCGGCCAGGGCCTGTCGACGACCGTCGCGCTCTGCCTCTTCGGCGCGGCCGGCGTCGGCCTGCTGCTGCGTTGGCCGGGTCCGCTTCCCGGCCGGCTCGTCGCCGTGGCCGGCTTCGGTCTCACGGCGGTGTTCATCGCGCGCGGTCTCGCCGGCTACACGCCGGCCTGGCACCGGAGCCACGCGGCGGAACCCTTCGCGCGCCTCGATCGGCAAATCTATTCGCCGCTCTGCCTCGCGCTTGGCATCGGCTTCGCGTCCCTCGCCATCTTTCGCTGGAGCGCCACGTGACGAGCACGAATGGACCCTTGAGGGTCGGCATCGGCGGCCCTGTCGGGTCCGGCAAGACGGCCCTGATGGAGGCCCTCTGCAAGACGTTCCGTGATCGCTACGACATCTGCGCGATCACGAACGACATCTACACGAAGGAGGACGCGCGCCTGCTCGCCGTCGCGGACGCCTTGCCGCTCGAGCGCATCCTCGGGGTCGAGACGGGCGGGTGCCCGCATACGGCGATCCGGGAGGATGCCTCGATCAACCTCGCGGCGATCGCCGAGATGCGCGGCCGGTTCCCGAATCTCGACCTGGTCCTGATCGAATCCGGCGGCGACAACCTCGCGGCCACCTTCTCGCCCGAGCTCGCCGACCTCACGATCTACGTCATCGACGTCGCGGGCGGCGAGAAGATCCCGCGCAAGGGTGGCCCCGGGATCACGCGCTCCGACCTCCTCGTCGTGAACAAGATCGACCTCGCACCCTTCGTCGGCGCCGATCTCGGCATCATGGAGGACGACACGAAGCGCATGCGGGGCCAGCGTCCCTACGTGTTCGCGAACGTCAGGGCCGGGATCGGGGTCGAGGCCGTCGCGCGCTTCGTCGAGCAGGCGGGCGGCCTGTCGGCTACCGGCTGAGGGCTGCCACGATCACCTGACCGAGGTCGCGGCCGCGACCCGGTCGTAAACCCCGGCATAGCCCGCGGCGGAGCGCGTCCAGGCGAAGCTCCGGCCCATCGCAGCCCTCCGCATGGTGTTCAGCCGCCGGCGGGACTTGTAGGCGTCGACGGCTCGGTAGACCGCCCCCAGCATGGCGTGGAGCGACGGGTCCTTGAACAGGAAGCCGGTCACGCCGTCCTCGATCGTGTCTGCGAGACCGCCGGTCTCGCGCGCGATCGGGAGCGATCCGAACCGCTGCGCGTACATCTGCGACAGCCCGCAGGGTTCGAATCGCGACGGCATCAGCAGGAAGTCGCTGCCCGCGAACATCCGGCGCGCCATGCCCTCCTCGAACCCGATCCTGACCCCGACCTGGCCCGGGTAGCGGGCCGCCAGCCGCTCGAGCGCGTTCTCGAACCGGCCCTCGCCGCGCCCCGTGACCACGACCTGCCCGCCCTGCCGGACGATCGTCTCGGTCGACTCGATGGTCAGGTCGACGCCCTTCTGGTGCACGAGGCGCGACACCACGGCGAAGAGCGGACCGCGCGACACCGCGAGCCCGAAGTCGCGACGCACATCCTCGGCGTTCGACTGCTTGCCCTTCAGGTCTTCCGAGCCGAACCGGTTCTCGAGATAGGTGTCCGTTCGCGGATCCCAGGTCTCGTCGATTCCGTTCAGGATGCCCGTGAGGCGTCCCTCCTCCGCGCAGCGGCGCAGGAGCCCATCGAGCCCGCACCCGAATTCCGGCGAGGTGATCTCCTGCGCGTAGGTCTCGGACACGGTCGTGACGTGCGACGCGTACACGATCCCGGCCTTCAGGAACGACATCTTGCCGTGGAACTCGACGCCCTCGATCTGGAAGGCGGAGTCCGGCACGCCGAGAGAGGGCAGGCGCTCGCGCCCGAACAGGCCCTGGTAGGCGAGGTTGTGGATCGTCAACACGCTTGGGCAAGCCGTCCCGGCCCAGTTCAGGTAGGCCGGCGCGAGCGCGGAGGGCCAGTCGTTCAGGTGGAGCAGATCGGGCCGCCAGCCGAGATCGCCGACGCCCGCCGCGATCTGTGCGGCCGCGAGGCCGAGCCGCGCGAAGCGAAGGTCGTTGTCGGTCCAGTCGATCCCCGCCGCGTCCCCATAGGGCGTGCCCTCGCGGTCGTAGAGGTCGGGGCAAAGGAGAACGTAGATCGTGAGCCCGTCCGCGGACACGATCCGGCCGAGATCGCAGGCCGGAACGCCATGCGCCGCGGCAAGCCTCGCGACCACCTCGATCCCGGGATGATCCACAGTGACCTGACGGTATCCCGGGATCAGGACACGGACGTCGTAGATCCGCCGAAGGCTGCGGGGCAGGGCCGCCGACACGTCGCCGAGGCCGCCGGCCTTCACGAAATCCGACATCTCGGACGTGACGTAGAGGATGCGGCGACGGGGTCCGGCCTGCCCAGAGAGGCTCGCCATCGCGGATGCGACGTCGGCCGGGACGCTCGCCGGCATCTGGACGAAACCCGTCATCGGCGCGTTCACGATCGTCGACCCTTCCCCGTGGTGACCATCCGACACAACCTGCAAGCGTCCTGGACGTCGACGGAGCCGAGCACTCCGGCCAACAGCCCCGCGATCCGATCGTCTATGTGCAGCGCAACATGAAAACGTCAACGATCCGTCATCACGACGATCAGGCCTTCGTTTCCCCGCACTGCAACGGTCGGGCCAACCTGCTCGTCCTGCCTGCCGTCGAGGGTCGAGAGAGCGACCCGGCCGGCACGCCGTCCAGAACGGATCTCCAAGCTTCGGGGTTCCGCGCCGAAGTTCAGGACGACCACCGCCTCGTCGCCCGCGAAGACGCGCCGGAACGCGAAGACCGGACCGGCTTCCTCGATCGGCTGATAATCCCCGATCGACAGGGCCTTCAGCTCGCGTCTTAGCGCGATGAGACGACGGTAGAATGTCAGGATTGAATCGGGCTCGCCCAAGAGGTGCTGCACGTTGCACTCCCCGTGGTGCTCGGCCAGCGGCAGCCAGGGATCGCGCGCGCTGAACCCCGCATGGTCCGACGCGTCCCACTGCATCGGGGTCCGCTCGGGATCGCGGTTGAAGCCGAGGCCAGGCTCGTTCTTCTCCCACGGGTCCTGGACGCGGTCGGGCGGGATCTCGACCCGCGCGAGGCCGATCTCGTCGCCGTAATACATCGTCGGCGTTCCCCGGAGCGCGAGCAGCAGCATCCCGGCGACTCGGGCCTGGGCGAGGCCCACCCGGGCGGCGATCCGGGGCTGATCGTGGTTGCCGAGCACCCAGTTCGGCCACCCACCGGCCGGAAGCGCGCCCTCGTACGCGTCGACGAGCGTCGCGATGGCGCGCGCGTTCCAGGCGGTCTGGATCAGTTGGAAGTTGAAGGGGAGATGCGCGCCGGACAGGTCCCGGCCGTAATAGGCGACGAGGCGCTCGATCGGCAGGTAGATCTCGCCGATCAGGACCCGGTCCGGATACGTGTCCACGACCCGACGCATCCCGGCGATGACCTCGTGGACCTCGGGCTGGTCCGTCGAGTGGACCTGGATCAGGCTGTCGATCTCCGGCCGGTCGGCCGAGTACGCCGGGTTCGGGGGGTTGTCGCGAAACGCCGCGTCCTTGATCAGATGCCAGATCACGTCGACCCGGAACCCGTCGACGCCGCGGTCCATCCAGAACCGCAGGACGTCGTGCATCGCGTCCCTGAGCTCCCGGTTGCGCCAGTTCAGGTCCGGCTGCTCGGTCAGGAAGGCATGGTAGTAGTATTGGCCGGTTGTCTCGTCCCACTGCCAGGCACTGCCGCCGAAGTTCGAGACCCAGTTGTTCGGGGGCGAGCCGTCCGGCTTCGCGTCGCGCCACAGGTACCAGTCGCGTTTCGGGCTCGCGCGCGACGACCGGCTCTCGACGAACCAGGGATGCTGGTCCGAGGTGTGGTTCGGCACGAAGTCGAGGATCAGCTTGAGGCCGAGCCCGTGCGCCTGGGCCACGAGGGCGTCGAAATCCGCGAGGGTCCCGAAGAGCGGATCGATCCCGCAGTAATCGGCCACGTCGTAGCCGAAGTCCTTCATGGGCGACGGATAGATCGGCGAGATCCAGACGGCATCCACGCCAAGATCGGCCACGTAGCCGAGGCGGCTCACGATGCCGGACAGGTCGCCCACGCCGTCGCCGTTCGAGTCCTGAAAGGAGCGCGGATAGATCTGGTAGACAATGCCGCGTTTCCACCAGGGCGTCTCGGGCATGCTCGTCCTCATGGGTCTCGGTGCCCGTCGGGCTCGCTCTCCGAAGTCCCGGGAGTCTCCGCGGGTTCCGGTGGAATCCGGTCGTCGCGCCCGTTCGTCTGGGCAGAGCTCGCATCGGTGCGACCCGTTCTCATGATACACCGCGACCTTCTGGCGCTGCGGCGACGCGACTCAATCGGGTCGCGGCAGCAGCGGACAGCGCTCGACTGCGCGGCGATCGGGTAGAACGCCCGTGCAACGCAGATATTCGGCGAAGACAGGCCGATCTGCTGATCGCGACCCATCTCGGCCGCGAACCTTCCGCGCCCGAGCATTCCAGGGCCGCTCTTCCGGCCGGATCGCGCCGGTCGAGCGAGAGCCCCGCCTTACGGGGCAGGGGATGCCGAAACGTCGAAGGTGGAACGCCCGGCAGGCTGTAGGACCCGGTCTGCTCGGCGGTCGCATTTTTCGCATCGGGCGCTCCGCCGGACTAAGATTATTGAAACCCTACACGCCATCCTGAACGGTCGAGACCGTTGCTGCGCCGGCCGGATGAATGCTTGCCGGCAGGCCGAAAATGGCGCTCTGGCATTTTCAAAGACTTGACAGGCCGCGACCGGGCGTTGCATGCCGGTGCACGTTCAAACAGGCGCAGGAAGTACATAGGATTATGGAAGAGAACGAAAACGCTGGTCAGCCGAACTTCGTCGAGCTGACCGCCGAAGTGGTTTCTGCCTTCGTGATGCACAACTCCATCCAGAAGGGCGATCTGCCCGATCTGATCGCCGCTGTGCATGGCTCCCTGTCGGCGCTCGGGCGGCCGAAGCCCGCGCCGGAGAGCGAGCGCCTCGTGCCGGCCGTGTCGATCAAGAAGTCGCTCTCGCCCGATTACCTCATCAGCCTCGAGGACGGCCGGCAGTACAAGTCGCTGAAACGGCACCTCAGCGGACGCGGCCTGACGCCGGAGCGGTATCGCGAGAAGTGGGGCCTGCCGTCGGACTACCCGATGGTCGCGCCGAACTACGCGAAGCAGCGCTCCGAGCTCGCGAAGTCGATGGGACTCGGCCGGCAGCGCCGCCCGGAGGCCGACACCGATACGGCCCCCGCCGCCAAGGGTCGTCGCGCAAAGGCCGCCTAGGACCGATCGGGAGCCGGGCGCCGCGGCGGTTCGGGTCTCGTCCTCCCGAGCCGACCCGGCGATCCTGAGCCCGGTCCGGGCTTTTCGGATGGCGTTCCGGCAGGATGTCATTCCCGGCTCGCGAAGCGAGAGCCCGGAACCCGTCGACGCTTGACGGCTGCACCCTTGAGACAGTGCACGTCACGCGTTTTCGGAGTCGGCATTGTGGTTCCGGGCTCGGCTCCGCCGCTCCCGGATGACACCGGGCGCGTTGGCAAGCTTCGAAGTTCCTCACGTCGGTCCGAGCGCCTCCACCCGGAAACCGGCGCCCGGGCCGCGGCCGAGCCGCTCGGCGAGGGCCGGCATCAGGATCTCGGCTTCGACGGCGAGCGTCCAGGGCGGATGGATCACCATGAGCCCGCTGCCGTTCAGCCGACGCGGGTCGTCCGCACGCTCGACGAGGAGCTCGAGGCGCAGCATCGGGGCGGCGAGGTCCGCCGCGAGGGCCTTCGCGAAGCCATCGACCTCGGCCGCGAGCTTCACCGGATACCAGAGCGCGAAGGTGCCGGTCGGCCATCGCCGCGAGGCCGCGACGAGGCGCGGGACCGAGCGCGACAGCTCGTCCGGCTCCTCGTAGGGCGGGTCGATCAGGACGAGCCCGCGCCGCTCGGGCGGCGGTATCAATCCACCGAGCGCGGCCCAGCCGTCCCCCTCCAGGACCTTGAGATTCCGGACGGCGTTGAAGCGCTCGCTCAGAAGCGCGCCGTCGGCCGGGTGCTTCTCGATCAGGATCGCCCGGTCGTCCCGGCGTAGGAGCTCGCGCAGGATCGCGGGCGAGCCGGGATAGGCGGTCGGCCCGTGGCGGCTCCGCACGGCGGCGACGACGGCCCTGAACGGGCCGAGCAGGTCCTCGACCTCGGGCGCGAACGGATCGTCCAGCCGGCCGATCCCGGTGCGCCATTCCTCCGTGCGCTCCGCCTCGGGTCCGGCGAGGTCGTAGCGGCCGATCCCGGCATGGGTGTCGATCACCCGGAAGGGGGCGGGCTTCCGGCCGAGATGCACGAGGATGCGGACCAGGAGCGCGTGCTTCATCACGTCGGCGAAGCTGCCGGCATGGAAGGCGTGGCGGTAGTTCACGGCTATGCCGCCGAGCGGGTCCCGCCCGGCTCGGCGACCTCGATCCCGGTCGCGAGGTATTCCGCGAGCTTGTTGCGGAGCGTCCGGATGGAGATGCCGAGGATCCGGGCCGCATGGGTCCGGTTGCCGATGCAGTGGTCGAGCGTGTCGAGGATGAGGTCGCGCTCGACGGTCGCGACGGTCCGGCCGACGAGGCCGCGGGTCACGGCCTCCGCGGTCGCGGCCGCCCGGGCCGCGGGCTCGGCCGCGAGGACGAGGCTCGAGCCCTCCGGGCTCCGGATCGCGTCCTCGTCGATCGTGTCGCCCATGGCCAGCAGCACGGCGCGATGCATCGTGTTCTCGAGCTCGCGCACGTTCCCGCGCCAGGACGAGCGCGTCATCAGCCGCTTCGCCTCGATCGAGATCGGTCGGGCCGGCAGGCCGTTCAGGTCGGCGTAGCGGCGGGCGAAGAAGGTCGCGAGCTCGAGGATGTCGGCCGGCCGCTCGCGCAGCGGCGGGATCCTGAGGTGCACGACGTTCAGACGGTAGTAGAGATCCTCCCGGAAGGTTCCCTTGCGGACCTCGTCGGCGAGGTTCCGGTTCGAGGTCGCGATGACCCGGATGTCGACCCGGACGGGTTGCGATCCGCCGACCCGGTCGATGACGCGCTCCTGGAGCGCGCGCAGCAGCTTCGCCTGCAGGCGGACATCCATCTCGGAGATCTCGTCGAGGAGGAGCGTGCCGCCGCTCGCCTCCTCGAACTTGCCGATGCGGCGTGCGACCGCGCCCGTGAAGGCGCCCTTCTCGTGGCCGAACAGCTCCGATTCGAGGAGGTTGTCCGGGATCGCGGCGCAGTTCACCGACACGAAGGGCTTCTCGCGCCGGCCGGACTTGTGGTGCAGGTGGCGGGCCAGAACCTCCTTGCCGGTCCCGCTCTCCCCGGTGACCAGCAGCGACGCCTCGGAGCGGGCGACCTGCTCGGCGAGCTTCACGACGCTCTCCATCGCCGGGTCGCGCCAGATGAAGGAGCGGCCGTCGGAGGCCACGGCCTCGAGGATCGCGGCGATCAGCTCCGGATCGGGCGGCAGCGGGATGTACTCCTTCGCGCCCGCCTGGATCGCCTGGACCGCGGACCGGGCGTCGGTTCCCATCCCGCACGCGA
Source organism: uncultured Enterovirga sp. (assembly GCA_964244795.1). Classification (GTDB taxonomy): domain Bacteria; phylum Pseudomonadota; class Alphaproteobacteria; order Rhizobiales; family Beijerinckiaceae; genus Enterovirga. The sequence goes on from CAXTKM010000041.1 coordinate 10,840, forward strand.
CCACCGGGACCCTGATCCGCTCCTGTTCGAGCGCGTCGACGAGCTCGCGGACGGAGAGCGCGACGTCGACCATCACGAGGTCGGCACCCCGGGTCCTGAGGACCGCGAGTCCTTGCGGGACGGCGTCCGCCTGGGTGACGGCCGCGCCACGGCTCATGGCCATCCGTGAGGCCGTGACGAGCTCGCCGGAGAGCCGGCCGATGATGAGGAGGCGCATGGTCGTGACCTTATCGGATATCAGGCAGCCGGGACGACGATCTCGGTCATGGTCACGCCGAGCCGGTCGTCCACGAGGACGACCTCGCCGCGCGCGACCAGCCGGTCGTTGACCCGGATGTCGACCGTCTCGCCGACGCGCCGGTCGAGCTCGAGCAGCGTTCCCGGCCCGATCTTCAGGAACTCGCCGACCGGCAGCCGGGCATGGCCCAAAATCGCCGACACCGTGACCGGCACGTCGTAGAGCTGCTCGAGGTCGGACGAGGCTTTCCCGGACGCGTCGCGGGCGCCCGCCCCGAAGGCGAAGTCGCTGTCGCCGACCCTCGGGACGGCGTGCTCGGAATCAGCGTTCATGTCGGGGTGCCTGTCGGGGCGCCGGGCGCCTGGCTTGCGAGGGAATTGGGCGGAACGTCATCGAGAACGGCCGCGACGGCCTGTTCGAGGGCGCGCCGGTCGGCCGCGACGGCGCCGTCGGCCCATTCGAGCCTCGCGTCGCCGGGCGGGATCTCGTCGGACCCGATCACGATGATCCGTCCCTCGAACCCGCTCTCGCGCGCCATGACGCGCAGCGTGAGATCGACCGCCTCGACCAGCGCCTCGTTCACGCGCGCGACGAGGTGGGGGACGCCGCGGAGGTGCCGGAAGGCCTCGGACGCGGCGGCCTTGATCTCGGCCAGCGGCTGCTCGGCCAGCGCCCGATCGGCGAGCTTGCGGGCGAGCGCGCCGAAGAAGGACAGGGCCTCCGTCTCGATCGTGGCCGCCTGCCGGTCGAGCCCCGCGAGGCAGGAGGGCAGCCCGGCCGCGAGACCCTCGAGGGCGAGGAGACGCCGGCGGTCGGTTTCCTCTTCCGCCTCCCGCCGGCCGACCGCGACGCCCCGGGCATAGGCCTCGCGCTCGGCCGCCTCGAGCGTGAGGCGCTCCTGGTCGCTCGCGCGCCTGTGTTCGGCGCGACGTTCCACGGCCGGTCGGCCGAGGTCGTCCCCGAAGGAGAAGCGCTGCGCGCTGCCGGTGCCGGTCTGCATCTCAGGTCATGGCCCCGGCGGGGGCGCCGTCCCGGACGGCGCTCACTTCTCGCTCATCCAGTCGCGGAGGACGGACGCCGCTTCCTTGGGGCTCGACCCCGCGATCTCGGTCAGCCGCGAGAGCTGCTCGCCCGAGTTCGACCTCGGCTTGGCGAGGCCCAGCATGCCGGCCCCCGATCCGTCGCCCTGGCCCGTACCGGCGAGGGCGGGCGCCCCGCCGGGCTGTCCGCCCGCGATCTGGGCGAGCCCGGCCGGTCCGGCGAGCGCGGCAGCCTCGCCGCCCGGGGACGGAAGCGCGAGCCCGAGGAAGCCGCCCGTGATGCTGTCCGGCGCGATCACCCGGCGGACCATCGGCCGGACGACGACCATCAGGACGATCAGGGTGAGGAGCGCGATGACCCCGAGCTCGACCATGCGGACCAGGTCCTCCTTCGTGAACGACAGGAGGGAGGCGAGGAGCGAGACCTGCTCGGGCGGCAGGATCGAGGGTGCTTCCGCGAGCGGAAGGTTCACGACCTCGACCATGTCGCCGCGCGCCTTGTCGAAGCCGATCGCGCTGCGGACGAGGGCCGCGATCCGGTCGAGGTCCTCCTTCGAGCGCGGCTGGTAGACGGGCTCGCCCCCGGCAGGGCCCTTCGTGTAGCTGCCGTCGACCACGACCGCGACCGAGAGGCGCCGGACGCGGCCGGCCTCGGCGAGCTCGGTCCGGGTCGTCTTCGAGATCTCGTAGTTCACGACCTCCTCGGTCTTGTTCGAGCTGTCGCGCGGGGAGCCGGCCTGCGGGGCGTCGCGGGCACCCGGCAGCTCGTTGCCGACGCTGACCTGGCCGTCCGGGGAGGTCGTGGTGGCGTTCTCGCCCCGGGTCTGGCTGGACCGGACGACGCGGCTCTCGGGATCGAAGGTCTCGGAGCGGCTCTCGACCCGGTTGAGGTCGAGATCGGCCGCGACCTGGACGCGCGAGCGCCCGATCCCGACGATCCCGGCCAGGATGTCCTCCACCTGCACCCGGAGGCGCTTCTCGAGCGCGGCGCGGCGGTCGTCGCCGGTGGCTCCGGCCGTCGCGCCGGCATCGGCCGAGCCCACGCCGGCGAGAAGGCGGCCGCGCTCGTCGACGATCGAGATCCGCTCCGGCTGCAGGCCTTGCACCGCGGACGCGACGAGATGGCGGATCGCGGAGACCTGATCGGGCCCGAGCTCGCCCCGGGTCTTCAGCACGATCGAGGCGCGCGGCGCCTCGCGGTCGCGCTCGAACAGGCGCCGTTCGGGAAGGGCGAGGTGCACGCGGGCCGATTGCACGCGGCCGATGGACCGGATGGTGCGGGCGAGCTCGCCCTCGAGAGCCCGGAGCTGGTTGATGCCCTGCACGAAGGAGGTCGACGAGAAGGCGTCGCCCTTGTCGAAGATCTCGTAGCCGACGCCGCCGCCGGTGGGCAGCGACTTCGCCGCGAGCTCCATCCTGGCCTTCGCGATCTCGGACTTCGCGACCAGGATCGTCGCGCCGTCGTCGCGGGTCTCCGTCTTGATGCCGCGCGCGTCGAGCTCCTTCTGGATCGCGCCGGCGTCGCTGGCCGAGAGGTCGCTGAACAGGACGCCCATCGTGGGCTGCGAGACGTGCACGATCAGGAAGGCGAAGAAGCCGATCAGCGCGAGCGTGACCGCCCCCATGGCGGCGAGCCGCCCCGGACCGAACCGTGCGAGACCTGCAAGGAATGCGCTCAACGCCTGGACATCCACACCGCGGCAGCGGCGCGCCGACCGCGCCCTGCTAGGCAGGAATTTCCCAGTGCGTGGTTATCAGCGGGTTAAGATCGGCTCTCTTTCCCGTTCCGTCTCGACGGCCCTACTGACGGTAGTGCTGGATCCGGGTCGTCCGGAGACCCGCGAGACCATGGTCGTCGATCGATTGCTGCCAGCACAGGAACTCTTCAACCGTGAGGGTGTAGCGCTTGCAGGCCTCCTCGAGGCTGAGGAGGCCGCCTCTCACGGCCGCCACCACCTCGGCCTTGCGCCGGATCACCCAGCGGCGCGTATTCGAGGGCGGCAGGTCCGCGATGGTCAAGGGACTGCCATCGGGTCCGATGACATACTTGGCCCTGGGCCGCATCGGTTCGGTCATTTTACGCTCACACACACAGACGCTGACCACAGAACCATCACCCTAGGCAGGCGCGCTTAAGATTTGCCTAAGTGGAAGGCGCGAATGCCCCGTGCTTTGCGGGCGTCGAGAGCCCTGTCCTGGCCCGGAACCTTGCCGGCCAGGACCGTACCGGATGCCGTTCGGAGCAGCGGGCCGCGTGCGACGCGATCGGGCTGGACGAGGCTTGCCCGGACTTCACCGCGAGCCGAGCGATGTGCTTGCCTCCTGCTGTCTCGTCCGCCCTGCAGGCGCGCTGGGCGCTTGTGGAGGGTCTGGCACGAGGTTAGTTGTCGCCAGGGCGACGATCAGGCGCGCTCGCGGGCTTGCCCATCGAGTGCTGGACACCGATCGATGCACACGACAAACATCATCCAGAAACTGTTCGTGACACAGAAGAATCGCGATATCGCGGCAATCGTCCGCCAGCAATACCAGGCTGAAATCGATGTGAGCTGGGAGGAGAATGCGCCTTTCAGCGACATGACAGTCGTCGTCGGATGCGACCGGGAAAATTGCAGGTTCACGTTCAATTCGTATCGGACGGTCGATCCGATTCTCGAAATGATCGTCGAAAGATGGCTTCACATCCTTCCCCTCATTCTCCACACCTCGAAGAGAAGCATATCCCCTCTCGGCTTCACCTTGAACTTGAACGACGCGGGCTTGGATCCAGGCGTCAGTTTCTGCGACTCGCGACCGGAGTTCACGCTCGTTCCGGACAGCATCTTCGTCGGGAGCAGCGGTTACGAGGGGATCAAGAACCATTTCGCGACCGTGAACATCCCTTGGTCGGACCGTAGCGGAACGGTCTTTTGGCGGGGCTCCACGACGGGGAGACAGGAGGGATCGGTCCTCGATCTCCCCCGCGTCAAATTGGTCTGCATGTGCCGATCGAGAAATGACAAACTCTACGATGTCGGAGTGACGAACATCGTCGATAGATCGGACTCCGATCGAGAAATATTACGGAATATCGATATCATGTCGGATTTCGTTCCTTGGAAGAGCCTGAACCAATATCGGTATCATATCGATATCGACGGGCATTCGAATTCGTGGCCGGGGCTGATGTTCAAACTCCTGTCCGGCGGACTGGTCTTCAAGGTGGAGTCTCCTCACGGCTTCCGGCAATGGTACTACCATCTCCTGAAGCCTTGGGAGAACTACATACCTGTCCGGAGCGACCTGACCGACCTGTTCAAGGTCGTCGATTTCTGTCGGTCCAACGATGCTTTGGCGCGGGAGATCGCCCTGCAGGGGAGGCGGCTCGCGTATTCGATGACGATGGACTCCGAGCTCGATGTCGGTCGCCGGTCGATCGAAGCGCATTGCGCACGGGAGCGGATGGCGTCTTCCTGAGGACCTGGCCGAAGAGCATTGCCGACTCTGCCGCGTGCCGGGATCGCGGCTACCGGAGCCCGACGACCGGACAGATGCTGGACGATCGTCGCGTCGTCGCATGTCCGGTTTATCCGGCGCTTCCCGTCTTCCCTCTCGAGAGCCGATCGCGGCTCCCGGCGGGAGGTCTCCATGGTCCAGCTCATCATTCCCTCGATCCTCGGAATCATCGCGCCGCTGGGCGGCGTCTGCTGGCTCCTGACGCGGGGCATGTGACGGGCCTCGTCCTGCCGGTCCGGACCATTCGACTTCCGGTATCGGTCGTCGCACCATCATCCTGGGAGGTCGCATCATGAGCGCTTGGCACCACCGTCGTCCGTCTCGCCTGATCACGACGGCAGCCGGCCTGCTGCTCGCCGCGCTGCCGCTCCTCGCGGCCGGCGCCGAAGGCCAGGAGAGGCCGGCCGAGAGACGCGTCGACACGGCCTTGGACGACGCGGCCCGGAGCTTCGTCGCGGCGCCCGGCTTCGAGGTGCAGGACGCATCCGGCCTCGCGAGCGCGCTCCAGGCGCGATATCCGGACGCGGCGCCCGGCCGCAGGGGAGCGGACCTGACCCCGATCGAGACGGCGGTGCTGCTGCTGGAGCTCAAGGAGCGGCCGCTGTCCCGGACGCGGTTCCTCCTGCAGGTCTCGGGCGATGCCGGCCGGACGCTGATCGAGGTGGCGCGCTACAATCTCGGCCCGGCACTGCGGCTCGAAGCCATCAAGGAATACGGCCAGGCGGCGGCCGCGAACTCCGCGTCTTTCGGCATCGGGCCGCACGTGGTCGCCCGCTACGTCTTCCAGCGCGGCCCCGAGGCTCCGGCGGCCCTGATCGCCGCCGGCAGGATGACCCTTTCCGAGCCGGACGCGAAGCTCCGGACGTGCGCGGGCCGCCCCTGCCTCGGCCTCTCGGCGCTCGTCGAGGAGCTCGCGACCTGGACCGAGATGGGAAGCGCCCCGGTCTCGGGGCGACGCCCCTACCCCAAGATCATCAAGACGAAGGAGGGACCCTACACGTTCGAGCAGGAGGCGCCGGCCCAGATCGTGCTGGGGCTCGCCCTCGCGGCCGATCTCGCGAAGAGCGAAGGCGATCGTGCGATCTGGACCGGACCGAAACGGCCCGGCCCGGTGACGCTCGTCGTCGACCGGAACCTCGGCCAGGAGCTCATGTCCGACGGGATGGCGGGGCCCCTGAACGATGCCCGCCCGGCGCGATGGGTCCGGAGGGGAGGGGCCGTGAACGAGGGCGCTCTGGTCGCGACCCGCCACGAGGGAACCCCGAGGGTCCCTTGATCGGCCTCGGGCGAGAGACCGGACGCCGGCCATGACCTCGCCCCGCGCCGACTGGAGCGCCGTCCGGGCGCTCTTCGACGACCTGATCGACCGGTCACCCGTCGAGCGCGAGCGCCGGCTCGCTCGGGCGTCGCTGCCGGACGGCCTCGCTCGGGAGGTCCGCGGGCTTCTCGCCGCGGCCGAACAGGCGGGCGACTTCCTCGAACGCCCGATGACGGTGGCGGCGGACGCGGGTCCGGGCGAGGCGCCGTACAGCTCGCTCCAGCCCGGCGCACCCGTCGGGCCGTTCCGGATCGTCGGGCTGATCGGACGTGGCGGCCAGGGCGAGGTGTACCGGGCCGTCAGGGCCGACGGGCAGTTCGACCAGACGGTGGCCCTGAAGCTGCTCCGGCCGGAGGCGGCCGCGCAGTTCGAGCGCTTCCGGACCGAGCGCCAGATCCTGGCCGGCCTCGAGCACCCGGGCATCGCCCGGCTGATCGACGGCGGCACCGCGCCGGACGGCCGGCCCTACCTCGCGATGGAATTCGTCGAGGGCGAGAGCATCACGGCCCATGCCGACGCAGCCGCGCTCGGTCTCGGGGCGCGGCTCGCGCTCGTTCGCGAGGTCTGCGCGGCGGTGGCCTACGCGCACAGGAACCTCGTCGTCCATCGCGACCTGAAGCCCGCGAACGTGCTCGTGACACCGGACGGCTCGACGAAGCTGCTCGATTTCGGCATCGCCCGGATCCTCGCCGACGCCGACGGCGGGACCCTGACCGAGGCGATCCTGACACCGGATTACGCGGCGCCGGAGCAGTTCGAGGGCCGGCGTGCAACCACCGCGACCGACGTCTACGCCCTCGGGGCGATCCTGTTCGAGCTCCTGACGGGCCGGCCGCCCTGGACCGGAGGAGGAGCGTTCCCGGGCGCGGCGAGGCTCCTGCAGGACGAGCCGCCCCGCGCCAGCCGATCCGTGCGGGGGCAGGGCCTGCGGGCGCTCTCGCCCCGCGCTCTGGAAGGCGATCTCGACGCGATCGTCGCCAAAGCCATGCGGCACGAGCCGGGGGACCGCTACGAGAGCGTCGTCGCGCTCTCCGACGACATCGGCCGGCATCTCGCGCTCCGGCCGGTCCGGGCCCGGGAGGGCGATCTCGGCTATCGCCTACGCCGCTTCGTGCGCCGCAACCGCGCGCGCCTCGCCGCCGGCACGGTCACGACCGCGACGGTCGCGATCGGGGCCGCGGCCTTCGCCTGGCAGAGGGGGCGGACCGGCCGGGAGCGGGCGGTCGCCCGCGAGGCGGGCGCCAGGGCCTCGGCCGTCCGCGAATACCTCATGCTGATGCTGAGGACGGCGGGCGAGGCCGGCGGTCCTGGCTTCGCCACCGCGAAGCAGGTCCTGGACAGCACGGCGGCGCGGCTCGCGGACGAGACGGGAGAATCGGCCGCGGGCGAGCCGTCCGGCTCCCAACGCATGCTGCTCCGGATCCTCGGCGAGCTCTACGTCGAGATGGACGATTTCGTGGCCGCCGCTCCGCTCCTCGAGCGATGCGCCGCGCTCGCCCGGCAGGCGGGCGACGAGGCCGGGCTCGCCGAGGCACGCCAAAGCCTCGCGACCGTCGCGATCCGTCGGGGTCAGCTCGACGGGGCCGAGCGGGAGCTGCGCGCCGCGAAGGATTTCTGGTCCATCGATCGGCCTCGATTCGCGCGCCAGCGCGCCGAGGCGGCCGGCGTCGAGGCCGGACTTCTCCGGGAACGGGGACAGCGGGCCGAAGCGCTCTCGCTTCTCCGCTCGGCGCTGTCGGAATCCGTCACGCTCCTCGGGCCGGACAGCGAGGCGGTCGCGACGCTGCAGCACAATGTCGGGGTGCATCTTCTCGACATCGGCCGGCTCGACGAGGCCGACGCCGCGCTGTCCGAGACGTGGCGCATGCTGGTCGCCCAGGGCCGGACACGCTCGGCGCTCAGCATCGGGGTCAAGAACCATCGCGCCGGGCTCGCCTTCCGGCGCGGCAGGGTGGCCGAGGCCGAACAGATGTGGCGGGACGCGATCGCGATGCGGCGCGAGCTCTACGGGCCGTCGACCGCTCTCGCGGCCCTCTCGACGAACCTCGCCCGGCTGCTGCTCGTCCAGGAGCGGCAGGTGGAGGCGCTTCCGATCATCGAGGACTCCCTCGCGGTCGCGCTCGCCTTCGCGGGCGACGGCAGCTCGGTCACGATCATCCTGCGCCAGAGCCGCGCGCTCGCCCTGACGCTGGTGGACCGCGTCCCGGAAGCCATGGCCGAGATCGAGCACGCGCTCGCGGCAGCAGCCGAGGCGTTCGGCGCGCGCCACCTCTATCAGGCGTTCGGCCTTTCGGTGCGGGCGCAGGTGCACATGTTCTCGGGCGACCTCGCCGCGGCGAGGCAGGACGTCGTGGTCAGCCGCTCGATCCTGGCCGAAGGCGGCCCGTCCTCGGCCCAGCACCTCGCGGAGCTGGACAGCCTCGGGGCGATCCTGGACGGCCTCGATCCGCCGGGCGACGCCGCTCAGCTCTCCTCCGTGAGCTCCCGGTAGAGCCACGCCTTCGCCTGGAGCCAGTCGCGCCGGACCGTGCGGTCGCTGATGCCGAGGATTCGGCCGGTCTCCTCCTCGCTGTAGCCCGCGAAGAACCGGCACTCGACCACGCGGGCGAGCCGGCCGTCGAGGCGCTCCAGCGCCTCCAGCGCCTCGCTGACCCGCACCGTCTCGCGGTCCTCGACCTGCGAGACGTCGGCGACGTCGTCGATCGGGGCCGGCCCGACCCCCGAGCCGCGCTTCTGGCTCAGCCTCGCCCGGGCGGCGTCCACGAGCACGTGCCGCATCGCGGTCGCGGCCGTGCCGAGGAAGTGCTCGCGGCTGGTCCAGCCGTCGTTGTCGCGCAGCTTGAGGTAGCTCTCGTTGATGAGCGCCGTCGTCTGCAGCGTCTGCGGCCGGCCGGCCCTCGCCCGCTCGCGATGCGCGATCTTGCGAAGCTGCTCGTAGAGCGCGCCGGTCAGCGCGTCGAAGCCGAGCTCTGAGGCCCTGGGGAGATCATCCGCCATCAGAAGACCCGTGGAAACGTCACGGATGTCGTCGCCGGCGGCTGCGAAGCAGCCGGGAAGGGGATCCAGGGCCGGCTCGCTGAGGCTCTGGATCCCCTTCCCCTCCGCTCCGCTCCGGCCGGGGATGACAGGGGAGGAGCACGCGAAGGTCTCATCCGGCGAGACTATCCGACCTTGGCGAGAAGCCAAGCCCGATCGGCTTGCCGCTCCGTTTGACAACGGGCCGGAATGCTTCCCAAAACCGTGGGCCTCGCCGGCCTTCGCGGAAACCGACATGACCACACGAAAGCTGCTGGTGGGCCTCGTCCTCGCCGCCCTCGCGACCCCTCATGCAGCGCGGGCCGACGTGATCTTCGGGGTGGCGCTGCCCCGCACCGGGCCGACGGCCGCGATCGGCGACCAGATCCTGCAGGGCGTGACGGCTGCCGCGAAGGACGTGAACGACGCCGGCGGCATCAATGGCCAGAAGCTCGTGCTCGACGTGCAGGACGACGCCTGCGACCCGAAGACGGCGGTCTCCGTCGCGAACCGGTTCGTCGCGGCTTCGGTCAAGCTGATCGTCGGGCACATGTGCTCGGGCGCCTCCATCGTGGCGTCCGACGTCTACGCC
>CAXTKM010000042.1:0-11606 GCA_964244795.1 uncultured Enterovirga sp.
ACATGACGATCGCGGGCTATCGGCAGAGCGCCGACCGACTGATACCGGTGCTGCGCTCCCTGCTGGCCCAGATCCCCGACCGACGCGATGCTGTTCCCGACCGTTGAATTCGCGGTCTTCTTCGCCGCCATCTTCCCGGTCGCATGGTCGCTCAACGAACGGAACACGGCGAAGAAGGTCGTCCTCGTCGCGGCGAGCTACCTGTTCTACTCGTTCTGGGACTGGCGCTTCTGCTTCCTGCTGTTCGGCTCCTCGGCCGGGAACTTCCTGGTCGGGCTCGGGCTCGCCCGGCTGGACGGCCGACCGCGCGCGCGCCGGGTCCTCGTGGCGGCCGGCGTCGCGGCCAACCTCCTGCTGCTCTGCTTCTTCAAGTACTACAACTTCTTCGCGATCGAGATCGTGAATGCGCTGACGGGGCTCGGCCTGCGGGTCGACGTCTCGCTGCTCGAGGTGACGCTGCCGATCGCGATCTCCTTCCTGACCTTCCACGGCATCTCCTACATCGTCGACGTCTATCGCCGCGACATCCCGGCGACGCGCTCCCTCCTCGACGTCCTGCTGTACGTGAGCTTCTTCCCGCACCTCGTGGCGGGCCCGATCGTCAGGGCCTCGGAGTTCCTGCCGCAGTCGCAGGCGCGGTCCGATCCCGGCGCGATCGACCTCGGCCGCTGCGCGGTCCTGATCCTCGGGGGGCTCATCAAGAAGGTCGTGATCGCGAACTACATCGCGACGAACTTCGTCGACGGCGTCTTCGCCGACCCGGCCGGCCGTTCGTCGCTCGATCTCGTCCTCGCGGCCTATGCCTACGCGATCCAGATCTACTGCGACTTCTCGGCCTATACCGACATCGCGATCGGGGTCGCGGCGCTGCTCGGCTACCGGTTCCCGCAGAACTTCGACCAGCCCTACCGGGCGACATCGCTCCGCGATTTCTGGCGGCGCTGGCACATGACCCTCTCGCGCTGGCTCCGCGACTACCTCTACATCCCGCTCGGCGGCAACCGGGGCGGCAGCGCCAGGACCGCCGCGAACCTCCTCGTCACGATGGTCCTCGGGGGCCTCTGGCACGGGGCCAACGCGACCTTCATGATCTGGGGCGCGATCCACGGCCTCGCGCTCGTGATCGAGCACCGGGTCGCGGGTCGCCGCGGACGGGACGCACCCGCCACGCCCGTGCGGGCGGCGCTCGGCTGGTTCGCGACCTTCCACATCGTCTGCGCGGCCTGGATCTTCTTTCGCGCCTCGTCGCTGGACGTGGCCTTCGGGTACGTCGCCGGGATCGCGGCCCTTCGCGAGGGCGGGACGACGATGTCGGGCTTCGTCGCAGCTCTGGTCGCGATCGGGTTCGCGACGCAGGTCGTGCCGCCGGACACCACCCGCCGGCTCGGCCGCTGGTTCGACGCGGCACCCCTCCCGGCCAAGATCGCGCTCGGCTTCGCGGTTCTCTACGGCGTGGCCGTTTCGGCGCCCGACGGCGTGGCGCCCTTCATCTACTTCCAGTTCTGAGGCCAAGGCATGACGGGACCCGATCCCCGCCCGACGCCGTTCCGCGCGGTCGCGGCGACGCTCTACGGCACGCTGCTCCTCGTCGCGCTCGCGATCCCGGGCGGGCTCGTGGGCAGCCTGCGGGACCGGCCGCCCGGGCCTGTGACGGACCGCCTCCTCGCGGCCGCCGAATGGGTCGAGGCAGGGCTCGACGCGACCGGGATCTCGGCCGTCTACGCGGCCGCGAAGGCCCGGTTCCGGGCGCTCAGTTGTGGCGGGCCGGACAGCGCGAACCCGTGCTGAGGGTGCTCGCGACGTCGGCCACGCGCCGCAGAACGGCCACGCTTCGTCGGGTACAACGCCTCATGCTGCGCCGCGCTCTCATCGCCGCCCTCGCTCTCGCGTCGGTCGGCACGCTCTCGGCCGAGGAACGGACCGCGGCCGAGGAACGGACCGCGGCCGAGGAAGGGATCGCGGCCGAGCAACGGATCGCGGCCGAGGATTGCGGTGCCAAGGCCGCGCTCTACGCGTCCGAGAAGGGCCTGAAGCTCTGGGCCGTTCGACGCGGCACGCTCGCGATGGGCGAGAACCCGCTCCGACCTCTGTCGCAGGAGGAGCTCCTGGTGCTGCAGGTCGTCGTGAACGGCCGTCTCGTCACCGCCTTCGGACCGGACCCCGACAACCTGCGCCAGGGCGGCGCGCCGCAGCAGGTCGAACGCCAGGGCGTGTCGCCGATCCGGTGGAGCGAGGGGCGCGGCGGCTATCCGGCCGCGATCCGGGTCGTGGCCGAGGACGGCACGGTGCTGCTCGGGCCGATGCGGTTCGGTGGCTGCGAGGACGCCCCGGCCGCGAAGGCGGTGGCGGCGCCGTCGCCCCAAAGCGAGCGGGCCGCCCGAGGGCGACGGCCTCAACCCGCGCCCGCTCGCGACGATTCGCACCTGCCTCAAGGGGCTCTCTCGTCACCCACGCTGCCCGGAGCCTCGGCGCGGTAGCCCCCGAGCGTCCGGACCGAGGCGTCTGGAACGGTACGGCCCCGACCGCTTTGTGTGGGTGCTGACCAGAGTGGATCCGCCATGCGCCTCGTCGTCGTCCTCCTCGCCCTCGTCGGCGGATTCGTCCTCGTGGCGATGCTGATCGCCCCCTCCCAGCCGGCGATACGCGACTGGTACCTCGTCAATGCCTGCCCTCAGCTCGACAAGCTGAACACGGACATCTGCGCCGCGATCCGCCGGGCCGATGGGAAAACGATCTGAGGTCGGTCGTCGCTCCTGTGACCGCCGAGCCTGCCGGCGGAGATCGGCACCCCTCCGGACAGGACAGCCCTGGATAAGACAGCCCTGGATAGGACAGCCTTGCCGGCGGGGTTCGGGCGGTCGCGGACCGCCCTGTCCAGGTCCTATCGCTGGCCCGGTCGCCTGTTCGGCCGCCCGGGGCTCGGCCGGCCGCCGCCCGACGGTCGGCTCGCGACCGGGCGGCCTGCCGGGGGAGGCCTGAAGACGGGCCGGCTACCGGCCGACGGCCTTAAGACCGGCCGCGAGGCGAGGACGATCGGGCGCCGGAAACCACCGGTCTGAAACACCGGAGACCGCCTCCCCATCACGACGGGCCTCGTGCGCCCTCCCAGCCCGCCCGCATTGGTGGACCTGCAGGCCGGGTGATTGGGCCGCTGCCGGCAGAGCGGCGGCCCGCTCCCGACTCCTCCGCCCGCCACGACGGGCCGGCAGGCGGGGTGACCGGGGTTCTGGCGACAGAACGGCGGCCGGGTCGGCCCCGGAGGGCCGGACGACGTTCCGGTTCCGCCGCCGGGACCTCCGGGCTGTCCACCCGGGCCGCCGGGACCTCCCGGGCTGCCAGGTCCACCGGGTCGTCCGCCGTTGCACTCCGGCCGTGCCGCGAAGGTCGGGATTCGGCAATCTAGGCCGCCTGTCTGGCCGCCGCCCGGTCCACCTGGGCCGCCCGGTCCACCTGGCCCGCCTGGCCTTCCGCCGCGGCACTCCGGCCGGCCGGCGAAGATCGGCAGGCGGCAATCGAGGCCGGTGCCGCCCTGACCGCCCGGCGGTCGCCCGCCCGGGCCGCCGCACCGCGGGTCGCCCGGGAAGCGCCGGCAATGCCCGCCCGGAACGAAGATGATGGGCGGCGGCAGCGGCCTCCCGACCGGCACGGCGTAGATGACCGGCGGCGGGCCGTCCGGGTAGGGGCTGTAGACCGGGACGGGCGCGGGGCCGGGGCCGTAGGCGGGACCACGGTCGGGTCCGCGGAACGCCACGGGCGGCGGCGCGGACGAGGAGCCGCAGCCCACGTTGAAGCTCCGCGAATCCTGCGTCTGCCATCCGTCGGTCGGGGGCTGGTCCCCGTCGATCTCCGGTTTCAGGGCGGCCCAGCTCACGGCCTGCGGATCGTTGCGCCAGAAGACCCAGCCGGGCCCGTAATTCGCGTCGGCGACCCAGACCCAGCCCATCTGCCCGTCGAGGGCCCAGCGGCCGTAATGGTGGACGATGTCCCCCCATTCCGTCGGGTCCTTGTAGGTCCAGGCCTGCTGCTGGGCATCATAGGCCCAGCGGCAGGTCGGGTAGGGCGACCAGCCGGGCGGGGTCACGCCCGGGCCGGGCTGCCAGACCTCGCCGTAGCGGGGGTGGTTCGAGACGGCCCCGAACCGGTCGAGGACCTCTCGAAACTGCGCCAGCGCGGCGTTCGGAGCGCTCTGCTGCAGACCGGGCGGCGGTGGCGGCGCGGAGCTCGCGGCCTCCGGAGGCGGCATCGAGGAGGGGGGCCCGGGCGGTGCGCCCGGCGGGTAGCCTTGCGAGCCCGCGGGCCCGATCCAGAGAAGGCCGGCGAGGGTCAGGAGCGGCGCCCAAGTCCGGACGGATGGGGTGATGCGGGACATCGTACGCTCCGTCGACCCAGGTCGCTACCGTCGCACCGGACGCCCAAGTCTTTCGCTTGGCTACGATGACGGATCGACGTCGATCAACCTACACGAGGGCATAGCTGCGACAACATCATTTCCGCTTGATTTCGTCGTGTCCGCCCCGACACCTCGGCGCCGCTGCGGACCGTCTATCGCGCGCTCGGGCCGAGGCTCGCGAGCTCCCGGATGCGGGTCTTGTCAAAGGGCTCCGACACGGCGACGCCGTCCTCGAAGGTGACCGTCTTCGTGCCGCGCTCGAGGTCGAACGTGATCCGGAGCGGGGCGAGCCGCATCGCGGGCGTCGGGGCGTCCGGGACCGGTACCGGCACCTCGGACGCGCTCGTCACCATGGTGCGCGCCTTCGCCTCGAGGCCGGACCGCATGTGCTCCAGGCTCGGTCCTGCCGGTGCCGGTGTCAGGGATGCGGTCGAGATCACGCGATCGAGCTCCGGGGACAGGGGTGTCGCGAGCGAAGGGCTTGCCGCGAACGAAGGACGCGCGGCGATCGAAGGACGCGCCGGAGGCTCGGGCGCGGTCTCGACGACGGGATCGGGTGCGGCCCGCCGCGCAGTGCCGCGGCGGGAGAACCGCCTGCTCGTGCCCGTTCGCCGCTCGGCGCTCGAGAAGCGTCCGGTGACCCAACGGCCGTTCACGCGCTTGCGGGTGAAGACCTCGCGGGATTTCGCGACCGCGGCCCCTGAACCGGGAGCCTGCAACCCGGCCGGCATCAAGATGGCGGCGGTGCCGATGGCCAGAGCGGCCAGGATGGATGCCTTCATCGGCATGAGGATGTCCTTCGACGCGACATGAGAGCCTCACATGCTCGTCCGGACCAAAGCCTTCTTATTGCGGCACAAATATGAGATCGATCGGAGGTGATCCGCGATCTCTCCGGAGGGCGGGGCCGGGCGTCTGGACTTGGACGATGCGGGCGCGATGCTTGCCCCGTCGCCGCGACGTCACGCGTCGCCCGGAAATCCGTAGAGGCGGGCCGGGTTGTCGACCAGGATGCGCCGCCTGGTCTCGGAATCCGGCACCCACTCGCCGAGCAGGTCGACGAGCGCGCCATCGTTCGGCATCGGACGCCGGCACATGACGTGCGGCCAATCCGACCCCCACAGGATGCGGTCCGGCCGGAGCGCGACGAGCCGCCGCGCGAAGGGCGCGACGTCGCGGTATGGAAGGTCGGGCTCGGCCGTGATCCGGTAGGGGCCGGTCAGCTTCACCCAGCATCGGCCCTCCTCGACGAGCCCGAGAAGGGCTCGGTAGCCCGGGTCGTCGAGGCCACGGGCCGTCGGCATGTAGCCGAGATGCCCGACGACGACCTCGGTCGGGAGCGAGCGGGCGAGCGGCGCGAAGTCGACGGCCTCGTCGACATGGACCAGGAACTCGACGTGCCAGCTGAGCGAGGCCGCGTCCCGGGCGACCCGGGCAAGGTCGCGGAGGTCGGAGAACGGGTTGCCGCCGGGATCGACCAGGTTCACCCGCAAGCCGCGCGCACCGTCGGCATGCATCCGGCGGAGCGTCGCCGCGTCGGCATCCGGCCCGACCGACACGACGGCGCGAAGCCGCTCGGGACAGGAGGCCGCGCCCTCCAGCACGGCCCGGTTGTCCGTGCCGTGAACGCTGGCCTGGGTCAGGACGGCCCGGTCGATCCCGAGCACGCGATGCAGGTCCCGCAGCGTCGCGAGCGTCGCGTCCGGCGGCGTGTAGCCGCGCGCCTCGCTGTAGGGATGGCGAGCGCCCTCGAAGACGTGGACGTGGCAGTCGCAGGCGCCGGCCGGAATCGCGATCCCGGGCCGGCGCGGCGCGGGGTCGGCCGGCGGGCAGGGCGCGAGGACGCGGGCGGGAGCCTCCGTCATTGCGGCGCGATCCCGGCGTCGCGGACGACCTGGCCCCATTTCTCGACGTCGCTCGCGACGAGCCGGCGCAGCGCGTCCGGGGATTGCTCGTCCTCGGCGGCCGGGATCGACCCGAGATCGGCGATGCGCTTGCGGACGGTCTCGTCGGCCAGCGCCGCCTTCAGGGCGCCGGACAGCCGGTCGACGACGGCCTTCGGCGTGCCCTT
Organism: uncultured Enterovirga sp.; assembly: GCA_964244795.1. GTDB lineage: Bacteria > Pseudomonadota > Alphaproteobacteria > Rhizobiales > Beijerinckiaceae > Enterovirga. Next base: position 6,462 of record CAXTKM010000042.1, read on the forward strand.
CGGGGCGAAGATCGCGTTCCAGCCGGTGAAGACGTAGTCCGGCACGCCGCCCTCGGCCGCCGTCGGCACGTCCGGCGTCACGGCGGCGCGCCCGGCTTGCGCGATCGCGATGCCCCGGATCGTGCCGGCCTGGATCTGCGGCACGACGGTCGGGGCGAGGTCGCAGACCTGGTCGATCTGGCCGCCGACGAGGTCGTTCATCGCAGGCCCCGAGCCGCGATAGGGCGTCGAGACGAGCTTCAGGCCGGTGAGGTGGGTGAGGTAGAGGCAGGCGAGGTGGGGCGTCGAGCCCACGCCCGCATGGCCGCTCGTGACCGTGCCGGGGTGGGCGCGCGCGTAGGCGATGAACTCCGCCAGCGTCTTCGCTGGGAAATCCTTGCGGACCGCCACGTAGCCCGGCGTGCCGGCGATGAGCCCGACCGGCTCGAGCTCGCGCGAATCGTAGGGCATGTTCTTGTAGAGCGCGGCCGCGGCTCCGTGGCTGCCGAGGCTTCCGACGGTCAGCGTGTAGCCGTCCGGCTCGGCGCGTGCTCCGCGCCCGCCCCCGGTCGTGCCGCCGGCGCCGGCGACGTTCTCGATGACGATCCGCTGGCCGAGCGTGCGGCCCATGTGGTCGGCCGCGATCCGGGCCATGACGTCCGTCGGGCCGCCCGGCGCGAAGACCACGATCATCGTGATCGGTCGGGACGGGAAGTCCGTCGCGGTCTGGGCGACGGGCGCCGACGCGAGCCCGAGCAGCAGGGCGGCCGCGGCGGCGAATGGGATCGGGTTCATGGCGTCCTCCGGGTCGGGTCTCGTCGGGCGCTCGCATGAGGCCGTCGCGGGTGCCCGTTGCGGTCTTCATTGACACCGGATGCTCCGCTGTCCAGATCGCCGGACGAGATCGGGAGGATACGACGTGCCCAGGGAGGCCCGAGGCGGGTCGCGGCGGCGCGGCGCGCACTCCTGCTCGCGCGCCCCGGAGCCGTCGCGATGCCCGCAGCCCTGTCCGCCCTCGATCCGTTCGGCTACGCGACGCACGAGGTCCTGAACCAGGTTCCGCCTCTCGCCGATTACGACGCCTATGCGGGCGACCCCGTCCTGCCGGAGATCGTTCGGACGTTCGGGGCGGGCTGGGCCGAAGACAGGCTCGGCGCGGCGGGCCGGACGGTCGGATCGGCGGAGGTGCAGGAGCTCGCCCGGCAGGCGAACCGCATGACGCCCGAGCTGAAGACGCACGACCGCCTCGGGCAACGGGTCGACCGGATCGACTTCCACCCGGCCTGGCACGAGCTGATGGGGCTCGCGATCGGCCAGGGCACGTCCTCGCTCGCCTGGACCGACCCGCGGCCCGGCGCGCAGGTCGCGCGCGCCGCGCTCTCCTACCTCTGGAATCAGGGCGAGAACGGCGTCTGCTGCCCGATCGGGATGACGTACTCGGCCATTCCCGTGCTGCGCCGCGATCCGGCCCGATGGCGGGAGTGGGGCCATCTCATCGCGTCCGAGCGCTACGACCGGCGCCAGGTCCGGCCGGGCGACAAGACCGGCGCGACCGTCGGCATGGCGATGACCGAGAAGCAGGGCGGCTCGGACCTGCGCCAGACCCAGACCCGGGCGATCCCGAACGACGACGGAACATGGTCGCTCGTCGGGCACAAATGGTTCTTCTCCGTGCCCCATTCGGACGTGTTCCTGACGCTCGCCCAGACGCGTGAGGGCGTGTCGTGCTTCGTCGTCGTGGGCTGGCTCCCGGACGGATCGCGCAACCGCATCCAGATCCAGCGCCTGAAGGACAAGTGCGGCAACAGGTCGAATGCCTCGTCCGAGGTCGAGTTCAGGGGCGCGATCGCCCACATGATCGGCGAGCCGGGCCGGGGCATCCGGACCGGGCTCGAGATGAACCACTACACGCGGCTCGATTTCGCGGTCGGGTCGGCCGGGCTGATGCGGCAGGCCGTGTCGCAGGCCGGCCACCACGTCGCGCATCGGCGCGCCTTCCAGAAATCGCTGATCGACCAGCCGATCATGGCGAACGTCATGGGCGACCTCGCGCTGGAGGCGGAGGCCGCGGCCTGGCTCGCCTTTCGGTTCGTGGCCGCGCTCGACCGCGAGGAGGGATGCGAGAGCGAGCGCCTGCTCGGCCGCATCGGGGCGCCGATCGCGAAATACTGGGTCTGCAAGCGCGTCTCGGCGGTCGTGGTCGAGGCGCTCGAATGCCACGGCGGCAACGGCTTCATCGAGGACCACCCGATGGCCCGCCTCTATCGCGAAGCGCCGCTGAACGGCATCTGGGAGGGCACCGGCAACGTCATCTGCCTCGACGTGCTGCGCTCGATGGACCGCGTTCCGGATTGCGTGCCGGCGCTCCTCGACGAGCTGCGGGTCGCGTGCGGCGTCGATCGGCGCTACGACGCGGCGCTCGCGGGCTTCGAGGCCGAGCTGCCGGACATGCGTCGGCGCGAGGGGCAGGCGCGTCGGATGGTCGAGCGGATCGCGGTCCTGATGTCGGCCGGCCTTCTTCTCCGGCACGCCCCGCACGAGGTCGCCGACGCCTATGTGCGGACCCGTCTGGAGGGAGGCTGGGCGGGCCATTTCGGCGACCTGCCGGCCGGGATCGATGCGGGCCGGCTCGCGCGACGGGCCGTGCCGACGGGAGCGTAGCCCGCGCGCGCCGCGTCCGGCCGAGATCGTCCTTGCCGGCGCGTCCGATCGGGATCAGTCTGCCCGCACAAAAAGACGCCATCGGGAGGACGACCATGCTGTCACGTCGACAAGGACTCGGGGCCGCGCTCGCATTCGGCTTCGGCGGCCTCTCCGGCCCGGGCCTCCGGGCGCAGGCCGCCTCGACCGTCCGGACGCCGCTCAAGCTCGACATGCCGCCGGGCGCCTGCGACTGCCACGTCCACGTCTTCCCCGATCCGGCCAAGTTCCCCTTCTGGAACGGTCGCATCTACACGCCTCCGGTCGCGACCGCGGACGATCTCCTCGCGTTGCAGAAGGCGCTCCGGCTCGACCGGGTCGTGATCGTGACGCCGAGCGTCTACGGCACGGACAACGCGGCGACGCTGGACGGCATCCGGCAGCTCGGGCCGGCCCGGGCGCGCGGCGTCGCCGTGATCGGGCCGAACACGACCTCGGCCGAGCTCGACGCGATGCAGGCAGGCGGCATCCGGGGGATCCGGGCCAATCTCGAGACGGGCGGCGTGACGGACCCCGTCGCCGCGAAGGCGATCCTGGACGCGGCCGTGAAGCGGATCGAGGGCCGGGGCCTGCACCTGCAGGTCTATGCCCGGCTGTCCCTGATCGCGGCGTTGAAGAGCGAGCTCGGCCAGGTCCCGGTGCCGGTCGTGTTCGACCATTTCGCCGGCGTGGAGGCCGCGCGCGGCGTCGAGCAGACCGGGTTCGACGCCGTCGTCGACCTCGTCAAGGCCGGCAAGGCCTACGTGAAGATCTCTGGCGCCTACCGGGCCTCGCTGGACGGGGCGCCGGATTACCCGACCGTCACGCCCTTCGCCAAAATGCTGGTCGCGGCCAATCCCGACAGGATCGTCTGGGGGAGCGACTGGCCGCATCCGGACAGCTACCCGATCCCGACCCGCAAGCCGACCGACCTCGCGCCCGAGATGAACGTCGACGACGGCCGTGTGCTGAACCTCCTCGGCGAATGGGTTCCCGACGCCGCGACCCGCAAGAGGATCCTGGTCGACAATCCGGCCCGGCTCTACGGGTTCGGATAGGGGGCGGCCTCGAGCCGTATCGCGCGAGCTTGAGAGCACGACCGACACGTCTCTTGTTGCCACTCAGCTCCTCACTTTCGAGACCTCTGCACGAGGGCATCGCTGTCATTCCGGGGCTCGCGAAGCGAGAGCCCGGAACCCATAAACGTCGACGGTTGCAGCCATGGACGCCGCTGGCCTCTCGATTTCCAGCGTCAGCGTTTATGGGTTCCGGGCTCGGCTTCGCCGCCCCGGAATGACGGGCTGGGTGCCTACGAAGGTCTTCAACCTGAGAGGAAGACGCATGACCGTTCGCATCGAGAAGGCCGGTCCGGTCACGACCGTGATCAACGACAGGCCTGAGGCCCGGAACGCCTGCGACCCCGAGACCTCGGAGGCGCTGCACGGGGCGTTTCTCGCCTTCGATGCCGACCCGGAGGCCCGCGTCGCGGTCTTCTACGGCGCGGGCGGCGCGTTCTGCTCGGGCTGGGACCTGAAATACGCCGCCACCCTCGCGGACACCGCGCTGTTCGAGGAGACGATCGCGACGGGCCTCGATTTCGAGCCCGACGCCGGCGGGCCGTTGCCCCGTGCCCCGATGGGTCCCTCGCGTCTCCAGCTCTCGAAGCCGGTCGTCGCCGCGATCGAGGGACCGGCTGTCGCGGGCGGGATGGAGCTCGCCCTCTGGTGCGACGTCCGGATCATGGCGGAGACCGCCTACATGGGCGTCTATTGCCGGCGCTGGGGGGTGCCGCTGATCGACGGCGGCACGGTCCGGCTTCCCCGGCTCGTCGGCGAAGGCCGGGCGCTCGAGATCATCCTCACCGGCCGCAAGGTCCCGGCCGAGGAGGCGCTCCGGATCGGGCTCTGCGAGCGGGTCGTGCCGACCGGAGAGGCGAGGTCTGCCGCGGAGGCCATGGCGGCCGAGATCGCGCGCTTCCCGCAGGCCGCGATGCTGGCCGATCGGGCGAGCGCCCGGGCCGGTCACGGCTTGCCGGTCCGGGCCGCGCTCCAGCGGGAGTGGCGCAACGGTGTCGGCGCGCACCGCCAGGAGGGCGCGGCGGGCGCGGCCCGTTTCGCGGGCGGCCTCGGCCGAGGCGGAGATTTCGGCCGGATCTGAGCGTTGCCTCTCCCCGCCCAGCGGGGAGAGGTCGAGTCGCGCGTCAGCGCGACCGGGTGAGGGGCTCCGGAGACACCCCGCCCCCCGGGGAGGGCCCGCCTCTCATCCGGCCGGCGCTTCGCGCCGCTCGACTTCTCCCGCAAGCGGGGAGAAGGGAAGTAAGGGAGGTGCTACATCTTCGGCAGGATCGCGATGTCCCGGACCGTGCCGGTCACGCCCGCGATCTTGGCCGCGACCGTGCCCTTCCCGGTCGCGAGGTCGACCGAGTACAGCGTGTCGCCCGCCATCGCGAAGGCCGCGTTCCCGCCCTTGCCGTCCGACAGGATGTCG
>CAXTKM010000042.1:11616-20404 GCA_964244795.1 uncultured Enterovirga sp.
TCCCCTGAGCATCACAACCTCTGTAGGTTTTGCCATTTTCTCCCGACAGGATGTCGAAGGCGACCGCCTCGCCCGACATGCCCAGCATGCCGACCGTGTTCAGGACGCCGTCGTTCGGCGGCGCCTGCTTCAGGAGCGCGCCGGTCGCGTCGATGTCGAACAGCGCCGTCTCCTTCGCGCCCTTCATCGAGTTCGTGTAGCCGCCGGCCACGATCCGCGGGGTCTTGCCCTTCATCGCGTCGGTCTCGGCGAACTTGAGCTGGCCGTCCTTCGTGACCTTGCCGTCGTCGACGTTCGCCCGGAGGTTCGTGCCGTCGGACCCGATGATCCGCAGCCGGTCCGCGACCGGGTTGAAGTCGACCGTCGCCGAGACGCCGGCGCCCAGCATGGTGTCGAGCTTCGACTTCGGGGTCGCCTTGCCGGTCATCGGGTCGATCGTGACCACGGCGCCGTCGGACACGACCGCGTAGAGCATGCCGTCGGACGGCCGGACGTCGATGCCGAGGATGCGGCCCGAGATGCCGGTCACCTTGACGGTCTTCGTCGTCTTCTTCGCGTCGGTGTCGACGTGCACGAGCGTGTCGTCGCCGACCAGCGCCGCGACCAGCTCGGCCCGGGCCGCTCCGCCCGCGAGCGCCGTGCCGGCCAGGACCGTGAAGGCTAGGATGCTGCTTCGCATGGATGTCTCCCATCGACGCCGCCATCGGGCGTCGGGATGTCTAGCCGCGACAGGCGGGATCGGATGCAGCGGGCCGCACGGGAAGGCCCGGCTTCTCGGCCGCCATGAGGTCGAGCAGGATCGCGACCATCTCGGCCCGCTCGAGCATGACCGCGGGCGGCTCGCCGACGATCCGCTCCCAGGCCGACAGGAAGGCGGGTTCGTCGAGGCTCAACAGGTCGTCCGCTCGGCTGGATGGCACGCGCTGGCTCCGCATTCATGGGTTGACGCAGCTACGACAGCGGCGGCTCCGCGGTTTCGGCGCCGGCGATCCTGGCCGGAGCAGGGTTAAGCCCGCTCTGCGGCAATGGCCGAAACGTCAGAGGTTCTGCGATGCGGCAGGCGCGGCCCGGCCGATGAACAGGATGCGGCCGGTCGGCCGCCCGGTCGGCGAGCCGGCCCGCGGCTCGAGCGTGATCTCGAAGAGCTGCCCCCCGCCGATCACCGGCAGGCTCTCGCGCGGGAGCCGGGCGGTGCCGCCGGGCGGCAGGACACCGAGCGAGACGGGTCCTCGTGCGGGGTCCCAGAGCGTCCAGAGCTGGAGCGCGCGCCCCTCGCCGGGCTCGGTCAGGCCGAGCGGGATCGACCGGACCATCCCGTCCTCCGAGACCTGGATGAGCCAGCCCGGTCCCGTCTCCTGGCCGCCCGCATCCCTGGACTGCAGGAGCGCGAAGAACCGCACCGCTGGCTCGGGTCCCGCCCGCTCCCGCAGCGGAACCACCGCGAGCAGGACGGCGGCCGCCGTCGCGAGCGCGGTCGCGAGGCGCCAGACGGGCGCGCTTCGCCAGATCCGGGCCGCCTGGACCCTGGCGCGAGCGCCCGGCCGTAACGGCAGGACCCGGCCGGCGCCGCTCACGAGGCCGGTCTCAATCCGGGCCCAGAGAGCCGGATCGGGTGCGATCGGCCGGGCCACCGCAGCCGCGGCCGGCAGGAGGCGCGCCTCCCAGGCGAGGACGCGACGCTCGAGATCCGGGTCGGAGGCGAGCCGTCCCTCCACCTCGCGGGCGGCGTCGGGGTCGAGCTGGCCCAGCACGTATTCGCCGGCCAGGACGTCGCGCTCTGCGGGGTCGGTCGGGATCATGCGAGGCACTCCCGCAGCGAGACGAGGCTGCGCCGCACCCAGGCCTTCACGGTGCCGAGCGGGGTGCCGAGCCGATCGGCGATCTGGGATTGGGACAGCCCGTCCACGTAGGCGAGAAGAACGACGCGACGCCGGTCGGGCTCGAGCCGTCCGAGGCACCGGTGCAGGGCCGCCCCGTCCTGGGCCTGCGCCAGCACCGCGAAGGCGTCGGGGGCGTCGTCCGCCACGGCGTCGCCCGCCTCGGTGTCGAGCGCGGTCTCGCGGGCGAGGTGGCGGATCGCCTTCAGGGCCCGGTGCCGGACCACGCTCACGATCCAGGCCCGGGCGGCGCCCCGGGCCGCGTCGAAGGTCGCGGCCCGTTGCCAGATGTCCAGGAAGGCATCGTGCAGGACGTCGCTCGCCGTCTCCCGGCGCCGGACGATCCGGAGCGCGACCGCGAGCAGGAATCCGGCCTCCCGCTCATAGAGGGACCGGAGCGCGTCCGGCTCGCGACGCGCGCAGCCGGCCAGCGCCGCCTCGTAGTCGAACGCGTTCATTCCTCAATCGTATCCGGCCCCGCTCGCTGTCTTTAGCACGCAGGACGGCGATCGGATGCAGCCTCCCGGTCGGCCCGGATTCAGGCGGCCGGCAGGCGGTCCTCCACGATCTTCGCCCAGAGCGACACCCCGTACGGGATCGCGGCGTCGTCGAAATCGTAGGCTGGATGGTGGCAGAGCGCGGTGTCGCCGTTGCCGATGAAGATGTAGGCGCCGGGCCGCTTCTCCAGCATGTAGGAGAAGTCTTCGGCCCCCATCTGGGGCAGGATGTCGGTCGCGACGCCGCCGCCGACGGACCGGGCCACCTCGGTCATGAAGGCCGTCTGCTCGGGGTGGTTCACGGTGACGGGGTAGCCGCGCCTGTAATCCACGGTCGCGGTCGCCCCGAAGGCCTCCGCGGTCGCGGCCACGACCTTCAGGATCCGGGCCTCGATCATGTCCCTGGTCTCGGGCTTCAGGGTCCGGACCGTGCCGAGCAGCGTCGCGGTCTGCGGGATGACGTTGTAGGTCTCGCCCGCCTTGAAGGAGCACACGGACACGACGGCCGAGTCGAGCGGGTCGGTGTTCCGGGCGACGATCGACTGCAGGGCGACCACGATATGGGACGCGACCAGCAGCGTGTCCGTGCACTTGTCGGGATGGGCCGCGTGCCCGCCCTTGCCCTCGACCTCGATCGTGAACCGGTCCGCGGCCGCCATGATCGGGCCGGTCCTGATCGCGAACTGCCCGACCGGCATGCCGGGCCAGTTGTGCATCCCGTAGACCTCGTGGATGCCGAAGCGCTCCATCAGGCCGTCCCGCACCATCTCGTCGCCGCCGCCGCCGCCCTCCTCGGCCGGCTGGAAGATCACGACCGCCGTGCCGTCGAAGTTGCGGGTCTCGGCGAGGTACTTCGCGGCCCCGAGCAGCATCGCCGTGTGGCCGTCATGCCCGCAGGCATGCATGAGGCCCGGGGTCTGCGACGCATACGGCGCGTCCGTGGCTTCCACGATCGGCAGCGCGTCCATATCGGCCCTGAGACCGACGACCCGGTCGCCGGAGCCGCGCCGGCCCCGGATCACGCCGACGACGCCCGTCCGGCCGAGGCCCGTCACGACCTCGTCGCACCCGAAGGCCCTGAGCTTGTCGGCCACGATGCCGGCCGTCCGGTGGACCTCGAACAGGAGCTCGGGGTGGGTGTGGAAGTCCTGTCGCCAGGCCGTGACCTCGTCGGCGAGGTCGGCGACGCGGTTGATGACGGGCATGGGTCGGATCCTGGATCTGTTTGCGTCGAAGAGGCAGGACGCAACATCGATACCCGATGACGGGGCGCGTCAACCGCGGGGTTTTGGTTCCTGATCTGGGTGTTCGACCGGCGTCGGCACGTCGGACGCGGTGCCCTCCCCCCTTTACGGACCTGGCTCTGCCCGGCTGGAGGGTCGGCTCGCGCGAAGCGTGACCAGGGTGGGGGTCAAGTGGTGAGAACGCGTGGTCGGCCACGCCCTCGACCCCCGCCCCGGTGCTCCGCTTCGCTCCGGCTCGACCCTCCCGCCGGGCGGAGCCCGGTCCGCAAGGGGGAGGGCAGCGCGTCGAGTGTGCTGGCTGGGTCGACAGGAGAGTGGACTATTGCGGCAAATCTCGCCTCGCGACGAGCAGATCCGGGCGGCGCTCGGCCGTCAGCCGCTCGGCGCAGGCGCGGCGCCAGCGCGCGATCGCGAGGTGGTTTCCGCCGAGGAGGACGGGCGGGATCGGCCGGCCCTCCCAGTCCCGCGGCCGCGTGTAGTGAGGGTATTCGAGGAGGTCCGCCTCGAAGCTCTCCTCCGTCGCCGACGCGTCCTTGCCCATGACGCCCGGCAGGAGGCGCACGCAGGCATCGAGCAGCGCCAGCGCCGCGATCTCGCCGCCGGAAAGGACGTAATCGCCGATCGAGACCTCCTCGAGACCGCGGCCCGAGATGACCCGCTCGTCCACGCCCTCGAACCGGCCGCAGACCACGACGGCGCCCGGACCGGCCGCGAGCGCCCGGACCCTCGCCTGATCGAGAGGTTTTCCGCGGGGGCTCATGAGAAGGCGAGGGCGGAGATCGTTTGCCGTCGCCGCCGCGTCGATCGCGGCCGCGATCACGTCGGCCCGCATCACCATCCCGGGCCCGCCCCCGGCCGGCGTGTCGTCGACGGCCCGGTGCCGGCCGATCCCATGGGGGCGGATGTCCTGGGCGTCGAGGCGCCACGTCCCGCGCCGCAGCGCCTCGCCCGCGAGCGACATCCCGAGCGGGCCGGGGAACATCTCCGGAAACAGGGTCACGACGGAGGCGTGCCAGGAGGCGTGCCAGGAGGCGTGCCGGGAGGCGTGCCGGGAGGAGGGCTCGTCGGGCATGCCGTTCCCATCGCCGGACGGCGGCGGAGCGTCAACGGCCCGCATGGCCCCGAACGGTCGCTCCTGCCGGCGAACGCCGGCACCCGGTGCGATGCTGGGTCCCGGCTTTCGCCGGGGGGAGCGGAGGAGAGCGGCACCGTTCGGTCGGTGAGGCGTTGTGCGGACATGAAGAACGGCCTTCCTCTCCGCGTCGTCCTCCTGGCCTCGCTCCTCGCCTGCGCCTCGGCGCCCCGGGCGCAGGAGGCCGGACCGCTCGCGCCGCCGGGCGCGCCCGCGTCGGCGTTTCCGCGTCCGGACAGGCCCGTGGCCGAGATCATCTCGCCGATCTGGGCCACCGAGGCCGAACGCGACGCCGTCGACGAGGTCGGGCAGGTGAGCCGCCTTCTCGGGATCGCGCCCGGCCAGACGGTCGCGGATATCGGGGCCGGCAGCGGCTACTACGTCGTCAGGCTGGCCCGGACCGTCGGGCCGGACGGCCGCGTGCTGGCCGAGGACGTGACGCCGGCCTACCTCACCGGCCTCGCCGGCCGGCTTCGGACGGCCGGGCTGTCGAACGTGACCGTCGTCCGGGGCGAGGCGCACGACCCCCGGCTCCCCGTCGGGTCGGTCGATGTCGCGGTGCTCGTCCACATGTACCACGAGATCGCGCAGCCCTTCGGCCTCCTGCACAACCTCGCGGCCGCGATGAAGCCCGGCGGCCGCGTCGGGATCGTGGACGCCGACGACATCCCGTCGCGCCACGGCACCCCGCCGCCGCTGCTCCGCTGCGAGCTCGCGGCGGCCGGCTACCGCGAGACCGGCTTCCAGGTGCTTCGGGGCGAGGTCGGCTACCTCGCGATCTTCACGGCGCCCTCAGCCGAGGAGAGGCCCGATCCGCGGACGATCAAGCCCTGCCGGGACGAGCGCACCCGGCGCGCCCGGTAGCGCCACGCTGATCCGGTCCGCTCAGGCGGAGACGACCGGGTCCGTCTCGTTCGCGATCTCGACCAGGTTCCCGTCCGGGTCGCGCAGGTAGATCGAACGCAGCGCCGAGCGGGCTCCCGTCCGGTCCACGGGCCCGAGCTCGACCGCGATGCCGCGCGCGACGAGGCCGTCCCGGACGGCCTCGACCGGCTCGTCGGAGATGAGGCAGAAGTCGCCCGATCCTTGCACGGGCCGTGTGGCCTTCGGCTCGAACTCGTGCCCGACCTCGTGCAGGTTGATCTTGTGGCCGGCGAAGTGGAGCGCGGTGCGGCCGTCGCTCGTCTCGACCCGGAAGCCGAGCGCATCCGCGTAGAAGGCCGAGGTCGCCGCGATCGAGCGGACCGTGAGGACGATGTGATCGAGGCGCGTGATCATGGCGGCTCCAGGAGAAGCTTGAACCCCTCGTGGCTCATGGAGAAGCCGAGGGACTCGTAGAAGCGGTGCGCGTCGAGCCGGCGCTTGTCGCTCGTGAGCTGGACGACCCCGCAGCCGGCCGCGCGGGCCCGTTCCACGAGGTCGGCCATGAACCAGCGGCCGAGCCCCTGGCCGCGCCGGTCGGACGCGATCCTGACGGCCTCGACGAGGCCGCGCTTGAGGGCTCGCCGCGCGAGGCCCGGCACGCAGGTGAGCTGCGCGCAGCCGATCACCTGGCCGGCCTCTTCGACGACGTAGATGGTGCTGGTCGGGTCGCGCTCGATCTCGTCGAAGGCCGCCGCGACGGCGTCGTCCGCACCGCCCTCGCGGCCCTGGCTGAGATCGTCGTCGGCGAGCAGCGCGAGGATCGCCGGGAGGTCGTCCCGCCGGGCCGAGCGGACGAGGGGGTCAGGTCGGGCCATCGGGGGTCTCGTCCAGCCAGTTCGCCGGTGGCGCGATCACGACGCGGCCGGCCGCGAGGTCGATCTCCGGCACGAAGGCCTTCGTGAAGGGCAGCAGCACCGTCCGGCGGCCTTCCGCGAGGGCGACCTCGAGCAGCTCGCCGCCGCCGTAATCCGGCACCCCGACGATCCGGCCGAGCGGGCCGTCCGGCCCCTCGACCGCGAGCCCGACGAGGTCGGCCAGGTAGAACTCGTCCTCCTCCGCCGGGCCGAGCCGCTCCCGCTCGATCCGGAGCGCGAGCCGGCTCAGCCGCTCGGCGGCCTCCCGCGACGCGACCCCCTCGACGCGCACGACGAGGAGATCGGGCTGATCGCCCGCGGCCTGCCGGGCGTGGGTCAGGACGACCCGCCGCCCGTCCGACGCCAGGAGCGGCCCGTAGCGCGCGATGGCTGGCGGGTCGGCGGTGTACGACTTCAGCCGCACCTCCCCCGCGAGGCCGTGGGCGCGGCCAAACTCGCCGAGGAGGACGAGGTTCGCCGGTGCCGCGTCACCTCTCCCCGCGTGCGGGGAGAGGTCGAGTCGCGCGTCAGCGCGACCGGGTGAGAGGCCGGGAGACTCGACGTTCACGCCGAGTGTCCTATGCCCCTCACCCGGTCCGCGTGACCGCGGACTCGACCTCTCCCCGCCGAGGCGGGGAGAGGCGGGGCCCCGCGTTCGCCTCATCGGCCAGCGATCACGCCGCCGGGGCGGCTTCCTTCAGGGCGGCCATCTTGGCCTTGGCCTCGGCCCGCTCGGTCGCCTTCGTGCCGGGCTTCGCCTTCTCGGGGTTGTTGCGGGCCGGGCGCTTCAGGAGGCCGGCCGCGTCGAGGAAGCGGAGCACGCGGTCGGTCGGCTGCGCGCCCTTCGCCATCCAGGCCTGGATCTTGTCGGTCTCGAGCGAGACGCGGGCCGGATCGTCCTTCGGCTTCATCGGGTCGTAGGTGCCGACCTTCTCGATGAAGCGGCCGTCGCGCGGCGCGCGGGCATCGGCAACGACGATGCGGTAATACGGACGCTTCTTCGCGCCGCCACGGGTCAGCCTGATCTTGAGGGACATGGGTGTTCTCCAATCTGTGACCGTCATGGCCGGGCTCGTCCCGGCCATCCCGATCGGGTTCTCGAGGTGGATCGAGACGGCCGGGACGAGCCCGGCCACCTCGTGTTTGCGCTACTTCTTCTTGCCGGCGCCGAACGGAAATCCGCCCGGCATCTTCGGGCCGCCGAGGCCCGGGAGACCCGGCATGCGAGGCATCCCGCCGCCGAAGCCGGGTGGAAGCGAGGGCATGCCCCCGCCCGGCATCCCGCCCTTGCCCATCTGCTCCTGCATCGCGGCGATCTGCTCGGGGCTCGGCTGAGGCATGCCTCCGCCGCCGCCGCGGCCCCCGAACCCCATCATGTTGCCGAGCGCGGCCCCGATGCCCTTCGCCTTGCCGCCGCCCATCATCTTCATGACGTCGGCCATCTGGCGATGCATCTTCAGCAGCTTGTTGATCTCCTCGACCTTGGTGCCGGACCCGGCCGCGATCCGCTTCTTGCGCGAGTTCTTGAGGAGGTCGGGGTTCGTCCGCTCGGCCCGGGTCATGGACGAGATGATCGCGCGCTGGCGCTTGACCATCCCGTCACCGAGCCCGGCCTGCGCCATCTGGCCCTTCATCTTGCCCATGCCGGGCATCATGCCCATCAGGCCGCCCATCCCGCCCATGCGCTCCACCTGGGCGAGCTGCTCGGACATGTCCTCCAGGTCGAACTTGCCCCGCCGCATCTTGTCGGCGATCTTGTGGGCCTTCTCGGCGTCGATCGTCTCCGCGGCCCGCTCGACGAGCGAGACGACGTCGCCCATGCCCAGGATGCGGCTCGCGACCCGCGAAGGGTGGAACTCCTCCAGCGCGTCGACCTTCTCGCCCGTGCCGACGAGCTTGATCGGCCGGCCCGTGACGGCCCGCATCGAAAGCGCCGCGCCGCCGCGCGCGTCGCCGTCCATCCGGGTCAGCACGATGCCCGTGATGCCGATGCGCCCGTCGAAGGCGCGCGCGGTGTTGACCGCGTCCTGGCCCGTCAGCGCGTCGGCGACCAGCAGCACCTCGTGCGCGCCGGTCGCGGCCTTGACCTCGGCCGCCTCGGTCATCAGCGCCTCGTCGACCGTGACGCGGCCGGCGGTGTCGAGCATCACGACGTCGAAGCCGCCGAGCCGGGCCGCCTCCACCGCGCGCCGGGCGATCTGCACGGCCGATTGGCCGGCGACGATCGAGGCACCCGTCGCGGCGGTGGAGGAGGCGATCG
>CAXTKM010000043.1:0-435 GCA_964244795.1 uncultured Enterovirga sp.
GAGAGCGCCGGCCAAAGCCTCGGTCGCGCCGGACGTGACCATCACCTCCTGGTCGGGATCGAGCTCGAGGCCCTGCCAGTGCCGGTAATGGTCGGCGATCGCCTGCCGCAATTCGGGCAGGCCCATCATGGGCGGATACTGGTTCCAGCCTTCCATCACGGCCTCGGCGGCCTTGCGGCGCACGTCCTCGGGCCCCGGATCGTCCGGGAAGCCCTGGCCGAGATTGACCGCGCCGGTCTCGCGGGCGAGCCGCGACATCACCTCGAAGACGGTCGTGGGCAGGTCGGCGAAGATCGGGTTCATGCGCGGGTGCCTGCTGCGGAGTGAGGCGGCGGGATGAGGCAAATCGGCCGGGCCGTCTATCACGATCGTTCGTCAGACAGAACGCCGGCTCGCAGAACCCCGGTGCCCGTTCGCGAAGCGGTACAGTACGAG
>CAXTKM010000043.1:445-3777 GCA_964244795.1 uncultured Enterovirga sp.
CAGGGCCGCGCCGGTCCCGAGCGCCGGGAGCGAGGCGCCCGGCCAGCGGATCGTCGCGGCCGCGAGCCCGGCCAGCGCGATGTTCAGGGCGAGGACGTGGCCGTCGACGGCCCGCACCGTGAGACCGCGATCGAGCGCGCGCTGGTAGAAATGCGTGCGGTGCGCCTCCCAGACCCGCTCCCCCCGGGCGGCCCGGCGCCCGAGCGTCACCGTCGCGTCCGCGAGGTAGTAGAGGGGCAGGAGCAGCGCCGCCGCGAGGTGACCGGCGGACGCGAGACCGAGCAGCAGGAACCCGGTCAGAAGCCCGACAGGGAGCGAGCCGACGTCGCCGAGGAACAGCCGCGCGATCGGCCGGTTCGCGGGCGCGAAGCCGAGGAGCGCCCCGCAGAGCGCGGCCGCGAGCCAGCCGAGCTGCGGCGGGGCGGACCCGGCGACCGCGACGAGCGCGACGGACCCGGTGAGCGGCACGCACTCCGCGACCGTGATCCAGTCGATCCCGTCCATGAAGTTCACGAGGTTGACCCACCAGGTCCCGGCGAGGACCAGGAGGCCGCGCTCGAGCGCGACCGGGACCGGTTCCGGGAGGATGCGGCCGGGATCGGCGAGCCGCACCACGAGCGCGACCACGGCCATCTGCACGACGAGCCGGACCAGCGGCGAGAGCGGCCGGACGTCGTCGATCCCGCCGAGCAGGGCCAGGGTCAGCGTCGCCCCGGCCAGCAGGACGAAGCCGGGCATCGCCGCGAGCCCGCCGATCAGCCCGTAGCCGAACGCCGCAACCGCGAGGGTCGCGCCCACGACCGCGATCCCGCCACCCTGGGGCGTCGGCACGCTGTGGCTCGAGCGCGCGTTCGGGCGCGCGAGCGCGTAGCGGACGAGGAGCGTGCGGAGGAGCCGGATCAGCGCGGCGCTGAGCCCTGCCGCGGCCAGCGCCGCGGTGCCGTAATACGCCAGGAGGAAGCCGGGGCTCAGGAGATCGCGGAAAACGTGAGCGTGCTCCCCTCTCGGGCCAGGAACGCGCCCGGCATGGCGGCCCTCACCTCGTCCTCGACCTTGTGAAGGTAGGCGTCGTCGTGCTGCGGATGGAGGTGGAAGATCGCGAGCCCCTCGACCGCGGCCGCCTGCGCCAGCGCGACGCCCTTCTGCCAGGTCGAGTGTCCCCAGCCCTGGCAGCGGATGTACTCCGTCTCGGAGAACATGCCGTCGAAGATGATCAGGTCCGCGCCCGTCACGAACTCACGAAGGTCGTCCGGCGGCCAGGGATCGGTGTGCTCGATGTCGCTGATGTAGCAGACGGCCCGGCCGCCGAAATCGAACCGGTAGCCGGTCGCGCCGCCGGGATGATTCAACGGGATCGTTCGGGCCGTGGCGCCGTCCGCGAAGGTGAGGACGTCCCCCGACTTGAACCCGATATGCTCGATCCGGCCCGGGAGCTGCGACAGCGAGATCGGGAAGAGCGGCGGCGAGAACAGCCGCCCGAACGCCTCCTCGGCGCTCTCGCCGCGGAGATTGCCGCAGTGGAGACGGATGTGGCGGTCCACCATCAGGGCCGGCTTGAAGAAGGGCAGGCCGCAGACATGGTCGAGATGGAGGTGGCTCAGCACGATGTCGATGTCGCGCAAGGGGCTGGCCGCGATCTTCAGCCCGAGGCCCGTGATGCCCGATCCCGCGTCGATGACGAAGAGCCGCTCGCCGCACCTGACCTCGACGCAGGGCGTGTTGCCGCCGAACTCGTCGTAGCGGCTGCCCGCGGCCGAGATCGAGCCCCGGACACCCCAGAACGTCACCGAGAGCGCATCCGCGCCAGGATCGGGGTCACGCATCACGCAACTCGCTCGGCGGCCCGCGGCCGCCCTCCTCCGCCCGGCCGGGCGTCACGCGCCGACGGTCTCACCGATCACGCTCGCATGCAAAGGTTGCGATTTCCGTGCCGGGGCGCACTCCGCGACGCGGCCTCCCTCGAACCGGATCACGCGGTCGACCGATCCGGACACGAGGCCCGAGAGATCGTCCTGCACCGCGACGATCAGCCCGCGGCCTGGCCGCGCGGCCACGAGCCGTCGGACGGCCGCGACCGCGTCGGCCTCGGGCAGGTGGTCGAGCGCGTGCTCGACGACGAGCGTGTCCGGATCGCGCACGAGGCAGCGGACGATCTCGACCGCCGCGATCTCGGCCGCGCTCATCCCCGGGTCGATCGGGTCGACGCGGGTCCCGAGGCCGATCCGGGCGATGTCGCGCCCGAGTCCGACCTCGTCCAGCACGGACCGGACGAGGTCGACGACGTCGCGCTCGGCCTCCGCCCTGTCCTGCGCGACCCGGCCGAAGAGCAGGTTGTCGCGTACGCTCGCCGCGCCGCAGACGCGGTCCGGATCGAAGAACTCGACCGCCGGCTCCAGGCTCTTCGGGATCGTGGTCCGGAACGCGTCCCGGACCCGCACGAGCCGGTCCGACATCGCCTGATCCAGGAAGCCGAGACGATGGCGCCGCTCGCTGTAGCGGAGCGCGAGGCCGACGAGGCGCTCGCCGTCGCGCGCCGCAGCGGCGCCCCGCTGTCGGCTTTCGCGGCGGCCGAGGACGCGCTCGAACTCCTCGCGCTCGCCGGGCGCGATCAGCGCGAACCGGCCGACGAGGGAATGGCCCTCGGGCAGGTCCGAGAACATCTCGAGCGTGCTGCGCGCGATCCCGGTCCCGATCTCGGCCAGCGGCTTCGTGAGATCCTGAGCGTCCAGAAGGCCGCGCATGAAGGGTTGCGACGGGAGCCTGTCCTCCCGGAACGTGTCCCCGAGGGCGGCCCCGAACAGGATGTTCTCGCCGATCGTCGCGTGCGGGTTGTACCGCTCCGGATCGAAGGGCTCGACGAGGCCGGACAGCCCGCGCCGCTCGAGCGCCGCCCGGATCGCGCCGCGGGCCGAGACGATCGCCTCGGCGAGCTTCGGTTCGCGGCCCGGGTCGACGGTGCCGGACAGGCCCCGCCGCTCGACCAGCCGGTCGAGACCGGACGCGGTGATCGCGCGCGCGAGGCGCTCGTCCTCGTCGCCCTCCGGGAAGCCGCTCGCCCCGTACAGGAGGTTCAGCCGGAGCGGGCCCGGGAACAGGTAGGTGTCCCCGCCCGCGAAGCCGAGGCGCCGCGCCCGCTCGGTCGGTTCGGCCTCGGCGAGGTCCTGGCCCCCGAGCGTGACGCGGCCCCGGGTCCGGGCGACCTGGCCGCCGAGAAGCGCCGCGAAGGTACGGGTGCCGGAATCGCGCGGGCCTGCCAGAATGACGTGGGACGGCAGGTCGATCGTGCAGGACAGCCCGGCGAGGCGTCCGCCCGCGATCGGCGCCGTCGCGAC
>CAXTKM010000043.1:3787-20144 GCA_964244795.1 uncultured Enterovirga sp.
GCCGCGCGCGAGCGGCCCGGCGGCCGGCAGGCCCGGAGCACCGGTCCGGGCCCGGCGGCGCGCCTGGAAGGTCCCGAGGACCCGGGTCAGCTCGGACAGGACCGGCCGCATCCGGCCGAGGGTCTCGCGCCAGCGCAGATGCATCGCCAACGCGGCGACCGCGACGGCCGCGGCCGCGGCTCCGGCGGCCGCCGTGCCGGACGTGAGACCCTGGCTGCGGGCGGCCCAGAGGCTCGCGGCCAGGACCCCGACCGGACCGGCCAGCATCGTCAGCGCGGTCAGCGCATGGCCGCGGGCGCTCTGCGAGCGGAGCGCGTCCACCTCCCGCTCCGGGATCCGGATCTCGTCCGAGATGCGGCCGCGCTCGGTCGGCTGCGTGCCGTGCCGCTGCACGGCCGATAGGTTCCTCGCGAGCTCCGACAGGGCGCGCTGGAGGGCCGAGCTCGCGCTCCGTTCGGCCGAGGCGAGGCGCGTCTCGAGGCCGGTCCGCCGGTCGGCCACGAGCGAGGTGGCGCAGAGCCCGATCAGGAGCACGAGCGCGCTCTCGATGTCCCGAAGCCCGACATAGGCCATCGTGAGCGCGAGCGTCGCCCCGACCAGGACGGGCGTCGCGGCCAGGAGCCCGAAGGATCGGCGCTCGCGGCCGACGGCCTCGCCGGTGAGCGCGGCGGCGAGACGCGCCTCCTCGGCGGCCGGCACCGGCGCGGACGCGATCCCGTCGATCATCCGCCGGGCGAGGGCGTCGTAGGCTCGCCGGCCGATCCGGGCCCCGAGCGCGCCGACGCCCCACCAGAGCGCGCCGGCGCCGAGCACGGTGGCCGCGAGGCCGCCGGCCACGACGGCCGGCAGGGAGGCCCGGGGCACGAGGATGCCCGCGAAGAGAACGAGGGGCGCCGGCCGGACCCGCTCGGGCAGGTCGATCGCGTAGCGCAGGATCCGGACGGGCCGGCCCTCGGCCCCGCCGGCCCCGGCCGCGATCGCGTCCACGGCGAGCCCCACGAGGTCGAGCGCGATCATGAGCGCTGGCAGGCCGAGCACGACCCCGACCGCCAGCAGGGCCACGTTCAGGCCCGGCGCGGCGCGCCAGACGAGACGAAGAGGGTCGCGTTCCATCGGGAACTCTGGCGGCAGCAAGCTTGACGTTAGCCGCCCTTCGCCCCCTCGCGCAACGCGGGTCGGGCGATTAAACCCGGGGCAACGGAACGGCGGGAAACGCCCGGGGAAACGCCATGCAGGATTTCGGGACCTACGACCACGTCGTCGTGGGCGCAGGCTCCGCCGGCTGCGTCCTGGCGAACCGCCTCTCGGCCGATCCGGCCCGGCGGGTGCTCGTCCTCGAGGCGGGCGGGCGCGACGGCTGGATCTGGTTCCACATCCCGGTCGGCTACCTGTTCGCGATCGGCAACCCGCGCGCGGACTGGATGTACGTGACGGGCGCGGTTCCGGGGCTCGGCGGGCGGGCGCTCGCCTATCCGCGCGGCAAGGTGATCGGCGGCTCGTCCTCGATCAACGCGATGGTCTACATGCGCGGGCAGGCGGCGGATTACGACGGCTGGCGCCAGCTCGGCCTCGCGGGCTGGGGCTGGGACGACGTCCTGCCCTATTTCCTCCGGCACGAGGATCACATCGCGCCGCCGGACGACTTCCACCGTTCGGGCGGCGAATGGCGGGTCGAGCACCCGCGCGTGCGCTGGGACCTGCTCGACGCGATCCGGGAGGCCGCGGCCTGCGTCGGCATCCCGAAGATCGCGGACTTCAACACCGGCGACAACGAGGGCTCCTCCTACTTCCAGGTGAACCAGCGCCGTGGCCGCCGGGTCAGCGCGGCGGGCGCCTTCCTGAAGCCCGCGCTCGGCCGGCCGAACCTCCGGCTCGAGACCGGGATCCACGTCGACCGGGTCGAGGTCCGTGACGGACGCGCGGTCGCGGTCCTGTTCTCGCGAGGCGGCGAGCGCTACCGGGCGGCCGCCTCCGGCGAGGTCGTGCTGGCGGCGGGCGCCGTGAACTCGCCCGTGATCCTCGAACGCTCCGGGATCGGGGACGGCGAGCGGCTCGGCGGGTTCGGCATTCCGGTCCTGCGCCATCTGCCGGGCGTCGGCGAGAACCTGCAGGACCACCTGCAGATCCGGCCCGTCTACAAGGTCACGGGCGTCCGCTCGCTGAACACGGATTACGCGAACCTCGCCCGGCGGGCCTGGATGGGCATCGAGTACGGGCTGTTCCGGACCGGCCCGCTCACGATGGCGCCGAGCCAGGTCGGAGCCTTCGCCCGCTCCTCGCCGGACTACGCGACCGCGAACCTCCAATACCATTTCCAGCCGCTCTCGCTCGACAAGTGGGGCGACGGGCTGCATCGCTTCGGGGCCTTCACGGCGAGCGTCGCGAACCTGCGGCCGTCGAGCCGGGGCAGCATCCACCTCAGCTCGGCCGATCCGGACGCGAAGCCCCTCATCGCCCCGAACTACCTCGACACCGAGGAGGACCGGCGGGTCGCCGTGGAGTCGCTGCGGCTCACCCGCCGGATCGTCGCCCAGGCCCCCCTCGCCCGCTACCGGCCGGAGGAGCACCTGCCCGGCATGGCGCTCACGAGCGAGGACGAGCTCCTGGACGCCGCGGGCCGGCTCGGAACGACGATCTTCCACCCGGCCGGAACCGCCGCGATGGGACGGGCGAGCGACCCCCGGGCCGTGCTCGACGAGCGGCTGCGGGTGCACGGGGTCCCGGGCCTCCGGGTGATCGACGCGTCCGCGATGCCGCGCATCCCGTCCGGCAACACGAACTCGCCGACCATCATGCTGGCCGAGAAGGGCGCGGCCATGATCCTGGAGGACGGGAGGGGGTGACAGCCGGGGGAAGCCGCGGCATCTTTCGTCGAAACGAATCGTGAACGGACGTGCTCGCCGAAGCCCTTCTCATCCCGCGGCCGGACGGCCGCCAATCCGCGACCGCGCTCGCGGTCTGCACCGGCGTGCGCCGGCTGCTCGCGGGCCACGGCTGCGCGACCGTGACCGAGCTCACGCTCGCCTCCGGCCGGCGGGCCGACGTGGTCGGGCTCGCGCCCGACGGCTGCCTGTGGATCGTCGAGGTGAAGTCGTCCCTGGCCGACCTCAGGGCGGACCGGAAGTGGCCGGAGTATCGCGACCATTGCGACCGCTTCTTCTTCGCGGTGCCGTCGGATTTCCCGCTCGCGGCGCTGCCGGACGGCACCGGGCTCATCCTGGCGGACGGGTTCGGCGCCTCGATCGCCCGCGAGGCCCCCGAGCACCGGCTCGCGGGTGCGCGCCGCAAGGCCATCATGCTGCGCTTCGCGCACGTGGCCGCGAACCGTCACCACGCGCTCGTCGACCCTCTGGGCGCGACGGGCTGGATGGATTGAGGTCGCTCGGCCTGTCGTCCTCGCGGCGGCCCGCTCGAGGCGCAACCCGTTCGGTCTCAGGCTATCGCACCACGACCACGCGGGTCCCGACGCGCACGCGCTCGAAAAGGTCGACGATGTCGCCGTTGTACATGCGGATGCAGCCGTAGGATGCATAGGTCCCGACGGAGCCGGGCCGGTTCGTGCCGTGGATCGCGTATTCGCCGCCGGTGAGCGTGAGCGCCCGCGGGCCCATCGGGTTCGAGGGCGAGCCGCCAGCGATGACGTTCGGCAGGCGCGGATTGTCGCGCTTGACCTCGGCGGGGGGCGACCAGGCCGGCTCGACGTATTTTCCGTCGACCTGAGACCACCCGAACCATTGCTTGCCGGGCTTGCCGACCGCGACCGGGTAGCGGAGCGCCGACCCTCCCTGCCCGACGAGGTAGAGCGCGCGCTCGCCCGTCCGGATCACGATCGTGCCCGGCGGGACGGCGGCATCGAAGCCGACGACCTCGCGGGCGACCGCCTTCCCGGCCGCCACGACGCCGGCCGCCAGCGCGAGGACCAGCGCGAGGCGTCTGAACTGGGGCGCCCCGATCCGGGCCGCCCGGCCACTCCGATAGATGCTCATCCCGAGGCGTTCTCCGCTGCCTTCGGGGGGCAATCTGGCCAGGAACCCTGACCGGGAGATTGGGAAAAATGGCTGACGAGGGGTGAATCCGGCGCTTTCGCGCCTTTCGAAAGGTCCGTCGCCTCAGCTGGTTAAGCGTTCACCTCGGCGGCCCGTCAGATGACCGGGTCCCAGGCGAGAAACGGCTCGCGCCCCACCGCCTCCAGGGCCGGCCGGGCGCGTTGCGGGAAGAGGTCCGGTCGGTGGAGCGGGCCGGAGGCGCAGGTCGCGCAGCGCCGGGTCATGCGGGCGTAGAGGTCCTTCACCGTGTCGCTCGCCGTCGTCGTGCAGAGGAACGGCAGGAAGGCGTGGACCAGCGCACCGGCCGTCGCCTTCGCGAGCGGTCCGGCGAAGCCGAGCGCGGTCCGCATGTGCTCGGGATAGGTCTCGCCCACCATCGCGGGGTGGTCGGTGAACAAGCGCTTCAGCATGGCGGCATCTCCCGGTCGGCCCAGATCGGAGAATTTTTATCTCCGACGGTAAACGATCCGTCAACAGCCGGATCGCGACCGAACCGCGCCTTCGCTGGTGCAGCAAAGCGACAGCGCCCGCCCAATCGGCGCTCCGCGGCGGAATACGGTGCCGGCCGCACCGTCCTCCGCTATGGCCACGCTTCGAATCCTCTTCCGGAGATCATCTCGAGATGACGTCAGCCGATATGGGTCGCCTCTGGGCGCCCCGCTGTCTCAGCCTTCTGCGCCTGATGGCCGGGCTCTTCTTCATGCAGCATGGCACGCAGAAGCTGCTCGGCTTCCCGACGTTTCCGGCGAACGGAGCGCCCGCCATGGGCACGCTGCTCTGGTTCGGCGGCGTGATCGAGCTCGGGGGCGGGCTCCTGATCGCGATCGGGCTCTTCACCCGCCCGGCCGCCTTCCTCGCCTCCGGCATGGCGGCCTTCGCCTACTTCCTGTTCCATTCCGGACGCGGCTTCTTCCCGATCCTGAACGGCGGCGAGCTCGCGGCGCTCTATTGCTTCGTGTTCCTCTATCTCGCGGCGGCCGGCCCCGGACCGCTCAGCGTCGACGCCATCATGGGCGGCCGCGGCAGGAGCCGGTAGAGCTTTGCCGCTGAGCGGAGCGACCGCTATGCCGGCCCGGTCTCGACCGGGCGGGCGGGGTCCTGCGTCCATTCCGACATCGAGCCGTCGTAGAGCTTGACGCCCGACCGGCCGAGGATCTCGGACAGCACGAACCAGTTCGTGGCGGCCTGCTGGCCGGTGTTGCAGAAGGGGATCGCGTCGCCCTCGGGCAATCCGCCGAAGAGGCCGGACAGCTCGGCCCTCGGCCGCAGCCGGTTCGTGGCCGCGTCGTAGGCGCGCGCGCCCTCCTGGTGCATCGCGCCCGGGAGGCGGCCGGCCCGGGCCGCGACCGGCGACTTCTCATCGCCCACGAAGGAGCGCTCGTTCCGGGTGTCGAGCAGCGTCGCGGACCCGTCCGCGAGCGCGCGCTCGACCTCGGGCAGCCGCGCCCGGACCGTGCCGTCGGGCCGCACCGGGTAGTCCGGCGCCGTGCGGGGCGACGGCCCCGGGCCGGTCTCGACCGGATGCCCGGCCGCGACCCAGCCCGAATGGCCGCCATCCAGCAGGGACACGCTCCGGTGGCCGCCCGCCCTCAGGGTCCAGTAGACCCGGGAGGCGGCGGCGAAATCGCCCGCCGACACGCCGGCCGGGACCACCACGACCCGGCTTTCGGGCCGGATCCCGAGCCCGCCGAAGAGCCGCCCGAGGTCCTCCGGGTCCGGCAGGAGCCCGGCCCCACCGCCCGCGCGCGCCACACGCCAGCCGCCCGCGACGTAGTCCGTGTGCAGCGCGCCCGGGATGTGGCCGGCCTCGTAGGCGGCCCGACCGCCCCCGTCCACGGCCGACCGGATGTCGAGCAGGACGAGGTCGGGATCGGGCAGGGATGCGGCGAGCTCGGCGGGAGCGATCAGGGGGGCGTCGCGCATCTGTCTCGTCTCCGGGCCTCTGTCAGAGCGTCGCGATGACCTTGCCGAAGACCCGGCGGCTCTCGAGCTTCTCGAGGCCGGCGGTGAATTCGGACAGAGGCAGCTCGGTGTCGATCACGGGCCTGAGGCCGCCGGCCATCTTGTCCAGCGATTGGCTGATGTTCTCCATCCGGCATCCGAACGAGCCCGTGATCCGGTATTGCTGCTGGAAGAGCTGCATCAGGTTCATCGTGGTCGAGACCCCGGAGGTCGACCCGCAGGTGACGAGCCGTCCGCCGCGCTTCAGGCAGAGGAGCGAGCCGTTCCAGGTCTCGGCCCCGACATGCTCGAACACGACGTCGACGCCCTTGCGTTTCGTCAGTTGGCGGATCTCGCCCTCGAAGCGCTCCGTCCTGTAGTTGACGACGTGATCGGCGCCGAGCGCTTTCGCGCGCACGCCCTTCTCGTCGTCGCCTACGGTCGCGTAGACCGTGCAGCCGATCTGTTTCGCCATCAGGATCGCGGCCGTCCCGATCCCGGACCCGCCGGCCTGCACGAGCACGCTCTCGCCGGGCTCGAGCCTCGCGTTGTCGAACAGCATGTGCTGCACCGTCCCGAAGGCGATCGGCGCGCAGGCGGCCTCCGCGAAGGAGACGCCGTCAGGGATCGGCAGGACGAGACGTGCCGGCATCGTGACGATCTCGCGCGAGAAGCCGTCGAGATGGAAGCCCATGATGCCGGCGACGGTCTCGCACAGGTTGTCGCGACCCTCGCGGCAGGCCCGGCAATGCCCGCAGGTGATCGCCCCGTACATCACGACCCGGGCACCGGGCGCGAAGGCCTCGACGCCCTCGCCGACGGCCACCACCTCGCCCGACGCCTCCGCACCCACGACCACCGGCAGCTTCCGGCGCACGAAGGCCATGCCCCGGAAGCCCCAGACGTCGATGTGGTTCAGCCCGACCGCCCGCACGCGGATCCGGACCTCGCCGGGGCCAGGCGGCGGCGGTTCGTCGATGTCGACGAGCCGGAGGTCGCGGTCGCCGAAGAGCTGGAGGGCTTTCATCGTCTCGTCCTAGATCGATTGGGGCCAGCGGCGCGAGGCGTGGACGACGGCGAGCACCTCGATCCGATCCTCGCGGATGCGGTACGCTACGATGTAGCGCGTGCCCGAAACCGAGAGTTCTCGCGTGCCGGGAACGCGGCCCAGCCGGCCCTGTTCAGGGAAATCGCTCAACGACGTTGCCCGTGTCCGGATGCGATCCAGCATCCTGTCCGCGGCGGCCGAATCATGCTGCGAAATATAGCTCTCGATCTCGGCAAGGTTCCTGAGCGAGCGAGACGTCCAGACCAGCCTCACCGGCGCCGATGCTTGTCGAAGATGCGTTCGACTTCCTCATCGGAGGCAAACTCGCCCTGCTCGGCCTCGCGCAGCCCGGCTTCGATCTGCTCCACCGCGTGCCGATCGAGTTCGTAATCCTCGCCCTCCAGGTCGAGGAAGGCGCTCACCGCGATCCGGGCCACAGCTTCGGCACTCATCCGGCGCTCAGCGGCAGCGGCAAGGAGACGAGATGATGTGTTCTCGTCGAGAGTGAGCGTGAGCGGCGTCGACATGGTTGCCCGTCCCGGATGGCAAGACGCTATCTCATCCAGATCACCGATGCACGCCCATCATGGCGGTCAGCCCCCCGTCGACCGGCAGCACGGCCCCGGTGATGTAGCCCGCGCCCGGCCCCATCAGGAACGCGACGAGGGCCGCGACGTCCGAAGGCGCCGCGAAGCGGCCGGCCGGGATCTGGCGCTCCATCTCGGTCCGGTACGCCGCGTAGGGCGCCATCATGTCCGTGTCGACGAAGCCCGGCGCGACGTAGTTGACGGTGATGCCGCGCTTCGCGGTCTCGACCGCGAGCGTCCGGCAATAGGCGAGGAGCGCGCCCTTCGAGGCCGCGTAGGCGGCGTTGCCCGGGTTGGCCCGGAGCGCCGCCGCGGAGCCGATGACGCAGATGCGGCCGGCCCGCGCCCGGATCATGCCGCGCAGCACCGCCTTCGCGAGGCGGGTCAGCGACCAGAAGTTCACCTGCATGGCCGCCTCGGCCTTGTCCTGGGCCATCATGGCGGCCAGCACGTCGTAGGACTGCCCGGCATTGTGCACGAGGCCCCAATAGGTCTCGCCCTCGAGCGCCTCGGCGAAGATGTCGAGCGAGCCGGTATCGGCGAGGTCGAGGCTGCGGGCCGTGACGGCCGCGCCCGGCGCGCTGTCTCGCAGGGCCTCGATCAGGGCCTTCGCGTCGTCGACCGAGTTCCTGACGGTGAACTCGACGTCGTATCCGCCGGTCGCGAGCGCGGTCACGATCGCGGCCCCGAGCCCGCGGGCGCCGCCGGTGACGAGCACGCGCCGCCTCATCTGGCCCGGCCTGCCGGTTCCGCCCGGCCGGCCGGCGGTTCGGCCGCGAGGACGAGGCAGGTGTTCTGCCCGCCGAACCCGAACGAGTTCGACAGCACGACCCCGACCGCGCGATCGCGCGCCACGTTCGGGACCACGTCGAGCGGGATCGCCGGGTCCGGCACCCCGTAGTTGATCGTCGGCGGCAGCCGGCCGTGCTCGATCGTCAACAGCGACACCACGGCCTCGACCGCGCCTGCCGCCGTCAGCGTGTGGCCGATCATCGACTTGTTCGACGAGATCGGGACCTGCCGCATGCGCTCGCCGATCACGGCCATGAGGCCCATCGCCTCCATCTTGTCGTTCTCGGGCGTCGCGGTCCCGTGGGCGTTCACGTAGTCCACGTCGTCGGGCCCGAGCCCGGCATCCGAGAGCGCGTCCCGGATCGCCGCGACGATCGGGCCGCCGTCCGGGCTCGAGCGCGTCCGGTGGAAGCCGTCGCCCTTCTCGCCGCAGCCGAGCACGTAGCCGAGGATGCGGGCGCCGCGCGCCCGCGCCGCCTCGGCGTTCTCGAGCACGAGCGCGCCCGCGCCTTCGCCCATGACGAAGCCGTCGCGGTTCTTCGAGAAGGGTTTCGCCGCGCCCTCCGGCGGCTCGTTCTGGGTCGAGAGCGCGGACAGGAGCGAGAACCGGATCAGCGATTCCGGGTTCACGGAGCCGTCCGTCCCGATGCAGAGCGCGGCCTCCATCTCGCCGCGCCGGATCGCCTCGACGCCCTGCTGGATCGCGGTCGCCCCAGAGGAGCAGGCCGTCGACAGCGAGATCGGCGACCCGACCGTGCCGAACCGATCGGCGAGCCGGTCCGCGACGGTTCCGAACAGGAACAGCTCGTGGAAATCGGCGAAGCGCCCCGTCGCGGCGGCGGCCAGGAGGTCCGGATAGGTGATCGGGCCGGCCTGGCCCGAGGCCTCGGCGAGCGCGCGGCGCTGCGGCCAGTCGAGCTCGACCGGCGGCACCGCGATGAACAGCGCGCCCGGAAAATCGCCGGGCCGCCCGATCCCGGCCTGCGCCACCGCCTCCTCGGCCGCGAGCTCCGCGAAACGCTCCGAGAGGACGGGCGCGCAGATGGGGTCGGCCGGCACGAAGTCGACCGTCCCGGCGATGCGGGTGCGAAGGCCGTCCGTCGGGAAGCGCAGGATCGCGTGGATTCCGGACCGGCCCGCGGTCAGCGCCGCCCAGTTGTCGGAGCAGCCCTGGCCCAGCGAGGTCACGAGGCCGATGCCCGTCACCGCGACCAGAGGCCGGCCGCGGCCGTCGCTCGTTCCCATCGTCATGCGGAGGTCTCTAACCCGGAGCGACGAGCCGGACCAAGCCTTCCCCGCGCCGATGGCCGACGGAGACCGCGACGGCCTCGCGCGCCCGGCCCGACCCGACCAGGCCGGCCGCGAGCGCGGCCGCGGCGAGCGGCTGCGTCTCCATCGCGTGCCCGACGAGGTCGCCGAGATCGTGGACCCGGGCGCCGGGAACGAGGCGGGCCAGCGCACCGTGCTCCTCGGCCGTGATCGGCGCGACGCCGGTCGCGCCGCTGACCACGACCTCCGGGCCGCCCGCGCCATCGCGCATCGCCCAGAGCGACTCGATCGCGGCGGCGACGCTTCCGGCGGCCCGGCGCGTCCGGACCGAGAAGACGGGCTCGACCCGGGCGATGGCGGCCGCACCGCGCCCGGCCGCGTGCTCCTCGGCCTCCAGCACGAGGAACGCCGCGGCCGAGCCGAGCACGAAGCCGCCGCGGCCGGCCTCGCGCTCCCGCACCGGTCGCCAGCCGTCCCGCCACAGGAACCCGCCGAGCTCGTAGGTCAGCATGACGTCCGGGCGCTCGGCGTTGTAGGACGAGCCGACCAGGATGATGTCGGCCTGGCGGGCCGCGATCCTGGCCTCCGCGATCCGAAGCGCGTCGATCCCCGACTGCTCCTCGCCCATGAAGGTCCGGGACGCGCCGGTGACGCCGTGCACGATCGCGACGTTGCCGGCCGCGAGGTTCGAGAGCTGGGCCAGGAACAGCGTCGGCCGCAGGTCGCCGAGGAGGTGCTCGTTCAGGTAAGGTCCGGGCTCTGAGGCATCGCGCAGGCCGGTCAGGATCTGCCCGTCCACCCCGTAGTCGCGCTCGCCCCCGCCCGCCGCGACGACGAGCTGCATCCGGGCCTTCAGGTCCGGATCGCCCTTCGCGCCCGCCGCGTCGAGCGCGAGCCCGGCCGCGTAGCAGCCGAGCCGCTGCCAGGGCTCCATCTGGCGCTGGTCGGACTTCTTCGGGATCTGGCGGTCCCATTCGAGGGGCACGACCGCGTGGACCGGGTAGCCGGAATGGCGCTCGGTCGAGACCGGGGCGAGGGCTCCCGACGCGAGGGCCGCGAGATGAGCATCGAGGCCTTCGCCGACACCTGACACGAGACCGATGCCAGTCACCACGACCTGCCGCCGCATCACGCAGCCTCGGTCTCGAGCCCGATGCGACGCGCCCGCTCGCGCATGAGCGGCTCGAGCTCGGCCGGGAACGCCATGGTCCGGAACCGGAGCCCCGCCTCCGCGATGCGCTTCGGTCCGACCCGGATCGCGGCCTTGGTGACCGCGTAGCCAGACCCCTCGTGCTCGATCTCGGCCGAGACCTCGAGCTCCTGGCCCGGACCGACGAAGTCGCGGAAGCGGGCCTGGTCGATGCCCATGAGGAACGGCATCCTGGCGAAGCCCGTCCTCGCGAGGATCAGGTAGCCCGACGCCTGGGCCATCGTCTCCGTGAGGAGCACGCCGGGAACGAGCGGGCGGCCCGGAAAATGCCCCTCGAAGACCGGGCTCGCGTCCGGGACATTCGCCCGAGCGGCGATCCGCCCGGCTTCCCTGTCGAGCGCGACCACCCGGTCGATCATCTCGAAATATTCGAGCCGCATCGAGGGCCTGTGAACTCGGTCCGGTGCGTCCCGCTCAGGCGGCCTTCGCGGCCACGAGCGCGTCGACGCGGGCGACGAGGTTCTTCAGCACGAAGTACTCCTCGGCCGGAACCTTGCCCTCGTTGACCTCCTGGGTCCAGGTCTCGAGCGGCAGCTTGATCCCGAACGCCTTGTCGATCGCGAAGGCGATGTCCAGGAAGGCCAGCGAATCGATCCCGAGATCATCGATCGCGTGGCTCTCGGGCATGATCGTGTCGCGCGGGATATCGGCGGTCTCGGCGATGATGCCCGCAACCGTCTCGAAGGTGGAGGACATGGCCCTGAGCTTTCCTTGCAATCCGTCGTGAGGGGGGGAGAGTTCGACGCAACGGCGTTCCAGCGGCAGACCCGCGAAGCCGTCCGTCCGGTGTCGGTCGGGGCTTACACGAGGGGTCGGGACCGGGCAACCGCGAGCGCCCATGCAGGCCGACCCGGCTGCCCCTCCGCCTCGCCGGTCACGACGGCCGCCATGCGGCCGAGCTCGAACGCATAGGTCGACGTCGTGAAGACGGGCGGTATCGGCGCGCCCTCGAGCCAGATCGCCTCGGCGTCGAGGCCGATCCCGAACACCACGGGGACGTCGATCGCGCGTCGCGCTCCCGCGTCACAGGCCGAGATAGCTCTGCCGGATGCGCGGATCGCCCAGCAGCTCGCGCGCCGGGCCGGCCAGCGCGATCTCGCCCGTCTCCAGCACGTAGCCGTAATCCGCGATGCCGAGCGCGAGCTCGGCATTCTGCTCCACCAGGAGCACGGTCACGCCCTGGTCCCGGATGCCTCTCACGAGCTCGACCACGGATTGGACGATCGTGGGCGCGAGGCCCATCGAGGGCTCGTCGAGGAGCAGGAGCTTCGGCCGCGCCACCAGCGCACGCCCGAAGGCGAGCATCTGCTGCTCGCCGCCGGACAGCGTCCCGGCGAGCTGCCCGGAGCGTTCCCGCAGGCGGGGGAAGCGCTCGTACATGAGCTCGATGTCCTGCGCGACCCCGGCCTTGTCGGACCGGCACAATCCTCCCATGCGGAGGCATTCGGAGACCGTGAGATTGCGGAAGACGCGCCGTCCTTCCGGCACCTGCACGACGCCGAGCCGGATCACGCGCTCCGGCGGGAGGCCGTCGATGCGGCGGCCGGCGAAGCGGATCTCGCCCGCCCTCGGCTTCACCAGCCCGGAGATGGCGTTCAGCGTCGTCGACTTGCCGGCCCCGTTCGCCCCGATCAGGCACGTGATCCGGCCCTCGGCGATCTCGAGCGACACCCCTTTCAGGACCTCGATCGGTCCGTAGCCGACCCGGAGATCGACGAGCGACATCACGGCCGGTGCGCTCCGCCGAGATAGGCCTCGAGCACGGCCGCATCGCGCTGGACGGCCTCGGGCGTCCCGTCCGCGATGACGCGTCCTCGCGCGAGGACCGTGATCCGCGAGCACAGCTTCATGACCATCCGGACGTTGTGCTCGACCAGGAGCACGGTGATCCCGCGGTCTCGGATCGCCGCGATGTGGTCGGCGAGCCTCAGCGCCTCGGCGTGGTTCATGCCGGCGGCCGGCTCGTCCAGGAGGAGCAGGCTCGGGCCGGATGCGAGCGCGCGCGCGATCTCCAGGAGCCGCTGGTGGCCGTACGAGATGGTCCGGCTGGCCTCGTTCCGGTAGCCGTGGAGCCCGAAGAACGACAGCCATTCGAGCGCGCCGTCCCGCAGCCTCGCCTCCTCGTGCCGCGTGGCAGGCAGCCGCAGGAGGGCGGCGAGCGGCCCCGCCCGGCCGAGCCGGTGCGCGCCCACCATCGCGTTCTCCAGGACCGTCATGTCGTAGAAGAGCTGGATGTCCTGGAACGTGCGTCCCATGCCGCGCCCGACGATCCGGTCCGGCCGCCAGCCCGCGATCTCGTCGCCCGCGAGCTTGACCGAGCCGGAATTCGGATGATGCACCCCGCTGACGAGGTGGAAGGTGGTGGACTTGCCGGAGCCGTTCGGGCCGATCAGGCCGTGGATCGTGCCGCCCTCGACGGAGAAGCTCGCGTCGTCGACGGCGGTGAGACCGCCGAAGCGCTTGGTCAGGCCCGCGACCTCGAGGACCGTCATGGGACCGCCTTCGGGACGAGAGGCGCACGCAGCCGCTTCGCGGGCAGGACGGTTCCGGCGCGTCGCACGAGGTCCATCACCCCGCCGGGCAGGAACATCATGAAGGCGATCAGCAGGCCGCCATAGACGACGAGCCGGTAATCGGCGAGGCCGCGCAGGTATTCCGGCATCATGACGACCACGAAGGCGCCCACGATCCCGCCGAGCATGGACCCGAGGCCGCCGATCACCACCATGGTGACGAGCTCGACCGACAGGACGTAATGGAAGCTCTCCGGGCTGATATACGCCGTGTAATGGGCATAGAGCGCACCCGAGATCCCGGCGCAGAACGTGCCGATCACGAAGGCCTGGATCTTGGCCCGCGTCAGGTTGATCCCCGATGCGAGCGCCGCGAGCTCGTTCTCCCGCACGGCGATCAACGATCGCCCGAACCGCGACCCGACGAGACGGCCCATCCCGAGAAGCACGCCGTACATGACGAGCGTGGCCAGGACGAAGAAGGAGCCGTCCGTGTCGAACACGAGCGGCCCGATCGCGGGTGCCGGGATGCCGTAGAGCCCGTAGGCGCCGTTCGTGATCCCTTTCAGGTTGTTGATGAGCAGGAAGGCGATCTCGCCGAGCGCGAGGGTGGCGATCGCGAGGTAATGCCCGCTGAGCCGCAGCACGGGGGCGACGATCAGCCCCGCGAGCGCGGCCGCGATCCCGGCGAGCGGCAAGGTCAGGAGGAACGGCAGCTTGAACGAGACGGAGGTGACGCCGGCCGTGTAGGCCCCGATCCCGACGAAGGCCGCGTGCCCGAAGGAGAGCTGCCCCGTGAACCCGATGATGAGCTGGAGGCCGAGAGCCGCGATGGCGGAGACCGTCGCCAGCGCGCAGATGCGGGTCAGGTAGGTGTCGGCCACGAGCGGAACCGCGAGCCAGAGCAGCGCCACGGCCAGCACCGCGACGAGGCCGGTCCGGCTGCGCGGGAGAGCGCGCGCGAGGACGACCTTCGACGTCTCGGCGATCGAGCGGCCTTCCGGCATCTTGGGCCGGAAGAAGAACATCAGGATCCCGAGCAGGATCGAGTACATGCTGACGTTCTTGTACTCGGACGACACGAGCCCGGCCGCGAGCGTCTCCACGATGCCGAGGACGAGCCCGCCCGCCATCGTGCCGACGATCCCGAACCCGCCGATCGCGGCGGCCGCGAAGGCCTTCGTCAGGACGGCGTGGCCGAGCCCGAACGACGCGAAGAAGATCGGCGCCATCAGGACGCCCGCGCCGCCCGCGAGCGCCGCGCTGAGCCCGAACGTCAGCGCCACGTTGCGGCGGCGGCTGACGCCGTAGAGCGCCGCCGTCGACGGGTCGAGCGCGGCGGCCCGCCACGAGATGCCGGTCAAGGTCCGCTGGAAGAAATACTGCAGCCCCGCCATCACGACGAGCGCGAGGCCCAGGATCCAGAGGTTGAGGACCTGCACCCGGATGCCC
The DNA here is from genome assembly GCA_964244795.1 of uncultured Enterovirga sp. Lineage (GTDB taxonomy): Bacteria > Pseudomonadota > Alphaproteobacteria > Rhizobiales > Beijerinckiaceae > Enterovirga. Next base: position 18,646 of record CAXTKM010000043.1, read on the forward strand.
CCGACCGAGATCGACTCGGTCGCGAACAGGGCCGGGTACGGGATCGGCTCGCGACCCCAGGTCACGATGGCGAGCGCCTGCAGGGCGACCGACACTCCCAGCGTCGCGATGAGCAGGTTCGGCCGCGGCGCCTTGCGGACCAGGATGGGGCGGAGGATGAACCGCTCGAGCGCGACCCCGATCAGCCCCGTGGCCAGGCTGGCGAGCAGGAACACGACGACGAACGGCGGGTGGAAGACGTTCAGCAGCGTCAGCCCGATGAACGCCCCGACCATCACGAGCTCGCCCTGGGCGAAGTTGATCAGCTCCGTGGCCCGGAGCGTCAGCGAGAAGCCGAGCGCCACGAGCGAATAGACGCAGCCGATCGTGAGGCCGGAGACGACGAGCTGGATGAGGGTCGCTGCGTCCATGCGGGGCTCCCGCGTCAGCGCGCGAGGATGACCTTCCGGCCGTTCTGGATCTGGACCTTGTAGAGCGGGAAGCTCGCATCCCCGGTCTTGTCGAAGGACCATCGGCCGAGGATGCCGACGAAGGGCTTCTCCGGCGTGAGCCCCGCGACGGAGTCGCGAATGATCCTGGAATCGACCCTGTCGGCCTTCGCGACGGCGTCGTGGATCATGCCGACCGCGTCGTACATCTCGGCCACCCAGCCGTCCGGATCGCGCCCGTAGGCGGCCTTGTACTTCGCCACGAACGCCTGGTTCGCGGGGTCCGGGTCGGCGGGCGTGAAGGGTTCGACGAGCACGGAGCCGTTCACCGCCTCGCCCCCGAGCTCAATGTATTTCGGGGTCGCGTTCCCGGTGTCGCCGAGAAGCTGCAAATCCATGCCGAGCTGCTTCGCTTGCTTGGCGATGAGCGCCGAGGCCACGTACGACCCCACCGGGTAGATCGCGTTCGCGCCGGAGCGCTTCACGCTCGTGAGCTGCCCGGTGAAGTCCTGGTCGTCCCGCGGGAACGTCTCCACGGCGGCGGGCTTCAGCCCGAGCGTCGCCAGCGCCTCCTTGAAGCCGTTCGCCATCGAGGCCCCGTACTCGTCGTCCGAATACAGGATCGCGATCCTGTCCTTCTTCAGCGTGTTCACGGCGAAATCCGCGAGCGCGCGGGTCTGGCCCGTCGCCGCGACCGCGACCCTGAAGACCCATTCGGAGCCCTGCTGCGTGATCGCGCTGCCGACCCCGAACGTGAACTGGGGCACCCGGTAGCGCTGGGTCAGGGGCACCATCACGAGCGCGCAGGGGCTGTTCACGGCGCCCAGGATGGCGGCCACCTTGGTCTGCGTGATCAGCTTCACGGTCGCGTTGGCGGATTGGTTGCAGTTGCTGGCATCGTCCTCCGAGATCAATTCGATCTTGTACTTTCCGCCCGCGGCGTTCAGCTCACGCGCCTTCATCTCCGCGCCGGTGAGCTGCGATTGCCCGGTCGCGGCGGCCGCGCCGGTGAGCGCGCCCACGACGCCGATCTTGATCGTTGTGGTCTGGGCGAGGGCGGGCCCGCCGAGC
>CAXTKM010000044.1:0-14273 GCA_964244795.1 uncultured Enterovirga sp.
CCCCTACGGTGGCTCAGCGCCTCGAGAAGGTGCTCGGCCTGATGGAGAGCGAGATCTCCGTGCTGCAGGTCGAGAAGCGCATCCGGACCCGCGTCAAGCGGCAGATGGAGAAGACGCAGCGCGAGTATTACCTGAACGAGCAGATGAAGGCGATCCAGAAGGAGCTCGGCGACAACGAGGACGGCAAGGACGAGCTGGCCGAGCTCGAGGAGAAGATCGAGAAGACGAAGCTGACCAAGGAGGCGCGCGACAAGGCGCGCGGCGAGCTGAAGAAGCTGCGCCAGATGTCGCCGATGTCGGCCGAGGCGACCGTGGTCCGCAACTATCTCGACTGGCTGCTCGGCATCCCGTGGGGCAAGCGCTCCAAGATCAAGAAGGATCTGCTGGCCGCGCAGGTCATGCTGGACGGCGACCATTTCGGCCTGGAAAAGGTCAAGGAGCGGATCGTCGAGTATCTCGCGGTGCAGCAGCGCGCCTCGAAGCTGACCGGGCCGATCCTGTGCCTCGTCGGGCCTCCCGGCGTCGGCAAGACGTCGCTCGGAAAGTCGATCGCGAAGGCGACGGGTCGCGAGTTCGTCCGCATGTCGCTCGGCGGCGTCCGGGACGAGGCCGAGATCCGCGGGCACCGGCGGACCTATATCGGCTCGCTGCCGGGCAAGATCATCCAGTCGATGCGGAAGGCCAAGACCTCGAACCCGCTCATCCTGCTCGACGAGATCGACAAGATGGGCATGGACTTCCGGGGCGACCCGTCCGCGGCGCTCCTCGAGGTTCTCGACCCCGAGCAGAACCACACGTTCAACGACCATTATCTCGAGGTCGATTATGACCTCTCGGACGTGATGTTCGTGACGACGGCGAACACGCTGAACATCCCGCCGGCGCTTCTCGACCGGATGGAGGTGATCCGCATCGCCGGCTACACGGAGGAGGAGAAGCTCGAGATCGCCCGCAAGCACCTCCTGCCCGGCGCAGTCAAGAAGCACGGGCTCGTGCCGTCGGAATGGTCGATCACGGATGAGGGGCTGCTCGAGCTGATCCGGCGCTACACCCGCGAGGCGGGCGTCCGGAACCTGGAACGCGAGCTGTCGAACCTGATCCGGAAGGCCGTGAAGGAGATCCTGATCACGAAGGTGAAGAGCGTCGAGGTGACGATCGACAACCTGCCCGTCTTCCTCGGCGTGCCGAAGTACCGCTACGGCGAGGTCGAGGCCGAGGACCAGGTCGGCGTCGTGACGGGTCTCGCCTGGACGGAGGTCGGGGGCGAGCTGCTCACGATCGAGGCGCTCATGATGCCCGGCAAGGGCAAGATGACCGTCACGGGCAACCTGAAGGACGTGATGAAGGAGTCGATCTCGGCCGCGGCCTCGTACGTGAAGTCGCGGGCGGTCGATTTCGGGATCGAGCCGCCGCTCTTCGAGCGTCGCGACATCCACGTCCACGTCCCGGAGGGCGCGACCCCGAAGGACGGGCCCTCGGCCGGCATCGCGATGGCGACGTCGATCGTGTCCGTCTTCACGGGAATCGCGGTCCGGCGCGATCTCGCCATGACGGGCGAGGTGACGCTGCGGGGACGCGTGCTGCCGATCGGCGGGCTCAAGGAGAAGCTGCTGGCCGCCCTCCGGGGCGGGATCAAGACGGTCCTCATCCCGGAGGAGAACGCGAAGGATCTCGTCGAGATCCCGGACAGCGTGAAGAACGGGATGGAGATCATCCCGGTGGCCCGCATGGAGCAGGTGCTGGAGCATGCGCTCGTCCGGAAGCCCGTCCGGATCGTCTGGGAAGAGGCCGCTCCGATCGTGAAGCCGAAGGTCGGCGACGAGGACGGCTCCACGGTGGTGGCCCACTAGATCGGTTCGGTCCTGCCGAGCCCGCGGGCTCGGCCACGCGATTGAGACAGGGCGGTCCGCACGGGCCGCCCTGTCTCGCATCCAGGGTCCGGTTGCGGCTGTCGGTCGTGACCTCGCTGCCGCGCGCGTGCTAAGCACGCCGTCCTGGCGGCGATACGCCGGCCTCCGGGCGGTTAGCTCAGCTGGTAGAGCATCTCGTTTACACCGAGAGGGTCGGCGGTTCGAGCCCGTCACCGCCCACCAGGCTCCGGGGCAGAGCCTCAGGCCGAGGCCGAGAGCGCCTTGACAGCCCCGACCCCGAAACCTACACCCCGCCCTCTCGCCGCTCGCGGCGACGAGATGCGGGCGTAGCTCAGTTGGTTAGAGTGCCGGCCTGTCACGCCGGAGGTCGCGGGTTCGAGTCCCGTCGCCCGCGCCATGTCGTTCCGTGAGCGGTCCCGACATTTCGGCGAACCGCATCCGCCTGATCCGTAGCTCTGAGCTTCCCTCGACGCCGACCGGAAGACCCGGACACCGGCCGTCACATGACATCAGCCCTCGACTTTCCGGAGACGGGGTTCGCTGCAGACCGACGGCCATGGGCGTGCCGAGGCTTTGACCCTGGTCGGGACCGTGCGCCGCCGGCATCGCCTGTCTCTCGTGTGCACAGTTAAGCTTGAGATCGTTCCGGTCATGACAACGGCACGCGGCGATCCTATGTGTCTCGGAACTGGGCTGCGCCGAGCCGCGTTGAGCGGGGGAAGCGTCGCGAACCCCGAGGCTGCCGTGTACTCCCTTTCGACGCGTCGTCGCTCCCTCGTCGCCGCCATGACGTTCCTGGCCGTCGCCATGCCGCCTCTCCAGGCGCAGGCAGGGTTGTTCGACTTCCTGTTCGGCGGCTTCGACAGGCCGGCGCAGCCGACTTACGAGCCTGGCCTCGGTGTCCGCGTGAATCCGCGCCGAAAGGCCAAGCCGCCGACGGAGGCGCGACGCGACGGGCCGTCGAAGACGGCCCGTCAGATCCCGATCGATATCGGGAAGGTGCCGAACTGGCATCTCGTCGATCCGACGCTGCGGCGTGGCGACATCGTCGTGCTGAAGACGGGCGCGATGGTGTTCGAGGGCGGCCGGAAACCCGCGACCCGGGAGGATTTCACGGCTCTCGGAAAGTCGTCACGCGTGTCGAAGCAGGAGCGGGACCGGATCTTGAAGATGGTCGGTCCTCCTCAAGTGGTGACGGCGACGACGGCCGACGGGGCTGAGGCGCCTGCCAAGGAAGCGGCGCTCCGCGCACCCTGAGACCGAACCCGAACGTGGGCTGGGTTCTCTCGCTGTTCAGCCGAGTCGATCGCCGCGGCCGAGCGGGTCGCGAAGAGGCTGGCCGTTTGGGACGAACTCGAGCGAAACCGAATTGATGCAGTAGCGCTGCCGGGTCGGCGCCGGGCCGTCCGAAAAGACGTGGCCCTGATGGCTGTCGCAGCGGCCGCAGCGCGTCTCGATCCGGACCATACCGTAGCTCGTGTCGCGAATCGACAGGACGTGGTCGTCGTCGATCGGAGCCGTGAAGCTCGGCCAACCGGTGCCGCTCTCGAACTTCGCGTCCGCTTCGAAGAGCGGCAACCCGCACTCGCGGCAGCAATAGGCGCCTGCCACCTTGTTGTTGAGGAGCCCGCCACAGAACGGTGCCTCGGTGCCGTGCTGCAGCAGCACGCGCTTCTCCTCGGGCGAGAGGTCGGCCTCCAGACGATTCCGCTCCTCTGCGTCAGGCGGCGTGAGGTCGAAGCCGAGGGCGGATCGGGCAGGGCGGGGGGCTGCGTCGGCCGCAGGCGGCTCGTCGCGGCGGAAGATGTCGAGAATGCTCATGGAAGCCTCAACGCGCGGAAGGGGAAACGGGATCCACCGCAGGCCGTGACCGGCGGCCGCACCCGAGGATAGGCGAGCGCAGGCGCGCCCGGAAGCCCGGGGCCTTTCGGACTATGCTCGCGCCGGTGTAACGGCTTCAGTCCTCAGGTCCGGGACGATCCATGCACGACATCCGCCTTATCCGGGACGAGCCCGGCGCCTTCGACGCCGGCCTCGCGGCCCGCGGGCTCGGTCCTCTCTCGGCCGCGTTGATCGCCATGGACGAGCGCCGCCGGGTCGCCGTCTCGGCCCTTCAGGTCGCGCAGGAGCGCCGGAACGCCCTGTCGAAGGAGATCGGGGCGGCGAAGAAGGCCCGCGACGAGGAGCGCGCCGCGGACCTGATGGCCGAGGTCGCCCGCATCAAGGAATCCGTGCCGGAGCTCGAGGTCGAGGAGAAGGCGGCCTCGACGGCGCTGGAGACGGCGCTGGCCGAGATCCCGAACACGCCGGACCTGGACGTGCCCCTCGGCTCCGACGAGCACGGCAACGTCGTCCGGCACGCCTGGGGGACCCCGGCAGCGCTCGCGGACCCGAAGCAGCATTTCGACCTCGGCGAGGCCTGGCGGGTCGACGGCGCGCCGATGATGGACTTCGACGCCGCCGCGAAGCTGTCGGGTTCTCGTTTCGTCGTGCTCCGGGGCCAGCTCGCGCGGCTGGAGCGGGCGCTCGGGCAGTTCATGCTCGACCTGCACACGGGAGAGCATGGGTATACGGAGGTCGCGCCGCCGCTGATGGTGCGAACGGACGTGATGTTCGGAACTGCTCAGCTGCCAAAATTCGAGGAGGACCAGTTTTGGACAGGTCCTCTTCCTGAACTGATGGGCTACTTCAACGAAGATTGGGAAGAGCAGGCCGAAGCCGACTACGCGGGCAAACCTCCTCCCGATCTGAAGGACGGTCGAGGTCGCACCTGGAAACCGATGCATAAGCTCGCTTCGCGCTGGCTCATCCCCACGGCCGAAGTTCCCCTGACGAACCTCGTCCGCGAATCCATCCTCTCCGAGGACGAGCTTCCGCTCCGCTTCACGGCCCTCACGCCCTGCTTCCGGGCCGAGGCCGGCGCCGCGGGCCGCGACACGCGCGGCATGCTCCGCCAGCATCAGTTCACGAAATGCGAGCTCGTCTCGATCACGACGCCCGAGCAATCGGCGGCCGAGCACGAGCGCATGCTGGCCTCGGCCGAGGCCGTGCTGCGGCGGCTGGAGCTGCCCTATCGCGTGATGGCGCTCTGCACGGGCGACATGGGCTTCGCGAGCCGGAAGACCTACGACATCGAGGTCTGGATGCCGGGGCAGGGCACCTTTCGCGAGATCAGCTCGTGCTCGGTCTGCGGCGACTTCCAGGCCCGCCGCATGGAGGCCCGCTACCGGCCGAAGGGCGAGAAGACGATCCGGCCCGTCCACACGCTGAACGGCTCCGGCGTCGCGGTCGGCCGGGCGCTGATCGCTGTCCTGGAGAACTACCAGGAGCCGGACGGCACCGTCACGATCCCGTCGGTGCTCCGGCCCTACATGGGCGGTCTCACGCGGATCGGGGCGTGAGCGGCCGACACCGACTTGCCCGCGGCCGTCTCGCGACCGAGAGTGCCGGCAGGTCCGGACGAAACCGGACGATTCCCGGGAGGGATCGTGATGTCGAAACGGGTCGCGGCTGCCGCCGCTCTCTGCCTGATGGCCATTCCCGCGAGCGCGGCCGAGCTCGACCCCAAGGCGGTCGTATTCCGGCTTCCGGACCAGATCCAGTGGGTCGAGAACCGCAACGCCGGCAACGAGCAGGCGGTGATTATGGGCGACCCGACCAAGCCCGGTCCCTACATCGTCCTCGTGAAGTGGCTGGCCGGCAACCATTTCAGCCGCCCGCACACGCATCCGCACGACCGCTACATCACGGTCCTGAAAGGGACCTGGTGGGTCGGGTCGGGCGGAACATTCGATCCGCCCTCGACCGTCGCCATGCCGGCCGGCAGCGTCGTCACGCATTTCGGCAAGCAGGTGCATTACGACGGCGCCAAGGACGAGGACGCCGTCCTGCAGATCTCGGGCGAGGGGCCTGCGACGTCGAGCCCCTTCGTCCCGGCCCCGCGAAACTGACAGCTCTCACCGCCGGAAAGGTCCAAGCTTGCGAATCCTGGTCACGAACGACGACGGCATCCACTCGCCCGGGCTCACGCTCCTGGAGGAGGTGGCGCGCGAGCTCTCGGATGACGTCTGGACGGTCGCTCCCGAGTCCGACCAGTCCGGCGTGTCGCACTCGCTGTCGCTGTCGGACCCGCTCAGGCTCCGGGCCGTCTCGGAGAGGAGCTTCGCCGTGAAGGGCACGCCGACGGATTGCGTCATCATGGGGACGCGGCACGTGCTGCGGGATGCCCGGCCCGACCTCGTCCTCTCCGGCGTGAACCGCGGCCAGAACGTCGCCGAGGACGTGACGTATTCCGGCACGGTCGCGGGCGCGATGGAGGGCACCATCCTCGGCATACCGTCGATCGCGCTGTCGCAGGCCTATGGCCGGGCCGGGCGGGACGCGATCAAGTGGCACTGCGCGCGCCATCACGCGGCCGGAATCATCCGGCGCATCGTCCAGGAGGGCGTGCCGGACGGCATCCTGTTCAACGTGAACTTCCCCGATTGCGAGCCCGAGGCCGTCGCGGGGCTCGCGGTCACGGCCCAGGGCAAGCGCGACAAGGAGCTGCTCGGGATCGACGAGCGAAAGGATGGTCGCGGCAACCCGTATTTCTGGATCGGCTTCTCCCGCAAGCCCTACGATCCCGGCAACGGGACCGATCTCAAGGCGCTGGCCGAGAGCCGCATCTCGGTGACGCCGCTCCGGCTCGACCTCACCGACGAGCCGACGATGACCCGCTTCGCGCAGTCGCTCGGGGGCTAGCCTCCACCGTCCGCTCACTCCGGTCCCCGCTCATACCGGCGGGAGCCGGTACCCAGCGCTCCCATGCGACATGGGCCCCGCCCTTCGCCGGGGTGAGCGGGGCGGAGAGGTGCAGGGCCGCACACGAATCCTCAACGCGACCGGAGGATGCTGCGCGCTCGCCGCCTCCGAGGTCCATCCCGTGTCCGCCGCCCTCCTCTATCCGAGCGAACCCGAGCCCCGCGTCGAGGCCGCCGCCTTCGTGCTGGCGCTCCGGGGCCGGGGCGTGTCCGATCTCGCCGTGCTGCGCGCGATGGAGACGGTCCCGCGCGAGCTCTTCGCACCCCGCCGCTACGGCGATCTCGCCCGCCAGGACGTCGCGCTCCCGCTCGCCTGCGGCGAGACCATGACGGCTCCGACGGTCGTCGCGCTGATGCTGGCCGCCCTCGGCGTGAAGCCGGGCCATCGGGTCCTCGAGATCGGCACCGGGTCGGGCTACGTCACGGCGCTCCTCGCGCGGCTCGGCGGCGCGGTGCTGTCCGCCGAGCGCCGGCCGACGCTGGCCGAGAGCGCGGCGCATCGGCTGCGGGCGATTGGCCTCGCCGGCGCCTGCGAGATCGGCTGTCGCGACGGCCTCGATTCGTCCGGGGCGGCAGAGGCCCGCTACGACCGGATCCTCCTGAACGGCACCGTCCCGGCGCTTCCGCCCGGCCTGACCTCGCGGCTCGCCGCGGGAGGGCGTCTCGTCTGCGGTCGGGAGGAGGGCGGGTCGACCCGGGTCGTCACGGTCGCCCGCGACGAGGCCGGCCAGCTCTGCGTCCGGTCCGGCACCCCGGTGCGCCTGTCGCGCCTCTTCGTGCAGCCGGGAGTGCCCGAGGCAACGGAATCGTAACCGCAACGAGTCATGAATCGACGCTCAGGTTTGCGTACGGGGCGAGTGAGATGCGTAGCGGTCTCGGGTGCGAATTGAGGCGGGCCGTGTCCCGTCTCGCGATGGTGGCTGTGATCGGAAGCCTGACGGCTGCGTGCTCCACGGAGGCCATGCGGTTCTCGGACGAGCCGTTCCAGAACCCCTTCAAGACGGCCTCGGCGCCGAGCGATCCCGTCCGGACGGGCAGCATCGACACCCCGTCCCGGACGACCCCGCTGCCGCGATCGAGCGTGCGCCAGGAGCGCCTGGCACCCGTCCGGACCGCATCGCTGCCGCAGCCCCGCACCGCCGTCGCGGGCGGATCGGGCTGGTCGGCCGCGGGCGGCACGGACGTGACCGTCGGGCCTGGCGACACGCTCGCCTCGATCGCGAGCCGCTACGGCGTGCCGCCCTCCGCCATCCTGGCCGCGAACGGCGGCATGTCGGCCTCCCAGGTCTCGCCCGGACGCCGGATCGTGATCCCGGTCTACAGCACGTCGGCCGAGAGCGGCCGCGTGGTCGCGTCGAGCCGGATCGACGTGAAGAAGCCCGCGCCGCGCAGCGTCGCCGAGGCCGCGGCCCCGCAGACAAGGACCCGCCCGGGACGGCCGGTCGTCGCGAAGGCGCCTGAGCCCGAGCGCCGCGTCGCGGAGGCGAAGCCCGCCCCGAAGAGCAGCGTCCGGCCCGAGCCGAAGCCCGTCAGGGTCGCGAAGGCCCCCCCGGCCACCCCCGTGCGGCAGGAGCCGGCGAAGCCGAAGGTCGCGGCCGTGAAGCCGGCCGACGTCAAGGCCGTTCCGAAGCCGGCCCAGCCGGCGAAGACGGTCGCGGCGCAGACGGTGAAGCCGGTGGTCGCGCCCGTTCAGACGAAGACGGCCGCAGTCGAGCCCGCCAAGGCGCCCGTGCGGGAGCCGGAGGCGACAGGAGCGATCCCGGCGGCGCCCGCGAGCGCCGCGCCCGAGTTCCGCTGGCCGGCACGCGGCCGCGTCATCACGGGCTTCGGCGGCGGCGGATCGAGCGAGGGCATCAACATCTCGGTGCCCGATGGGACACCTGTGAAGGCGGCCGGCGACGGCGTCGTGGCCTATGCCGGATCCGAGGTGAAGGGCTACGGCAACCTCGTCCTGATCCGGCACGACAACGGCTACGTCTCGGCCTACGCCCATAACGGCGACCTCGACGTGAAGCGCGGCCAGAAGGTCGCCCGCGGCCAGACGATCGCGAAGTCGGGCCAGAGCGGCAACGTCACCTCGCCGCAGTTGCATTTCGAGATCCGCAAGGGTTCGACCCCGGTCGACCCGATGCGCTACCTCGCCAGCGCGAACTGAGGAAGCGTTCGGCGGGGTGTCTCAGATGCCCCGCCGCGCCGCCTCGATCGCGGCGACGTCGATCTTCGTCATTCCCATCATGGCCTGGAACGCACGCCTCGCCTCCTCGCCCCCGGCGGCGAGCGCGTCGGTCAGGACCCGCGGCGTGATCTGCCACGAGACGCCCCACCTGTCCTGGCACCACCCGCACGCGTTCTCCTGGCCGCAGTTGCCCACGATCGCGTTCCAGTAGCGGTCGGTCTCCTCCTGGCTGTCGGTCGCGATCTGGAAGGAGAAGGCCTGCGTCTGCTTGTATTGCGGGCCGCCGTTCAGCCCGATGCAACGCACGCCGCAGACGGTGAACGCGACCACGAGGGCATCGCCGGCCTTGCCGGAGGGATAGTCGCCGGGCGCGCGCGTCACGGTGCCGACCTCGCTGTCGGGGAAGACACTCGCGTAGAAGCGCGCCGCGGCTTCGGCGTCCCGGTCGTACCAGACGCAGATCGTATTCTCGGCCATGATCGCTCCGTGGCTATGGACGCCGCGACGGCCGCGCGGCGCCACTCCCGGCGGATGCCTAGGGGGTTTGGTTCAGGCGGGCGAGCAGGCTGGACGTGTCCCAGCGGCTGCCGCCGAGCTTCTGCACCTCGGCATAGAACTGGTCGACGAGCGCCGTCGCGGGAAGCGTCGCGCCGTTCCGCTTCGCCTCGTCGAGGCAGATGCCGAGGTCCTTCCGCATCCAATCCACCGCGAAGCCGAAATCGTACTTGCCGGCATTCATGGTCTTGCCGCGGTTCTCCATCTGCCACGAGCCGGCGGCGCCCTTCGAGATCACGTCGAGCACGGCCTCGATGTCGAGCCCGGCGCGCTGGCCGAAATGAATCGCCTCGGCGAGGCCCTGGACGAGGCTCGCGATGCAGATCTGGTTCATCATCTTCGTGAGCTGGCCCGAGCCGGACGGCCCGAGCAGGCGCGACGCTCGGGCGTAGCTCATGATCACGGGCTCGACCCGGGCGTAGATGTCCGGCGCGCCGCCGCACATCACGGTGAGGACACCGTTCTCCGCGCCGGCCTGGCCGCCCGAGACCGGCGCGTCGACGAAGCCGAACCCGGCCGCGGTCGCGGCCGCCTCGAGCTCGCGCGCGACAGCGGCCGAGGCCGTCGTATGATCCACGAACACGGTGCCTTTGCCCATGCCAGCGAAGGCGCCGTCGGGGCCGATCGTCACGGACCGAAGGTCGTCGTCGTTGCCGACGCAGGCGAACACGATCTCCTGGCCCTCGGCCGCCGCCCGGGGCGTGGCGCCGTGACCGCCGCCATGCTCCGACACCCAACGCTCCGCTTTCGCGGCGGACCGGTTGTAGACGGTCACGGCGTGACCCTTCTTCGCGAGGTGACCGGCCATGGGGTAGCCCATGACGCCGAGACCCAGAAACGCGACCTTCGCCATCGTCGATAATCCTCTGTTCGGGCCTCTTAAGCACCCCCGGCCGGGCGTGGGAACGGCCAGGTCGTCACTTGATGTCGAAGGGAACGTACTTCGCTCGGATCCGGTCGTAGGTGCCGTCCGCCATCACCTCCGCGATCGCGGCGTCGAACATCTCGGCGAGGCCCCGGTCGCCCTTGCGGAGAGCGATCGCGACCCCGTCGCCGCGATCGACCGGAGGATCGGCGACCGCCCGGCAGCAGGTCTCGCCCTCGCGCGAGGCGAGGAAGGCCGAGAGCGCGAGCTTGTCGCCGAGGACGTAGTCGATCCGGCCGGTCAGGAGATCGAGATTCGCCTCCTCGAGCTTGTTGTAGGTCCGGATGTCCGGCGGCGGCGCGAGGCCTTCGAGATAGGCCGCGAACTCGCTGTCCGCGACCACCCCGACCGACCGGCCGGCGAGCGCCTCGGGCTTGAACGGCCGGGGCTCGTCGCCGCCTTTGGGGCCGATCAGGACCGTCGGGATTCGATAGTAGCGCCGCGTGAAGCGGTAGCGCGAGCGCCGCTCCGGGGTGACGTCCATCGACGACATGATCGCGTCGAAGCGGCCCTCTCTCAGGGCCGCGTACATCCCGTCCCACTCCTGCAGGACGAAGACGCAGGGCAGCTTCATCGCCTGGCAGAGCGCCCGCCCGAGATCGACCTCGAAACCGGCCGGCTCGGCGCCTTCCGCGTAGTTGAAGGGCGGGTAGGCGCCCTCGGTCGCGATCCGGAGCTCCGCCTGAGCCATCGCGGCCGGCAGCCCCGCCAGCCACGCGAGGGTCGCGAGCCCGGCGAGGGTCGCGGCCGCAACGAGAGAGCGAGCCCGAGTGGGAGCGCCCGGCCTCATTGGATCTTCGGTGGCTCGTCCAGTCCCGGAAGGCCGCCACCAGGCCCGTCCAGACCTGGGATCGACAGGCCTTCGAGGCTCTTCTCGACGGCTGCCGGATCGACGACCGTCCCCGATTTCTTATAGTGCAGCACCATCTGCGGGTAGAAGATGACGGCCAGCACCATCAGCAGTTGGATCACCACGAAGGGGATCGCCCCGTAGTAGATCTGGCCGGTGGTCACCGGCGCCATCCGCTTTCCGGTCAGGCGGTCGAGGTAGGGCACCTTGGGTGCGACGGAGCGCAGGAAGAACAGCGCGAACCCGAAGGGCGGATGCATGAAGCTCGTCTGCATGTTGACCGCGAGCATCACGCCGAACCAGACGAGGTCGATCCCGAGCTTATCCGCGGCGGGACCGAGGAGCGGGATGATGATGAAGGCGAGCTCGAAGTAATCGAGGAAGAAGGCCAGCACGAACACGAGGGCGTTCACGAACAGCAGGAACCCGGTCTGGCCGCCCGGCAGGGACGTGAGGAGGTGCTCGACCCAGAGGTGGCCGTTCACGCCATAGAACGTGAGCGAGAAGACGCGCGCTCCCACCAGGATGAAGATCACGAACGCGGAGAGCTTGGCGGTCGACGCCGTGGCCTGCTGGACCAGCCTCCAGTTGAACCGGGCCGGGTTCCCGTCGAGCCGCCGTTTCGCGGCGGCCAGGATCATCGAGCCGAGCGCGCCCATCGCGCCACCCTCGGTCGGGGTCGCGAGGCCGATGAAGATCGTGCCGAGCACGAGGAAGATCAGCAGGAGGGGCGGCACCATCACGAAGGTGACCTGCGTCGCGAGCGCCGAGATCAGGCGGAAGCCGGTGCCCCGCTCGATCAGCGCCACGACGACTGCATAGACCGCCGCCGCGGCCGCCATCTCGACGAGGAGCGTGAGCAGCTGGGGCTCGGCGGGTCCACGCTGCAGCCAGAACGCGACCCCGATCAGGGCGGCCGCGATCGCCAGGGAGGCGACCACCCTGGTGCCGCCCAGGAAGCGGTTCATCACGGCGCAGACGAGCGCGACGACGGTCGCGACGCAGATCGTCAGGATGACGAAATCCGCGCCGGCCTTCGTCCCCGTCTGCCTCATGACCGCGTAGCCGATCAGGCCCGAGAACAGGACCAGCACGCCAAGCTGCCAGACGCCGCGGCTTCCGTCCGGCTCGCGAAACCCGATCGCGTCGACCGGAAGCCCGGGCGCGGCTTTCGGAAAGATCAGTCCCATGAGGAAGACGTAGCCGGCATACATGCCGGCCAGGATCATGCCCGGAACGAACGCACCCTCGTACATGTCGCCGACGGACCGGCCGAGCTGGTCGGCCATCACGATCAGGACGAGCGAGGGCGGGATGATCTGGGCCAGCGTTCCCGAGGCCGCGATCACGCCGGAGGCGAGCCTGCGATCGTAGCCGTAGCGGAGCATGATCGGCAGCGAGATCAGCCCCATCGAGATGACGGAGGCGGCCACGACCCCTGTCGTCGCGGCGAGCAGCGCACCGACGAAGATGACCGCATAGGCGAGGCCGCCCCGGATCGTTCCGAAAAGCTGCCCGATCGTGTCGAGAAGGTCTTCGGCCATGCCGGAGCGTTCGAGCACCAACCCCATGAAGGTGAAGAACGGGACCGCCAGCAGCACCTCGTTCGACATGACGCCGAAGATGCGCTCCGGGAGCGCCTGCAGCAGCGGCCAGCTCAAGGAGATCTCGCCGGGCGCATAGGGCGCGAGCTCGACCGCGACGATGAAGAAGAGGAGGCCGTTCGCCGCCAGCGCGAAAGCGACCGGGTAGCCGAGCAGGAGGAAGACGACCAGCGCGGCGAACATGATCGGCGCGAGGTTGTGGGCGATCAGGGCGGCCAATGCATCGTCTCGGCTGGAGGATGAGGGGCGTCAGCCCCGGAGAGCGGGCGGCGTCACGTCCGGATGGGTCTCGGCCGATAGCGCGAGAAGCCGAGCCGCCTCGGCCTCGACCTCCGCCTGGCGAGCTGCGGCGGCATGCGAATCCGGGATCAGCCCCTGGATCACGGCTACCCGCTTGATCACCTCACTCAACCACTGAAGCAGGAGAAGCGCGAAACCGAGAAGGATCAGCCCTTTCGCGGGCCAGATCAGGAGCCCTCCCGCGCTGCTCGACACCTCTCCGCTCACGAACGAGCTTCTGAAGAAAGGGATCGAGAGATAGGTCATGAGAAGGGCGAACGGCAGCAGGAAGAACAGATGCCCGAACATCTCCACGGCGTTTCGCCCGCGCTCGGACAGCCGGGACGATACGATGTCGATCCGGATGTGCTCGTTCTGAGCGAGCGTCCAGGGCGCACAGAGCATGAAGACGGCGCCGAAGAGATACCATTGCAGCTCGAGCCAGGCGTTCGAAGACAGGCCGAGAGTCTTCCTGGCGATCGCATTCAGCGCCGACACCAGGACGGCTGCGACGATGGCCCATGCCGCCGTCCGGCCGATCGCCTCGTTCACGGCATCGATGCCGCGGCTCAGCCGGATCAACGCTGACATTCTTCCCCCGAGACGCCCGCCGCTTCTCGTCGACGACAAGGACGCCTCGGCGCGATATCGTATCGCCGACGGTGAAACAAGCAGAACGGCAGAGGCGCCTCAGCCGCCGGTCACGCTCATGTGGCGTCCGACGGCCGGACCGCTCGTCGTCCGGTCGATGATGAAGTCATGGCCACGCGGCTTTCGGGAGATCGCCTCGTCGATCGCGGCGAGCAGCCTCTCGTCGCCCTCCGAGTCCCGCATAGGCGCCCGGAGGTCGGCCGCGTCCTCCTGCCCGAGGCAGAGGTAGAGCCGGCCGGTGCAGGTCAGCCGGACCCGGTTGCAGGATTCGCAGAAGTTGTGCGTCAGCGGCGTGATGAAGCCGAGCGTGCCGCCGGTCTCCTCGACCCGCACGTAGCGGGCCGGCCCCCCGGTCCGGTCCGGGAGGTCGGTCAACCGGTAGCGCTCGCCCAGGCGCCGGCGCAGCGTCGAGAGCGGAAGGTACTGGTCGATCCGGCCCGGCTCGATCTCGCCGAGAGGCATGACCTCGATCAGGGTCATGTCCATGCCGCGCCCATGCGCCCATTCCAGCATCGGGCCGATCTCGTCCTCATTCACGCCCTTCAGCGCGACGGCGTTGA
>CAXTKM010000044.1:14283-20076 GCA_964244795.1 uncultured Enterovirga sp.
GACCCTGAGCCCGGCCCGCTGCGCCGCGTCGAGGCCGCGCATGACCTGCGCGAGATCGCCCCGCCGGGTGATCGCCCGGAACCGGTCGGGATCGAGCGAATCCAGCGAGACGTTGATCCGTCGGACCCCGCAGGACGCGAGCTCGTCCGCGAACCGGTCGAGCAGCGTCCCGTTCGTCGTGAGCGTCAGCTCCTCGAGCTCGCCGGAGGCGAGATGTCGCGAGAGCGACCGGAACAGCGACATCACGTCCCGGCGGACCAGCGGTTCCCCGCCGGTGATCCGAAGCTTCCTGACGCCCCGCCCGACGAAGGCCGTGCAGACCCGGTCGAGCTCCTCGAGCGTGAGCAGCTCGCGCTTCGGCAGGAAGCTCATGTCCTCCGACATGCAGTAGACGCAGCGAAGGTCGCAGCGATCCGTGACCGAGACCCGCAGGTAGCTGACCCGGCGGCCGAACGGATCCACGAGGCCCGGTTCTCGGGCGACGCGCGGCAGCGTGATTGCGGTGCCGGCCGGCGCGGGCGGGATCGCCGCTTGAAAAGGAAGCATGGAGCTAATCTAGGGTGCCGGCAGCGAAGGTCAAACCCGCTGCACGAGACGAGACATGACCGAAACCACTCCGACGCCGACAGGCCAGCCCTGGCCGGTCGAGATCCGGCTCGTCTCCGGTGGACGAACCCTCCAGGTCACCTTCGCGGATGGTCGTGCGGCCGGGCTGCCGGCGGAGCTTCTGCGCTGCGAAAGCCCTTCGGCCGAGGTCCAGGGCCATTCCGCCGGCGAGCGCCGGCTCGTCCCGGGCAAGCGCGACGTCGCGATCGTGGCGGTCGAGCCGGTCGGCAACTACGCCGTCCGGCTCACGTTCGACGACGGTCACGCGACGGGGATCTACGGCTGGAGCTTCCTCGCGGCCAGGGCGGACGATCCGGGTGGCTGTCTCGCGCAATACCGCGACACGCTGGCGGCGGCGGGGCTGTCCTTCGACCCGACGCCGTCGCGTCCCTGAAATCTCGGCCGGAAGCTCTGATCCACCGCGGCGTCACGCTGAGGATCGCCGAAGGCGCATCTCGAGGCGCGCACCACCGTCGTGCGTCCTTCGAGACGACCCGCTGCGCGGGTCTCCGCAGGATGACGCAGCCGGTTTTTCGGCCCGGCTCGATCGGCGGGAAGGGCGTCGCGTCGCTCAGCGCTGGACGACGACCCGGGTGCCGACGCGGACGCGCTCGTAGAGGTCCACGACGTCGTCGTTCAGCATCCGGATGCAGCCGGAGGAGACCGCCTGGCCGATCGTGTCCGGCTCGTTCGAGCCGTGGATGCGGTAGAGCGAGGAGCCGAGATACATCGCGCGGGCGCCCATCGGGTTCTCGGGCCCGCCCTTCATGAAGCGCGGCAGGTCGGGGCGGCGGCGCAGCATCTGGGCCGGGGGCGTCCAGGTCGGCCACTCCGCCTTGCGGGTCACGGTCTTGGAACCGGACCAATCGAAGCCGGGGCGGCCGACGCCGACCCCGTAGCGCATCGCCTGGCCGTTCCCGAGCACGTAATAGAGCCGCCGCTCGGTCGTCGAGATCACGACGGTGCCGGGGGCATAACGCCCGTCGAAGGCGACCAGCTCGCGGGGGATCGCGGTCGCCTGGGGGACCACGCTCTGGAACGGGATCAGCGGCTCCCGGGTGAGGGGATCGATCTCGTAGGCGGAGGCCGGGGCGGCGATTGCGGTGACGGCGCAGGCGAGGCCTGCCAGGAGGGCGTGGGAAGATCGCATGGAGGCCTCGTCGAGAATCAGGCGAGGATGCTCGCCATCAGATCGACCGGGAACGTAGCGCTTTGCCGAGGCGAGGCCACCAAAATGTCGGGAAACCGCCACCTTCTTCGTCCGCATGGTTTCCAGGTGACACCTTCGTTTGCAGGTACACCCCGCTTCCAGGTACATCCTCGCCCGCGGGTGGCACCCTCGCTTGACGCGGCGTCGACGCGTCCCTTAGGAGAGCCGGGCTGCCGGGCGGGGTCCGGCGTCCCGGGCGCGTAGCTCAGCGGGAGAGCATTCGCTTCACACGCGAAGGGTCACAGGTTCAATCCCTGTCGCGCCCACCAGGCGCCCCGCCATGTTTCTCCAGTCTCGAATGTCCCGGCAATCGCGAGACGGCGGCGACCAACTCGGCGAAGCTCCCGATCACCGCGTCCGGAGCCAGATCCCCGACGGGCGTGTCCGTGTAGCCGAACGGGACCGCGATGACGGGCATGCCGGCGGCCTTCGCGGTGTCGATGTCGGTCTTCGAATCGCCGATCATCACGGCCCGGGCCGGATCGCCGCCCGCCTGCTCGATCGTCAGCGTGAGGTGGCGCGGGTCGGGCTTGAACCACGGGAAGGTGTCGCGGCCGCAGATGGCCGCGAACCGGTCGGCGACCCCGAGCATCTCGAGCAGCCGGCGCGAATGGAGCTCCACCTTGTTCGTGCAGACGGCGAGCCGGTAGCCCGAGGCCGAGAGGGCATCGAGCGCCTCCGTGACGTGCGGGAAGAGCGTGGTCTCGACGCAGAGCCGGTCGGCGTAGAGGGCGAGGAACAGCCGGAACAGCTGGTCCGAATGCTCAGGCGTGATCTCCCGGTGCGCCGCCTCGAAGCCGCGCTCGATCAGCGCGCGCGAACCGGCGCCGATCATGTCGCGGGCGGCCTCGTAGGCCACGTGCGGCAGGCCCTCCCGGTCCATGATCATGTTCAGGACCGCGATGAGGTCGGGCGCGGTCTCGGCCAGGGTCCCGTCGAGATCGAAGACGATGATGGGGGGACGCGCCATGGCGCCTCGCTAGCCCTGCCGGCTGGCGCGGGCAAGCCGGCGTCCTGTAGGAAGCGAGCCGCGGCCGAGCGACCGTTTGGATGGCGCAGGATGGGGGAGGGATGCCGTGAGCGGGATCGATGGGAAGCGGGCGGCGGCGGAGCGGGCGGTGATGCTCGTCCGGGACGGGATGCGGCTCGGCCTCGGGACCGGCTCGACGGCTGCGTTCTTCGTCGAGGCGCTCGGCCGGCGGCGGGCGACGGGCCTCGACGTCGTGGCCGTCCCGACCTCCGAGGCGACCCGGCGGCAGGCCGAAGCGCTCGGCATCCGGCTCGCCACCTTGGACGAGGAGCCCGAGCTCGACCTCACGGTCGACGGCGCGGACGAGATCGGCCCCGACCTCATCCTGATCAAGGGTGGGGGAGGGGCGCTCCTTCGGGAGAAGCTCGTCGCGGCGGCGAGCCGGCGCATGGTCGTCATCGCGGACGGGTCCAAGTGGGTCGCGACCCTCGGACGGTTCCCGCTGCCGGTCGAGGTGGTGCCGTTCGGCTTCGAATCGACGCGGCGGAGGCTCTCGGCTCTCCTGTCGGACACCGTCCGCCGCGCGATCGAGCCTGCCCTCCGCAAGGGCGCCGACGGCGCTCCCTTCGTGACCGATGGCGGCCACTGGATCGTCGACGCGCAGCTCGACGCGATCCCGGCACCGGCTGAGCTGGCCGTCTCGTTGAAGGCGACGCTCGGGGTCGTCGAGCACGGGCTCTTCGTCGGGCTGGCGCACGCCGCCTTGATCGGGACGCCGGACGGGGTCATGGAGGTCGGCCAAGGACGGCCACGGAGCTGATCCGGGAGAACCTGCTCATGCGGTCGAGAACCGTCTTCCTGCCCGCCTTTGCGGTGGGCCTCCTCTGGATCGCCGGATCGGCGATCGCGCAGGAGCCGAGCCCCAGCCATATCGCCGCAGCCCGCGAGCTCGTCTCGGCCGCCGGCGCGTCGAACAGCATCGACCGCATCATGCCGGCGCTCACCGACGAGATGCGCAAGCAGATCACGACCCGACCGGAGATGACGAAGGACCTGGACGAGGTCCTGAAGGCGATGGCGCCCGAGCTGGAGCAGCAGCGACAGCAGGCCTATTTCGTCGCCGCGCGGTCCTACGCGAAGTGGCTGAGCGAGGGCGAGATTCGCGACGCGGTGACGTTCTTCCGCTCGCCGGCGGGGTTGAAATACGTCCAGGCGCAGGCCGACATCACGTCCGATCTCGTGTCCACCGTGGGCGCCTGGTCGCAGCTCGCGGCGGAATACGTCCAGACCCGCGTCCGCTCCGAGATGCTGAAGCGCGGCCACCAGCTCCAGTAGCAGCCGAACCCCTCAGGCTCCAAGGACCTCCCATGACGGCGAGCGACGTCGACCTCTTCGTGATCGGCGACGGCTCCGGCGGCGTCAGGGCCGCCCGGATCGCGGCCGGCCACGGCGCGCGCGTCGCGGTCGCCGAGGAGCATCGCCTCGGCGGAACCTGCGTGATCCGCGGCTGCGTGCCGAAGAAGCTGATGGTTTACGCGAGCCGCTTCGCGGACGAATTCGAGGATGCGGCCCGGTTCGGCTGGAGCATCGGGCCGGTTTCCTTCGACTGGTCCGTGCTGAAGACGAACCGCGACGCTGAGATCGCAAGGCTCGAGCGGATCTACGGCTCGCTCCTCGAGACGGCGGGCGTCGAGATCCACGCCGAGCGCGCCCTGATCGAGGACGCGAACACGGTCCTCCTCCCCGGTTCCGGCCGACGCATCCGGGCGGGCCACATCCTGGTCTCGGTCGGCGCCTCGCCGACGCTGGAGCCGCCGATTCCCGGCGGTGAGCTCGCGATGACGTCGAACGACGTCTTCGAGATCGCGACCCAGCCGGCCCGGATCCTCGTCGTGGGCGGCGGCTACATCGCGGTCGAGTTCGCCGGCGTCTTCGCCGGGCTCGGCTCCGAGACCACCCTCCTGCACCGGGGCGACAAGCTGCTCCGCGGCTTCGACGAGGACCTGCGCGACGCTCTCGGCGAGGCCTACGGCAAGCGCGGGATCCAGCTCGCTCTCGGCGTGACGGTGCACGCCATCGCGAAGCGCGGCGACGCGCTCGCGGTCACGCTGTCGGACGGGCGCGTCCTCGACGTCGACCGCCTGCTCGTCGCGACCGGCCGTCGCCCCCACACGGCAGGGCTCGGGCTCGAGCGCGCCGGGATCGCGATCGATCGGGCCGGTGCGATCCCGGTGGACGGGTTCTCACGCACCTCGGTGCCAACGATCTCGGCCGTCGGCGACGTCACGAACCGGGCGAACCTCACCCCGATCGCGATCCGCGAAGGTCACGCCTTCGCGGACACCGTGTTCGGAGGCAGGCCGACGGAGGTCGATCACGGCCTGATCCCGACCGCCGTCTTCTCGACGCCCGAGATCGGCACCGTGGGGATGAGCGAGGAGCGGGCTCGCGCGATGCACGGCGGCGACGTGGTGGTCTTCAAGGCCGGGTTCCGACCGATGAAGGCCACGATCTCCGGCCGCGACGAGCGCACGCTCATGAAGATCGTGGTCGAGGGCTCGACCGACCGCGTCCTTGGCGTCCACGTCGTCGGTCACGATGCCGGCGAGATCATCCAGCTCGCGGGCGTCGCGCTCACGATGAAGGCCACCAAGGCGGATTTCGACCGCACGGTCGCGGTCCACCCGACCGCCTCGGAGGAGCTTGTCACGATGCGGACGCCCTTCGTGACGAAGGCGTCCGTCGCGGTCGGCTGACGCGGCCTTCCGTCAGCCGCGGCCGACGAAGGGCATCTTGGTCGCCATCACGGTGAGGAAGGGCACGTTCGCCTCGAGCGGCAGCGAGGCCATGAAGGCGACGGCCTTGCCGACGATCTCCGGGTCCATCACGGGCTCCGGCTTCACCGATCCGTCGGCCTGCGGCACGCCGGCCTTCATGCGGCCGCCCATCGCGGTGTCGGCGTTGCCGATGTCGATCTGGCCGCAGGCGATGTCGTAGGCGCGCCCGT
>CAXTKM010000045.1:0-19966 GCA_964244795.1 uncultured Enterovirga sp.
GCCGTCGCCATCACGCATTGGCTTCAATGAGTCCACACCCTAGTCGGTTAAGCGCAATTCGAAGAACACGCCGCTCAGCGGCGGTGAGATGGGCCGCGATCACGCACGGAACATGGCTCATGCCGTTCTGGCGGGCCGCCAGGACGCTTGACCAGCCGTCGAGGACGCACCCGTCCTGATCGATCAGGACGGGCCGGCTGAAGCCCAGCGTCGAAATAGAGGTTGCAATTTCGCGGATGTGCGCCGGGTCCGGCGGGCGCACGTTGCGGGCCGGAGGCTGAAGGTCAGAGATCGCACGATCCACGAGTTCGAGCCTTGGCGCGATGTCATTCCTCGTCGCTCGACGGTTCGCCTGCACGCCTTGAGCCAGGCTCGCGCGCCTCGTGCGACTCTTAACATTAAGGCTCACGGCAAGCCGACCGGGTCCATCAGTGAGCTTCGTCATGTCGCGATGAACCCTCGACCGATTGACGGTAAACTTTCATCCAGCCCTTTGGCATAAACCTCCGGAGGGCTTGTTTCAGCTCCTCCGGCGTGTGGCCATCGCGGCAACGCAGACCTCCGTCGTATTCTTCGACCCACCATCGTAGAAATCTGACGTGCCTCAGATTACGATCAATCATCGCCACATATATTTTTCTTATATACTCTAATCTAGAGCCATTCAGCAACTCTCTTAGTTCTCTATCCTGGTTCATTCGCTGCTGTATATGGCCAATCACTGCATCCCATACCTCCTTCTCCTCGGTATCCGACGGACCGTAGATTCGCATAGTCCCGGTCGTCGGGTCTATGCCAACGTGGTCGGGATGAGGTAAGTGTTCGGTGGGAGTGCGGCTAAGCCTTACGTCCGATGCGCTTATAGCCCGGCAGACATCCTTATAATCAAATATTGTACTCTGTATCGCCTCCATAAGAGCTCGCCTGGACGCTTCGGCCCGCTCGAAAGTCTGTAGGTAGACTGTCGCCGCTCGATGATTGTTCTTCCCCGCGGCGAACAGAGCTGTCGTGGCGAACTCCACGCGAGAGATCTCCCTCGCCCCGGAGCTGTCAGTCACCCGGACCTTCTCGTTACCGTGCCTCCAGACCACGTCATGGAGGGTGCCGAGGGAAGGCGCACGACGCCTGTTCTTGCTTCCCGGCGGCCGCCCCTTCGAAGGGTTCGGCCCGTCCTTCGTGAAGCGATGCTCGACGGGAGGCTTGCCGTAGCCGCGCTTGTTGGGCGCGTTTGCGATCTTCTCCAACCTACGCCTCTTCGCCTCGTCGTCAGAACCACCGTCACTCATGTCCACTCTCCGCATCGCCATACCCGACACGTCTTCGCAGTCGAACCCGAATTAGAAGCAAGCTACATCATCTACGATTATCCGGAAACATCAAAGATAGGTGTCGATCCGCCTTAAGGGCGTTCAAGAACCTTTTTGGGAGCAAACTCCTCCGACTTGATCCAAGTCCTCTTTTCGGTTTTGCATTTTGTGGTCGATTTCCCGAGTGCGAACATCACGTGCACGTTATTCCCGCCCGACTTGCTCACGGGAATTCAGTCGTAAATGCTTGTGAAACCGTGCGAAATCGGCAGGGCAGAAGAGCCTAGAGGGCAAATCCGCAGCGTTTTCCCGCTATTTTCCCGCTATTTGAGTGGAGACCGGTTCGGCGGGACTGCGTCCACCACCAACTAAGCGCTCTACCATCTGCTCCTGGCACGCTCGGCAGAGATCGACCGGGCCGCGATTGCGCTCCTCTATTCCGCGCGGCGCAGTGTGCGGGAGCGGCCAGTCAAGACGATCTGTGCCTGACCGGCGACCGGGCTCGCGATTCCGATACAGTTGCCAGGGCCGTCGGTTACCATGAAGAGCTGGCCGATCGCCGCCGAGACGGGCAGGCTCGCGCCGGGCTGCAACTGGCCGACGGGCACCGGGGCGCCGGTCGGGTCGATCCAGTCGAGATGGCGGTACTCGTTGGAGCGGTTGACGAAAACCACGTCCTGCTTCCCGCCGCCCTCCACCGAGCGAAGACGCGGGGCGTTCAGGCAGGTCGGCGCGACCCGGCCGCCTGCAGCTGCCGTCGTGGGCGGAGCCGCTCGTGTCCCGATCGCGCGGCATTGCTCGAGGAAGGCCGCGACGATTGGCTTCGCGCCACGCAGGGGCAGCGCGTTCGAGGCGCTGCGGCCGTAGCGCATCGTCCCGCTCCGCTGGAGCGCGACCCAGAGGCCGTCGTCCGTCTCGACCCTGACCCGGAACCCGGACAGGCTCTCGCCTTGCTTGGGCGCGAGCACGGAGCCGGTCAGGGAACCCTGGATGCCGTCGACGAAGGTGTTAGAGGCCTTGTCCTCGTAGCCGGGAACGGAGAACACGACCTCCACGCTCCGTCCGGCCGTCAGGCCCTGCACGGAAGCGCCGAGGTCCACGACGACGTCCTTCGCCCCCGGTCGGCAGGTCGCGGAGACTTGCACGGCGTCCGATTGCGGAATGCCGTAGACGAGCTGCGCGGAGCTCGGCCGGCCCGGTTCCGCCGACGTCACGCCGTACCAGCGCAGGCCGTCCGCATTCGGCGGCCCCATCATGTCGCCGCCCGACGCGGCATTCGCGTCCGGGGGCGGCTGGGCTGGCGCCGGCTGCTGGACGAACGTCTGTTGCTGCGCAGCCACCGGTTGCGGAGCTGCCGTCGGCCGCACGACCTGCACGGACTGGCCCGCAGCGGCCGTGACCACATAGGTCTGGAACGGCTCTCGCCCGGCCGCGAGGATGATCTGTTCGCCGGTTTTCGCCGGCACGGAGCTCGAGGTTCCGGCCGCGAGCGTGCCGGCGAATTCCGGCGTCCCGTTCGCGGCCGGCGCGACGTAGACGTTCACGGCGTCTGGCAGCGTGTTAACGAGGGTCACGGGCTGCTCCGCCGGCTGGGCGCGTGCTGCGATGGCGCAGAAGCCCGCGGAGGCGGCGAGCAGGAGGGCGGCGACGAAACGGACCAGGGTCGTTCTCCGTTTAAGAGGGCGGGTGTCAGCGGACCGGCTGGACTTTACGGTCGTCCGCGACGGTCACCTGGGCAGGCGTGGTCGCGATGCCGTCGGTCCGAACGAAGGTCACGACCGTGCCAGCCTCAACCACGAATTCGCGCGTGGAGCCCACTTCGACAAAGCCGACCGGCTCGAACTTCGCATCCGCTCCGACCCGGGCGACCCCAAGGCGCGCGACGCCGTCGTTTCGCACTATCAGGGTCCGGATCTTGGCGTCCTCGGCGTTGAGGCCGATCGCGTCGCCGATCCCGATCGCCGCAACGATCCCGACGGACGTGAGCGCGCCGACGGCAATCGTGCCATAGGTGACGCTCTTGACGACCTTGGGGATCCGGGAGGGTGGGAAGAGAGGGTCGGGGATGCGCAGCACCGGTGCCGGCTCGAAGGATTTCGCCTGCCGGGCGACGCTCGTGAGACGGTCGGGCGGGAGCTCCCCGATCCTTTGCACGCGGGTCACCGCGGCCGCCCCGCCGGAATTGGCGAGTGCGGTCGTCACGGGCCCGGCGTTGCGGGCCGCGAGCCGGATCGGCGGCACTCCGACCGGCTTTGCGCGCGGCAACGGCGACGCGACCCTGCCGACTGCACCGAGCTGACGGCCGGGCACGGCCTGCCGCATGGCGGCCGGATCGACCCGGACCGGCAAAGGGACGCCGCGCAAGTTCGCTCCGGCGGCATTGTTCGTGAAGCCGCCGATCAGCGGCGGAGAGATCCGGCGCGGCGCAGCCGCGGCGACATCGGGAAGCGCGCCGTAGACGACCCTCGGCGGAAGCGGGACCTTGTCGTAGCGTGCGACGCCGGTCGGCACGGGCGGCAATGCGCGCGTGATCGGCTGGGGCGGCGGCGGGATCTTCCCCATGATCGCGCTCGGCCCCGGCGGCCCAGTCACGACGGCCGGCGGCGGCACCGGCTGCGGTAGCCGCCTCGCGACGCCGCCCGCGCCCTGGCCGACATCGTCGAGCGGTTTCACCGCTGGCGCGAGGTTCCTGAGAAGCCCTGTCTGGGACCGGGCGGGAAGAGTCGCGACGGCGAGCGCGAGCGCGCCGAGCAGCGTGACGCGGAGAGGCATGCGGCGACGGCCCGTCATGACCGCCCGTCCGGCTTGAGGGTGACGCGGACATCGAAGCGGAGAACGACGTTCGAGGGTGCCGCATCCTGCTCCCCGAAAGCGAACACCGCCTCGGCGAAATTCGTGAAGACCTTCTGCTCGCCGCTGCCGACCCCGAGCTGATCGTAGAACCGGTTGTCGCGCGGCTGCGTCGCCTGGACGACGAGCGCCCTCCGCCTCTCGTTCACGAGGGTCAGCGTGACGTTGCCTTTCTCGCGGATGGGCGACAGGACCTCGATCACCATGGCGTTTCCGAACCGCACCATCGCGTCGGGCTCCGCGGCCGTGTCGCCGAGCGCGTAGATCGCGCCGCTCTGCTCGCGGAACGTCGTCTCCTGCCCGGGCCTCAGCGTGGCGACCAGCTGCGGCACCGGCGGCTGCACGCTGAACACGAAAAGGTCGGCGCCGCTGGCATTCCGAAACGTCGCGGCGACCGGCGGATCCGAAACCGCCTTCGGGTTCGGCAGGGTCGCCGCGGTCGCACCGGTTCCGGGACCGGCGGTCACGGGGCCGGAACCGGGACCGCTGGCCGGAAGCGCGACCGGCGTCGCAGCCGGAACGCCGCCCGGAGGGCCGGCCGTGGAGGTCGCGGCGGGCGGATCCTTGACGGGGTCGACGAGGAGGATAGCGCCTGCCGAGATGCCGCCGACGGCGAGCGCTCCGGTGACGATGGCGCCGCCGGCCAGGATTCGCGTCGTCCGCGGCTTGAGCCCGGAGGGCTGCCGCGACGGAAACGATTCGAAGAACTGCTGGAGGTCGTCGAACGGTCCGTACTGCGCCCGCAGGCCCGTCGAGGGATTGAGATATTGGTGGAAGCGGACGGGTTGGTTCGGCGGCAGGTCCACGTAGGTGGACCGGATCGGCGGATTGCCCGGGATGGCGGCCGAGTTGGGAACGGCGGCACGACCGCTCGAAACCTGCCCCACATAGCCTAGCGCATCGGCCCTGCCTGGAACGGGCTGAGCGACGTCGCCCCTCGGGGGCGACGGAAGATCGTTCGCGATTCCGGCCCCCGAATCCCGGCGGGGGGGCGGGAGACCGACATCGACCCTCGGCGGCGCAGGCAGACCGTTCGCGACGCCGGCCCCCGCATTCAGGGGAGGCGGCGGGGGCGGCAGGACCCGCGGCGGCGGCGCGACACCACCGAGCGGCGGCGGCGGGGGCAACGCGCCGACTGGCGGCGCGACGGCCGCGAGATCGTCCGCGCTGCCGGCGATGGCCTTTCGGCGGGCGGCGAGCGCCGCCAGGAAATCGTCCGAGTGCTTCGTGCCGAGGGCCAAGGCCCCCTCGCGGGAAAGCAGGACGAGGCAGAGGCTCCAGACGAGAACCGATCGCATGGTCGAGCTCCGCGGAAGGAGGGAATGGCAGGTGGCCGGGCGGGTCATGGCCTGCGCCCGTCGAAGGTCACGCGCTGCTGGGGCGCAGCGGTCGGCTTGAAGCCGCCCAGCCAGCGATCGTTCTGCGCCATCCGCCAGGTCCGCCCGACCGGCGAGGGCTGCATGGCCACGTAGCCGCTGTTGATCGACATGACGAAGACCGGGTTCCCGCCATTCGGCGGATCGACGAAGAGGTCGACGGGCGCCCCCGAGACGTTCTCGATCGCGACCAGCACCTGCCCGGCCGGGACGGAGGGCAGGCCGCCGGATAGCGTCGCGACCGGTGTCGCCGCCGGGCCGGTCGCCGCACCCGCCGGGCCGGCAGCGCCCGCCGCAGCCCCGGTTGCCGCTCCGGTCCCGACGGCCGTCGGCGGCGTGAGGCTTCGGCTTCCTGTTTGCGGCGGCGGCAGGGTCGGAGGCGGGAGCGCGGTGGAGGCGCCCTGCGGTGGCGTGCCCGCGCCCTGCGGAGGCGGTGTCCGGCCTTGCTGAACCGGGTTGGCGGATCCGCTCGGAACAGCGACCGGCTGCGTGACGACGCCCGGTGCGCCGGGCGTGGAGACGGGCGCCGTTCCGCCCGGTGGCTGGACCGGCACGGCCACCGGACGGACGGCCGGCTGCCCCGGCGCCACCGGCGCGGTCGTGATCGTCGGCGTCGGCGCCGCGTTGGGAGGGGCCTGACCCGGTGTGGCGGGTGTATTGGGAGGCTGGCTCCCCGCGTTGCCGGTGCGCGAGGACGGTCCATATGTGCTCGGATCGGACCCGGGTACCG
The DNA here is from genome assembly GCA_964244795.1 of uncultured Enterovirga sp. Lineage (GTDB taxonomy): Bacteria > Pseudomonadota > Alphaproteobacteria > Rhizobiales > Beijerinckiaceae > Enterovirga. The sequence continues at coordinate 6,264 of CAXTKM010000045.1, forward strand.
GTCGCGGCGGTCTTGGGCCGGTATTCGGTAGGGGCTGGCCGGAGTTCTGGCCGGTCTGTCCGATCGGCGCAGGCGGCGGGGGCTGGATCGGGACTGCGGGCGCCTCTGTCTGGGCCGAAGGCGGCAAGAACCGGGCCGGCTCTCGTGCGTTCGACGGAGCTCGTCGCGTTCCTTCGACGGGCGGCTGCGTCTGGGCCGCAGGCATCTGATTCCGGGCGTCGGGCGGCCGCGGCCGATCCTCGCGCGCTTGCGTCTGGACCGGCTCCCGAGCGGCGGGAGGCTGGGTCTGGGCCGCGGGCTGTGGCGTCTGGGCCGCGGCCGGCGGGGTTTGAGCGGCGGGCGCCTGGACCCGGGCGGCAGGCGGCGGCGCCTGGGTCGCGGGCGCCTGTGTCGGAGACGGGGGCGGCTGGTTCTGAGCCGCCGGCGGCTGCGCTTGTGCGACAGGTGGCTGCGTCTGGCCTGCGGGCGCCTGGGCGGTCGGAGAGGCCGGGCGGGGCGACGGCGCCGTGCCCGTAACAGGCGGCGCAGCAGGATTCTGCGGCGCGGGAATCTGGCCGGGAGCGGCGACCGGCGCGCCGGTTACCGGAGCCTGCGCCAGAGCGCCCGGGGAGGCCGCCAGCCCCAGGCAGGTCGCGGCCATCAGGGCGGAATCCCAGCGGCGCGTCGTCATCGATCCGGCTGCCTTCATCGCGCATTCTCCCATTGGCGGCCCAGAGCGGCCGTCACGGTCACTTGATCGAGCTGCACATGGGCAGGTTGTAGGCCACGACGATGTCGGCGATGCCCGTCGGATCGAGCGCGTTCCAGGGGAACTCGTCCTGAGGCTTCGCCTGCTTGGCCGCTTCGAACGCCGCATTCGTGATGGCGTCGATCTGCTGGTCGGAGGCCGCCAGGAGCACACGCTGGCGGACCCGCCGTTCGACCTCCGCCCTGATGTCGTCCCGGGCCGCGTCGATCCCGCGCCACGGGACCTGCTGGAGGCCGTAGATCGCGCCGCCGATCGCCGTGCTGATCACCGTGTCCATCACGAGCTCCTTCGCGAGGACCCGCGCTCCCGTCGTGGCGGCTCGCCTGCCGCCGGTCGCGAGCGCCGTCTTTACGTTGGCCTTGAAGGTCTGCTTGGCAGCCTGCTCCGTCGCCTCGCGGGCAGCCTGCTTCGACATCGCCTTGGTGACTTCGAGACCAGCCGTCTTCCCGGCTTGCAGGGCGGTGCGCAGGGACGTCGTCGCGGCCGTGCCGGCGCCCGCCGTCACCACCGTAAGGGCGATGTTGGCGACCGCCATTAGGGGGGCGTTGACCTGATCGGACACGGCCATCACGCAGGCGTTGGTGCTGGCCGCGCAGGTCGTCCCGCAGTTGACTGGCAGGCCCTTCGGACATTGGTCCCAGCAGACCGGGCCGACGCCCGAGCTTCCGGCCCGGCAGGACGGGTAGCAGAGACCGGCGTCCCGCTCCTTGCCGGCCGAACATTGCTTGAGTCCGCCCACGCCCCGATCATAGGTCGTCTTCCGACAGGAGACGCCGATGTCCTCCATGCCGGCCGGGCAAATCGGCGTGCAGAGGTTCACGAGGAGCGGCGCGGTCTTGTAATTGGCCGGACAGGTCGAATAGATGATCTCGCCGATTTTCTCGCATTCGGCCCCGTTTCTCTTGCGACATCTGGCTCGGGCGTCATCTAGGCTGAAAGCCCTGTCACCGAACTTCCAGGGATAGGCCGTGCGCTCCTTGGGCTTCGGCTTGCTGCAATAGAGCCCGTCATTCGTGAAGCCGGCCGGGCAATCCGGCACGCACATCGTGACGAAGTCCTTGTAGCCTGGCTTGCAGGACGGGTAGCAAAGGCCTCCGCGCTCGTCCTCTCCGGGCTTGCAAGTCGTCGGCAGGGTGCCGACCCCGCGGGTCTGGGTGTCTTTCCAGCACGCGTTCGGAAGCTCGCGCTGGGCCCGGGCCGTGGCGCCGTCCTTGCGCATGCCGGCGACGACCTCGTCGCGGAGCTTGTCGAGGTCGATCCTGGCCAGCCGTTCGACTTCCTTGTCGGACGGTTCGTAGGGCAGCTCGACGCGCTGCGGCGTGGTCAGGGCTGCCACCAGATAGGGCAGCTTGCGGCCGAGCGGCTCGTTCTCGGCGCGCGAATTGAAGGTCGCCCCGCTCTTCTTGACGAACCACACGACGGTGTCCGGATTGATCTTCGTGACCTGCGTCTGTCCGGCCGGGATCTCGTAGAGCACCGAAACGAGGCCGGTCGCGTTGCGCGCGATGACGACGGCGGGGGATGTCGAGCCGTTGCGGATCTCGACGGACGCCGCCGAGGCGCCCACGAAGGCGCTGCGCTCCGGGTCGGTCAGCGGGACGGGAACGCGGACCTCCTCGTTCGCCACACCCGTGGTCTCGTATTTGTCGCCGATCGCACTCTTGCTGGCGAACTCGTAGAACCAGATGCGCGTTTTCGGCAGGGTACGGGTCGGCAGCGTGGCCGAGGGCGCGAGCTGCGCGAAGAAGTAGGTGCCTCCGTTCTCTTCGATCGACACGTAAAGGGCCGTGTTCGATGTGTTGACGATCATGAGCGGCGCCGAGCCGGCGCCGGATTGCTTGGCGACGACTGGGTCGAGGGGCAGCGGCGGCGCCTTGTAGGGGATCTGGACCCGCTCGGGCGTCGTCCCGACCGTGTAGGGATCGCCTACGGGCGCGCTCGTCGTCGCGTCGAAGAAGGCCAGGGCAGTGCCGCGGACGAGCGGCCCCTGGATCGTGCCCCCGGGCTGCATCACGTCGAGCCTTTCCGACTTCACGCCCCCGGCTCCGTCGGGCAGGACGCGCGCGACAATGATCGCGCTCGAAGCGCCGTTGACCAGCGTCACGGCGACCCCGCCCGGATCACGCACCGTCACCGGAAAACTCGGGGGCGCCGGGAGGCTGAGCTGGGTCTCACCCGCCGCGAGCGCGTAGCCTCCACCGACCGGAGCGCCCGCCGCGTCGTAGACGAAGAGGGTGGCCGGCGCGAGGAGCCGCGCGCTCACGGTCTGGCCGGCTCCGACCGTCGCGAAGATCTCCGCGGCTGCGTCTGCTCCCGCGCCCGGGTCGACCATCCCGACCTCGATCGGGAAGACCGCCGTGTTCGTGATGCGCACGGGCGCGCTGCCCGGCCCCGTATTTCTCCGTTCGAGCGCAGAGACGACGGGCAGCGACACCGCCTGTGAGCGCGCGGCCGTCACCTTGTAGGAGCGTCCGACCCTCTCGTCGGTGCCGCTCTTCACCGGATAGAGCACAGTATCGGGCAGAGCGCGCATATCCGTGGCGCCGCCTTCCGGCACCGTCGCGAGCACGTATGAGCCAGCGCCCGTCTGATCCGGGACGAGAAGCTCGATCGCGTCGCCCGTCGCATTCGTCAGACGGAGCTGAACGCTGCCTGCCCCCGCCTGGCGCTGAAGTTCGGGCGCGAGTGGCGCGCTGGGCGCGAGTGGCGCGACGGGCGCGGCAGCCGCCGCGACCGGAACGGAGACGGCCTCCCCGGCCGCGCCGGTCACAACGTATCCGGCGCCGAGCCAGACATCCTTCTGCACGAAGCCGAGGGTCTGACCCGCGCTCCCCGGTACATCGGCGGAGGCGCCCGCCGCGATCCTGATCAGGCCGGCCTGCCCGCCGCCTTCGACAAGCGCCATCACGACGATCTCTTCCGAAGTGGCGTTCGTGATCCTGAGGGTCGGCCCCATCGACGCACCGGCAGAGGCCGCTCGAACGGCGACCGGCGGCCGCACCGTCTGTCCCGGTGCCTCGGTCACCAGATACGTTCCGCCGAGCCATTCGCCATCTCGGCTGAACCCCAGCCTGTCCCCGACCGCGGCCTCGACAACGGTAAGGTCGCCCGCCGCGAGAAAGCCTAGACCGATCTGCATGTCGTCAGGAGCGATCCGAATCACACCGATCGTCGCGCCAGACCCGTTCGTCACCTCCAGGCTCGTCATCGCGCCCCGCGCCGAGGGCGCGGTCGAGATGGCGGGCGTGAGCGTCCGTTGGCCCGTCTGCGCCGGCGGCAGTGTCTGGGCCAAGATCTCGCCCACGAGACCGATTGATAGCCCTATTGAAAGTATGGCAAACAGGACAAAGAGGGTGGCTTGGCTGACCCTCCCGGACCACCGAAGACTAAGTCGCGACGTCGAAAGCATTTTTGCACTGTTTGATATCTGCGACATCATTCACCAGTACCGTCCAACGATTGTAGCTTGTGACTATTCGTAAGTACTGGCGGATCAAACCGTGAATATTAACGAGACCTTTTGGCTCGTTCTCACTTGTGATCCTAATTTTTCATCAAGCGTAATCGTCGCTCTGGCGTCGATCTACTCGGCTTCCCAAGCAGAGCATGGCCGGGAGGACCGTGGCTCCGCAATCTCTAGAAGCTGGTTTGGCGCGATTTGAGCGCGATTTGGCGCGCCATGCGCGAGTGGTCATTCGCGACCGGGCGTCGTCAACGCCAAGGCGAGGCGTCTTTGATCAAAGTCTGAAGCTGTCTCGGTACTTCTCGGGCGGTATTCCCAGTCGGGCCACAAAAATACGTCGCATCGTCGACGGGGATCCAAACCCGCAACGCCTTGCGACCTCCTTAGATGAGAGAGAGGTCTCCGACAGCAGTGCGGAAGCAGCCGAGAGCCGAGCCTCAAGCACATAGTCGCCCGATGTGCGCCCGGTAGCCTCCCGGAATCTCCTGACGAAGTTCCGCACGCTCATTCCGGCCACCCCGCTTAGGGCCCGTGTGCTCAAATCCCCGTCTAGATTATCGAGGCACCATCGCTGGACTTTCTCGATAGCGGGCGTTGTAGAATATTGCGCGCTAAGGTGAGCTGAAAACTGCGCCTGACCGCCGGAGCGCTTGGTAAACATCACCAAGTAGCGTGCCACGTCGAGCGTAAACAAGCGGCCGTGATCTTCCTCGAGGAGCGCGAGAGCCAAATCCATGCCGGCAGTGATCCCCGCGGACGTGTAGACAGCGCCGTCCCGGATGTAGATGCAGTCCATGTCGATGACCGACAGGGGACATCTTCTTGCGAGCTCCGGGGCGAATGCCCAGTGCGTTGTCACGCGTTTTTGATCGAGCAGCCCCGCAGCACCTAAGGCAAACGCACCGGTGCAGATCGAGGCGAGCCGGCGGACTTTTCGCGCAGAATCCCTGATCCAACTCACGACTTCGGGGCTGGCCGCATCGGGACCGCCTCCCCCCGAGATGAGCAGCGTATCTACCGGGAACAATAGATCCGACATGGCGCAGGTCGGGTTTAACATCATGCCGAGCGCGGTGGGGACCGGTGCAGCAGTCGGGGCGACGGTCGAAATTTGATAGAATTGTTGCTTTGCCAGAAAGTTGGCGAGGCCGAAAACCTGCAGCGGTCCCACGACGTCCAGCGGTGCGACGCCTGGGTAAATCAGCATCGCGACGCTCCGGCACGAGGGCCTGGCCAACGCTGGTGCAGGGTTCTTCACGGCTTGCTCCGGTTCCGGAATGAGGCCTAAGGCAATGTCTAGGGCGGAGCCGTGCCTAACGACAGCGACGTCGCAACTCGCTGGGTGAATCGGCTGGCCAAGGTTCGCCGCTAGTCAATTGCCCTACTGTGGGCGGTAGCTGCTCGCCGCGTTCTAAATCTAAAGTCAAAGATTGAGAGGCGAATCGCCAGAGGACGTTTGCGCGCCGCGATTTGCGACGGTCACCAGTCTGATTGTTCGACGCCGTCGCTTGCCGCACGGCCCGGTCGGACCCGGCCCAGCGCCGAGACTTTGCTGAACCTCGGCTTCATCGACATCGCGAGCCGCACCACGAGATTTTTAGACCAGGCATTTAGAAATCAACGGCGCAGCGCAACCCGGCTGGGATCACGAGTCTCGGGTTCGGCAGCTCGAGCTGAACCTGGAACAGGTTCGACGCCGCGTCGATCTGCCGGTCCTTGCTCGACACCCTCGCCGCGAAGGTACCGTCTATCGGGCCGATCGGCTTGACGTTCGCAGTCATTCCGACCTCGATCAGAAGATAGGCGGCGAGCGGCAGGTAGACCTCGACCCGGAGCACGCCAACCTCGGCCAGGGTTGTGATCACGGTGCTCGAATCGGCATACTCCCCGGCGTAATGGTCGACCGAGGCAACGATGCCGGTCACGGGCGAGCGCAGGATGCGGCGCTCGTACAGGGCCGACATCCGATCCGCCTCGATTCCGGCAAGCTCGCGGTCCATCTCGGCCTGCTTCACCTGGGCGCGCAGGACCGAGACGTCGGTCTCGGCGATCTCGAGCGTCTGGGCAGAGGCGATCTGGGTCGTCGCGAGGGTGCGTTGGCGCGCGAGCTTCTTCTCGGAGCCGGCGAGCTCCGCCTTCTTGGAGCGGATGATGGAATCCATCTCGGCCCGGAACCGGTAGGCGCGAAGCTCGGCCGCCTCGACCGAGGATTCGAGCTCGGCCACGACCTGCCCAGCCTGGACCAGATCGCCGCGTTTCACCCGGACCTTGGCCAGCACGCCCTGCGCCTGGCTCGACAGCTTCACGATGCTCGTGGCCTCGATCAGGCAGGATGCGCTTTGGGCGAGGCGGTTCAGCTCGTCCGTCCGTCCGACCGCGAAGGCCGGTCCGAACCCGCCAAGGAGGCAGGCCACGATGGTGAGCCGGAGACGATCGAGCCGGGTCAATCGAGCCCCCCCGCGAAGGCGAGCGTGCGCGCGTGCTGCTCGTCGCGCCGCACGAGATCGAAGCGGATCCGCGCCTGGCCCCGCTCGGCCAGGCGCTGGACCCGCCTGAACGCGAGCCCGGCCAGCAGGGCGCGACCGGCCCCGTGCCGTAGCGCGGTGCGCCACGCGCGTCCGAGCCCTCTCAGGATGTCGTCCTCGGCCGACAAGAATTCGGCCACCTCGCCCGGATCGCCCTGGCGGGCGGCGCGGCCCATCAGCTGGCGGTCGACACGGCGGGTTTCGTGGCGCTCGCAGATCAGCACCGCGAGGCCATCCAGCGCCGACACCCCGGGCCCGAGCCGGATGTCGGTGCCGCGTCCCGCCATGTTGGTCACGACTGTCACGGCGCCACGAAGGCCCGCACCGGCCACGATCTCGGCCTCTTCGCGATCTTGCGCCGCGTTTAGCAGCCGGAACGGGATCGTCCGGCGGGCGAGTTCGTCGGCGGCACGGATCGACTCTCCGACGGATCGCACCGCGACGATCACGGGCTGCCCACGCGCGTGTCTCCGCGCCACCTCGGCCCCGACCTCGCGCCACAGCCGGGCACGATCGGCGAAGGTTCTCCGGCCGGCCCAGCGACGCTGAAGCGGAAGGCGACGGCGCACGCGCGTCAGTTGTAGGCCGTAGACGGTGGCGATCTCGCCCGCGACCTCGCGCACGGTCCCGCTCATCCCAGAAACCAGCCGGTAGGCGCGAAAAAATCGCTGGAAGCTGATCGAGGCGAGCGATTTGCGCCGCGTCGTCGCGCGAAGGCCCTCCTTGGTCTCGACCGCCGCGTGGAGATCGTGGCCCCATTGACGGTCCGCCATCACCCGTCCGCTGTGAGGGTCGACGATGACCACGATGCCGTCGCGGACCAGGTAGTCGCGGTCGCGAACCAGCCGCTCACGGGCTGCCAGCGCGGCCCGCACCACCTCCTCGCGCCTGAGTCGGATCGACCAGATGCCGGAGCGGCCCTCTGCCCAAAGCTCGATCCGGTCGACGCCGTCGCGTGTGAGGTCGGGCATCGGACCGCTCGAGGCGAACCGGTAATGCCGTCCCGGCAGGAGTTGGCCGGCGAGTTCGTGGGCATCCCGGGCGGCAGCCGGGTCGACGTCGCCCTTCTCCTCGGCAGAGATGATCAGCGGCGTGCCGGCCTCGTCGATGAGCACGCTGTCGATCTCGTCGATGATCGCGACGTCGAGGCCTCGCTGGAGCAGCTTAGGCCGGTCTGTTTCGCCGAGCGTGCGGGCGAGCTTCGCGGCGACCTCGCGGTTGCGGGCCGCACGGCCCCGCATCAGGCCGTCCCGAAGATAGTCGAAGGCGACCTCCTTGCCGGAAAGGAAGCAGACATCGGCCGCGTAGGCCATGCGGCGCGTCGCCGTATCCGTGCCGCCGACCACGATCCCGACCGAGAGCCCAAGCCGTTCGAGTGCAGGCCGAAGCTCGGTCCCATCGCGCTCGGCCAGATAGTCGTTGGCCGTGACGACATGGACCACGCGGCCGGCCAGCGCGCAGGTCGCGGCCCCGAGGAGGGCGGCCAGCGTCTTCCCCTCGCCGGTGTCCATCTCGATCACCTCGCCCACGGCAAGGCCCGCGGCGGCCGCGATCTGGCCCGGATAGGGGTTCAAGCCGAGCGTGCGCCGGGCCGCCACGGCGGCGAGCGCCAGCCCGTCGATCAGCGCTGCCCCGGCGAGACCGTCGCGCCGAAGACGCTGCCCGGCCGCGCGACGCGTCGCGTCGAACGCCGCATCGGACATGGCGTCGATGCTCGCGCAGCGTCGCTGGACCGCTTTCGCGCGGCGGGCGGCCCGGAGCGATCGCCATGGCGTCGCAAGCAGCCCGAGCCGCGGGACGTTCCGGTTCGCCCAGGACTCGAGCGAAAGCGGCGCGACGGCACCGGGCGCAAGCGCCATCGCTCGCGGAAGGACGAGGGCAGACGGTTTGGTCGCCACCGTGTCGACCTCAGACATGGAAGCGCCCGAGGAAGACCTGCCTCGCCGTCCGCCACCAGCGACGAATGACCGGGCTCGCGCCATGGTCGAACCGCACCCAGGCCCGCTCGCCCCAATGGTCGCGCACGAGATCTGAGGCGACCTCCACGTCGACCGCGAAAGCCGGGAACAGCAGCGTGTTGCCGTCCTTGTCGGACGGATCGAGCTGGAACGGGCCGCCATTCGACACCGCCAGCGCGCGGCTTGGGAGCTGGCGGGTCGCGGCCGGGTATTCGCGCGCGATCCGGGCCTCGCCGAGCGGCGACAGGACCGCGCTGCCGAGCCGGACCGCGACGCCGCGGAATTCCGACCTGACGAGGTCGATGTCGCCTTCCGGAACCAGCGCCCGCACCACGGGCGCCGCCCCGGACATCACGTATCCGAGAAGCCCACCCTGCTTGGCGAAGGAACCGTCGAGATCGCGCCCCTTGAGAAGGACGACGGTTCCGTCCTTCGGGCTCCTGACCGTCAGGGCGCGCTGCTTGCGAACGGTTTCGGCGAGATCCGTCTCGGCGAATGCGATCTGGTTGCGGATGAGTTGCGCCTCGTAGGGAGAGGCGGTCTCGGCCGCCGCGAGCCTCGCCTGGAGCTCGGCGAGACGCGCCTCCATTCCGGCGCGTTTCGAGGCGAGGAACGGATCGTCCAGCCGCAGCAGCGCCGTCCCGGCCGTGACGCGACGGCCGGATTCGGCGAGGATTTCGGCGATCTGGCCGGACACCTCCGGGACGATCCGGGCGTCCTCCGGAACCCAGACGACCCCCTCGGCGACAGTCGCGTGCGGCACGGGCGGATAGGCGAGCACGCCGACGAGGGCAAGGACCGCGCCGCCAGTGAGCGCGACCGCCCGAACCCGCCGCCCGGTGAGGGCCGGCGACATCAGCACGTAGTGCAAGCCCTTCAAGAGTGGCCAAACGAAGGTCGTGGCCAGCATCCAGGCAACCAGCGCGACGCCGAAGAAGAAGTATTGCGTGCCGACGAACAGCGCGATGCCGACGACCACGAAGACGCGATAGGCGAGCGCGGCCGGCGCGTAGGCGAGAAGCCAGACGCGCTCCCCAGGCGCGGTCTGCGGCAGGGAGACGTGTCTCAGGCCGAACAGCCGCCGCTGCACCGCCGCGAGATAGAGGCGCTGCGAGCGGCCGGCCAGGTTCGGAAGCTCGAGCAGGTCGGATAGGATATAATATCCGTCGAAGCGCAGCAGCGGGTTGGCGTTGAACACGACGGTCGAGACGCTGGCGATGAACACCACGTCGTAGGCGACCGATCTCACGAGGCCGGGCTCCGAGTTGAGCCATACCACCATCGCGGCTGCCGCGACCGCGAGCTCGACGATCATCCCGGCCGCCCCGACGGCCGCCCGATGCCATCGGCTCGGGAACATGACGCAGGCGGACGCGTCGACATACGGAGCCGGCATGAAGGTCAGGAAGCTGATGCCGATCTCGTGGACGGCTCCGCCGCCGAGCTTGATCGCGTAGGCGTGGCCAAGCTCGTGCAGCACCTTCAAGGGCGGAAACACGAGCAGGAAGACCAGGACGTTGCCGCTCGCCAGCACCCGGTCGGAGACAGACAGGCTGAGCTCGCCCCAATGCATCGTGGCTGCGGTCACGAACCAGGCCATCGCGGCGAGCCAAAGCGCGAAGCCGAGCGGTCCGCAGAAGGGGCGCACGAGATGCTGCGTCGCCGCGAGCGCCCGATCCGGATCGAGCAATCGCCAGCGGATGAACATCGGATTGCGGTAGCGGCTCGTCGCTGCCTGACGTACCTGCCGCTCCGCCCGCTCCGTGAGCTCGCCCTCGTCACCTCCTGTGTCGGAGCCGATCAGCTCGGCCGCGTAGAGCTGCGATATCACCGCCAGAAGCTGATCCTGGGCGGGCGCCTCGACGCCGAACTCCGCGACCACCTCCCGCCAGACCCTGTGCATCGTGCGGCGACCGTCCAGGCGCATCAGCACCGACCAGACGGCCGGCGTGAAGCGGCACGAGCGGGTCAGGAACCGGTCGGTCGTCAGATACCAGACCTCTCCCCGGATCACCTGCCGGCTCACCACGGTCTCGGGCTTCAGCCGCGGCCGCAGATCGGCGACACGGTGCCACAGATCGGAGTGGATGGAGGAGGCGGGGACGCTCACGGGACGAGCTCCCAAGCCTTGATTCGCACCCAGTGGACGAACGGGTGCGTCCAGATCCAGAAGAGCGATCGCTCGCCGGCCTGAACCTTCGCGACGCCCTCCATGCCGGGCCTGATCCGGGGATCGGTCCGCGACAAGGTTCCGATCGCCTCGAAGCCGTTCACGCCCTCGTTGGCGCGCGCGACAGGCGTAACGGAGCGTATCTCCAGCGGAAACGGCTGATCCGGAAGGGCGGACAGGAGAATCTCGCCGCGCATGCCCGGCGTGACGAGGCGGATGTCGCCTTCGGGGACGAGCAGCGTCACCCGGTATTGGTCGAGCGGCGCGAGCTCGAACAGCGCGTCGCCCCGCGACACTGGCCGGCCGATCGACTGGCTCAGATCGCCGGACACGATGACCGCTCTGAACGGGGCCGTGATCTTCGCCCTCGCGAGCATCTGATCGCTGAGCTCGATCTCAGCGTCGGTCTGGGCGACCTGCGCCTTCGCGATGTTGGTTCCCGCGAGATCTCGCTTGGCCAGCGCCTTATCGAGCTCCGACTGATACTGGCGCTTGCGGGCGATCTGCCTAAGGCGGTCCAGGACGAGATCGTTGTCCTGCAGCTCGGCCATGAGCGCGCCGGCCTCCACGACGTCTCCCGCCCGCGCGCGCGCCGACCGGATGAAGCCGTCGAAGGGTGCCGACATCGAGCGTCGAACCTCGCCCTGCACCTCGGCGCGGGCGCGGATCCGGTGGTCGTCTGTCGCGACGATGAAGAAAGCCGCGACGGCGGCTGCGGACAGGGCACCGAGCTTCAACCCGAGATGGCGGCGTCCGAACAGCCGGCCGGCGAAGCCGCCGAGCTCTGCCAGGAAGAGGGCCGGAAGGCTTCGATCGGTCCTCGCCTTGTCGTGGAGGACGGGAGAGACCGCGCTCGCGAGCGCATCGGCGAGGTCGACCTCGTCCTGGCCGAACGCGCGATCGGCACGCGTGAGGATGACGGCCCCGAACGCTTCGCCGTCCGTGACCAGCGGCACGGTCAGGATATGCGCGCCGGCCGTCTCCCGGCGGAGCGCGTCTTGGGCGAGCGTCACGTAGGGATGGTCATCGGCGACCGGCGCGACCAGGGCGGTGCCTTGATCGATCGCCTCGTCGGCGGCCGACGCGAACAGCTTTGCAGACCGCGACCGCCTCTCGAAGACAGCCGTCTGGCTCACCGCGAGAAGCCGCGAACGACGCCGCACGGACCGGGTCACCACCACTTGATCGCAACCGAAGCGGCGCTCGAGAAAGCCGGCGAAGACCCGCCCGGCGCCGGCGAGCCCGGGCTGCGACACCACGGCCTCGACGGCGTGGACGAGCGTTTCGGCCTTGTCGCCGAGGCTGGCCGAGCCTTCGTGGTGGGCGCGCCTGAGAAAGGCCTCGTACCAGCCCGAACTCCATTGCAGGTGCCGCACGAGACGTCGCGCATCGCGTCCATCGAGCGCTCGCGACTCGGCCAGCACGACGCCCTGGAGCTGACCGAGCAGGAGCAGCGGATACCCGACCGCGAGCCCACCGGCGGCACCCGCCTCGGTCGGGCCGAGTTCCTCCAGGGCGGGCCGTCGCCGCTCGATCGCGACGGCGAGCACGCCGCCGAGCTGATCCACGAAGGTCTCCACATCGCCGCGATCCGGCCTCCGCGACCAGCGGGCGATCGGGCGATAGGGTCCGGCATCGGGAGGGCCCGCGAGCAGCACCGAGCGCCGGATCGCCTCGAAGGACCTGGACGCGAGCGTCAGCCATGCGCCGCCGAACCTCGCGAGGTCCCGCGTCTCGGCGAGGCTCGCCCAGACCGCTGCATCCGCACCCACGCTCTCGGGGGCAGCCGAAAAGCGCGAGTTCTCCTCGAGATCGATCTGCTCGATCATGGTCGAGGCAGGCGGCTGCAGGCCGCGTTCATCCCGCGACGTCCAGGGTGCCGAACCGGGCCTCGTAGGCGGCCAGTCGCGCCCCGAGCAGGATGTGCAGCCGCTTGACGGCGTAGGGCGACATCACGACTCGATTGCCGAGCTTCACGACCAGATCGCGTGACGACGAGAGATCCCACGTCTGATTCTGTCCGAAGAACAGCGAGAACTCCTCGCGGGTGTTGATGACGTTGATGACGTTGGCATAGGTCGACTGCATCGTCGTGTCGTCCCAGCTGACGTGCGCGGTCACGTCGTCGCGCACGGTCTCGCCATCGCGCGTCTCGCCGTCGTCCGGACCGGCCTCGTCGCGGGAGGTCCGGCTTCTCGTCTGCTTCGTCACGCGTGGTCGCTCCGTCCTGGCCGGCCGCCCGGATCATTCGGCCGCGTTGAGGAAGACGATGTCCGGCCTGTCGTCGCCGTCGTCATCGTGTCCGAAGGCCTGCGGGTCGTCCAGGTTTTCGGTTCCGGACGGGCAGATCTCGAACGCTTCGGTCGAAGGGTCGAACGTCATCACGCGACGGCGTCGCGCTGGATCGGCCGAACGTCGCGGCCGACGTGCCGGCAGGGCGAGGCCGGCCATGAAGAACGCTTCGGCCCAATCGGACTTCGACAGCCGCGGTCCCGTCATCGCGCTCGTCGTCGCGGCGACCGAGAGCGTCGAGGAACCGGAAGACGGAGATGTTGCGCCCGGCGCGCCGACCGCCTCGATGGCGCCGTCGTTCGCGGCGACGGCGCGACGCTCCGTCACGGCCGGCACGTCTCGCGGCGCGCCGGCTACGGCCGCATTGGGCTGCGCGCCGGCGGGCTCGCGCGAGAGGTCGCGCTCGGCGACGTCCTCGATCGTACCGGCGCCGGTTGCAGATAGGGTCATCGGCGGTCGCGTCGCGTGGCTCGTCGTCAATTCGGCGACGGACGGGTCGCCGGGTTTCTGTCCTGGGTCGATCCGGAAGACGGCTGCTGTCACGCTG
>CAXTKM010000046.1:0-8251 GCA_964244795.1 uncultured Enterovirga sp.
CGGATAATCGCTCGCGAAGAGGATCCGGTCGGGAGTCGTCAGGCGCAGGAGCGCCCCCAGCGTGCGCGGGCCGGCCGAGAGCGCGATGTCGAAATGGAGCCGGCCGATCTCCGCCAATACGCCGTCGGGGACGTGCTGCTTGAAGTCGGGCCGGCGCTCGAGCCGGGCGAGGCGCTCGGCGAGCGCGGGCAGGGCGCCTCCCGCATGCGAGAAGATGTAGCGGACGCTTCGCGTGCGGGCGAAGGTGCCGGAAAACAGCAGGTTCGCGATCGCGCGCGTCGTGTCGAAGGGAAACTCGAGCGACGCGGGAGGCAAGCCGCCGAGAAAGCTGCCGGGCGCCTCGTTCGGATGGACGTAGACGACGGCGCCGCGCCGCTCGAGCTCGTCGAAGACGGGCGAGAAGAGAGGATCGCCGAGGTAGCGCCCATCGTAATTCGTGAGAAGGCAGATGCCGTCCGCCTCGAGGTCGTCGAGGCTGCGGCCGATCTCATCCAGGCTCGCCGCGACGTCGGGCAGGGGCAGGCTGGCGAAGCTGCCGAACCGGCCCGGATGCGAGAGCACCAACTCGGCCGCGGCGTCGTTGCAGTGCCGGCACAGCGCGGCCGGGTCCGGGCCGGGAAAGCCGGGGGCGGAGATCGAGACGACTGCGGCCTCGACGCCATGCCGGTCCATGGCCGCGAGGGATATCTCGGGCGTCCAGGCCGGGGCCTGCCCCGAGACGAGCGTCCGGCCGATCGCGGCTTCGCCGACCGCCGCGACGTAGCGCGGCGGAAGGATGTGATGCTGCGTGTCGATGCGGTGTGGGGCAGGCACGTGGGTCCTCCTCGGTCGCCGGCTGGACGGCGACCCTCGAAAGACCGTCCTATGATTTCGATGAACGCTTGGAAATCCGAAATTTCTCAGCCATGCTGCGATGGCTTCGCGTCTTTCGAGAACGAGTGTCGCCCGTGCCCAAAGAGATCGTCACCTCCCGGTCGGCGCCGACGACGGGCTTCACCGATCAACAGAAGCCGCCCCCGATCGTCCAGGCGATCCGGTTCGGCAACATGCTGTTCGTGTCGGGGCAAGGGCCGCTCGATCCCGAGACGAAGACCGTGATCGCAGGCGGGATCGAGGAGCAGACGCGCCGTACGCTGCAGAACCTCCGGAGCGTTCTCGACGCGGCCGGGGCGAACTTCGCGAACGTCGTGAACATGCGCGTGATCCTGCGCGACACCGCCGACTTTCCTCGCTTCAACGAGGTCTTCCGCGAGGTCCTGGACGGCGAGAAGGTCACCCGGACCTGCGTCGGCGGCACGCCGCATCGCGCGGGCGTGAACGTCGAGATCGACTGCGTGGCGATGTTCGACTGACCGGCCCGGGCGATCGGCCCGGCATGATCATACCTTGAAGCGTTTCGCCAGGGCGTCGGCATTCTTGGCCAGCACGCCGAGATCGGACCCGACCGCGACGAACGTGTAGCCCCACGCGATGTAACGGCGTGCCTCCTCCTCGTTTCCGGTCAGGATGCCGGCCGGCGCCCCGAGCCGCTTCAGCCGGGCGACGGCGTCCCGCATCGCGTCCTGGACCTCGGCATGGGCCGAATTGCCGATATGTCCCATGGAGGCCGACAGGTCGGAGGGGCCGATGAACACGCCGTCCACGCCCGGCACCGAGGCGATCGCCTCCAGCTCGGCCATCGCGGCCATCGTCTCGACCTGGACGAGGACGCAGATCTCGCGCGCCGCGGAGGCCAGGTAGTCGGGCACGCGGCCGTAGCGGGCGGCCCGGCCGCTCGTCGTGATGCCCCGAATGCCGTCCGGCGGATAGCGCGTCGCCGCGACCGCGGCTCTCGCCTCCTCCGCGTTCTGCACGAAGGGGATGAGCAGCGCCTGCGCGCCCGCATCCAGGATGCGCTTGATCAGCACCGCGTCGTTCCAGGCCGGCCGCACGATCGGGGTCGCGGTGCCCGTGGCCAGCGCCTGCATCTGCGAGACCAGGCCCGGCAACTCGTTCGGCGAATGCTCCGTGTCGAGCAGGATCCAGTCGAACCCGCTGTCGCCGATGATCTCGGCCACGATGTTGCTGCACAGGCTGCTCCACAGCCCGACCTGGAGCTCTCGCTGGGCGAGCCCGGCCTTGAAGGCGTTTCGTCTCGGCTCCATCGCGCATTCCCCCTCGAACGAACTGCACGGCGATCCCACCGAGCGGGCCGAAATCGGCATGCAGCGTATCGCCCTTATCGGCCCGGACGGGTCGCGTGAAGGCGCCCGCCGGCCTATGTGGTCCGGTTCGAGACCGGTCCCGAACGGGGCGACCGCCTTCGCCAGCCCGAGCGTGCGGTCGGCGCTACAGCTTCACGCAGACGTTGCGGAGCTCCGTGTAGAACTCCATCGAGTGAACCCCGCCCTCGCGCCCGATCCCGGATTGCTTCGCGCCCCCGAAGGGTGTCCGCAGGTCGCGCAGGAACCAGGAATTGAGCCAGACGATGCCGACCTCGATCTCGGCCGCGACGCGGTGGGCTCGGGCGAGGCTCTCGGTCCAGATCGCGGTCGCGAGTCCGTAGGGGCTGTCGTTCACGGCCTCGATCACGGCGGTCTCGTCGTCGAAGGGCGCGACGTGGCAGCAGGGGCCGAAGATCTCTTCCCTCAGCACGGCCGAGGTGTCCGGGAGGCCTGTCCAGATCGTCGGCTCGACGTAGAAGCCGCCCCGGAGCCCGGGCGGCAGGTCGGGCACGCCGCCGCCGAGGACGATCGTGGCGCCCTCCGACTTCGCCCGGTCGTAGTAGGACAGCACCTTGCGACGGTGCTCGTCGGAGATCAGCGGGCCGAGCGTCGTCGACCTGTCGAACGGGTCGCCGATCCGGAGCCCGGACGCCGCCTCCTTCAGGCGCCGGACGAAGACGTCGAAGATCGGTCGCTCGACATAGACCCGTTCGGTGCCGAGGCAGACCTGTCCGCAATTCGCGAAAGCCGCCCTGACCGTGCCCTCGACCGCGGCCTCGAGATCGCAATCCGCGAACACCACGGCCGCGTTCTTGCCGCCGAGCTCGAGCGACACCGGCCGAACGCCTTCGGCCGCGGCCTTCATGATCGCCGTGCCGGTGCGGGTCTCGCCCGTGAAGGTAATCCCGTTCACGCCGGGATGGCGGGTCAGGAACTCGCCGGCGCTGCCCGGCCCGAAGCCGTGGACGACGTTGTAGACGCCGGGCGGAATGCCGGCCTCGTTCATCACCTCGCCGAGCAGGGTCGCGGTCGAGGGGGTCTCCTCCGAGGGCTTGACCACGACCGTGTTGCCGCAGGCGAGCGCGGGCGCGACCTTCCAGGTCATCAGGAGCAGCGGCAGGTTCCAGGGGCAGATCACGCCGACGACGCCGCGCGGAACGCGGATCGCGTAGTTCAGCGCGCCGCGCCCGTCCGGCGTCGCCATCCGGAACGCCTCGGTCGAGAGCGTGAGGACCTGGTCGGCGAAGACGTTGAAGTTCGCCGCTCCCCTCGGGATGTCGATATGCGAGGCGAGCCCGATGGGCTTTCCCGTGTCCAGGATCTCCGCCTGCAGGAAGTCGTCGAAACGTCGGAGGATGCCGTCCGCGACCTTCCGGAGCAGCGCCGCGCGCTCCTGCTCCGTCGTCTTGCCCCAGGGACCCTTGAGCGCGCGGCGGGCCGCCCCGACGGCCTGGTCGACGACGCCCGCATCGGCCTCGTCGACCGTCGCGACGACGGCGCCGGTCGCGGGGTTCCGGTTCTCGAAGGTCCGGCCTGCCGACGCGACGAACCGCCCGTCCACGAAGTGGCGGAGGTGGATCGGCCGCTGGCCGGCCTCGCGCAAGATGGCACTGCTCATGGGATGTCCAGGAATCCACGTGTCCGGGGCGCTGCTGCCGGTCAGGCCGCGGCCGTCCGCTCGGCCCAGGCGTCGAGAAGGTCACGGGCGGCGATGACGTCGCCGAACAGGAAGCGCACGTTGGCGAGCGTCGCCTCGTGCAGCGCCGACGCGTGCGAGCCGACCGCGTCCCCGACGAGCGCGACGTCGAAGCCGCGCGAATGCGCCTCGCGGAGCGTGGACTCCACGCAGACGTTGGTCTGGACGCCGCAGAAGACGATCGCCTCGATTCCGGTCGCGCGCAGATGGGCCTCGAAGGCAGGATTCGAGAAGCCGGAATAGGTGCTCTTCTCGAAGACCGGCTCGCCTGCGGCCGGTCGGACGCCGAAGAAGTCCGCGCCCCAGCTTCCCGACGCGCAGCAGACCGCATCGATCCCGAGGCGGCGCTTCTGCGCCGTCATGGACGGCGGCAGAAGCTCGGGCTCGTAGCGGGCCACGAGCCAGGCGACCGGCACGCCGGCCCGGCGGGCTCCCGCCAGCACCGCCTCGACGCCCGGAACGATCGCGGCCGGCCCGGACACGTCCTTGCCGATCCCCGCGATGTAGCCGCCCGGGGCACAGAAGTCGTTCTGCATGTCGACGACCACGACCGCCGTCCGACCCGGCGCCAGACGCTCTCCGGACGTCGGGAGGACGGCCCGGCTCGCGTATCCGTCCGCGATGCTCGTCTCTCGGCTCGTCTCTCGGCTCATCTCTCGCCTCTCACCGCACGCTCGACCAGACGGTGCCCCCGATGCCGCATCGCATCTCCTGCGAGGCGACGTAGAACACGGTGCGGCCTCCGGTGCCGCCGGCCGCCGCCATCGCGACCATCCAGGCGAGCAGCTCCGTCGTGCCGCCGCCGCCGGCCTCGTTCATCCGCTCGACCGTCGCCTCGCGCACGACGCGATCGGGATCGCTCTCCTCCATGAGGTTGAGGAACCAGCGGTCGAAGGTCGGATCCATGGTGAAGTAGCGCGGCCCGCCCGGCTCGTGCGACAGGCCGCCCGTCCCCATCAGCCCGACCCGCAAGCCGGGCGGCAGGACGTCGCGAACGATGCGGCGCAGCTCGCGGCCGAACCGGATGCATTCGGCCGGCTCCGGCACCGGCGGATTGATGCAGTTCATGTGGATCGGCAGGATCGGCACGTCGTAGCCGAGATACCAGAGCGGCACCGACCAGTTGTCGTCGAAGAGGAGGTGCTCGCCGCGATCGACGTGGAAGCCCGCGGCGGCCGCCTCGCGGACCAGGACCTCGGCCACGTCGGGACGTCCGCGGACATGGTACCCGGGCTGCTTCAGCCAGGACTTGAAGAACTCGGCGGGCCCGCGCCATTCGTCGGCGCAATCGACGCGCCAGTTCGGCGGATTTTTCAGCGGCAGGTTCAGGAGATGATCGTTGCCGACCCCGATGATGACGTCGGGCTTCGCGTCCCGCATCGTGCGGCCGAGCTCTTCGTAACCGGCCTTGATCGCGTCCTGCTCGGAGACGGGGCACGCCTCGAGCCACCCGGTCACGCCCGGCGCATGCGCCATGGCCATGATGGAGACGAATTCAGCCATCTCGTATCCCTCAGTGGTCAGGCCGCGCCCGGCTCGCGATGTTCGACGATCTCGTCGCCGAACGATTTCCGGTAGGCCTGCGCGGCCGCGCTCTTGGTCGTGTTGCCGGCCGCGCCGTGGAACAGGCGCGTGATCTGGGGCAGGAAATAGGGATGCACGCCGAGCCGTCCGAGGCGCCGGACGTCCACCTGACGAAAGGCGTCCTTCTCCTCCTCGCCGAGCCCATAGGCGCTCATCAGCTCCTCCAGCCGCTCCTTGAAATGCGGCCAGACGGCGTCGTCGCGCCGGATCTCGAAGATCATCCGGTTCGTGGGAAGATCGGGATCGAAATCGTTCGCGGATGGCGTGGGCCGGGCTGCGGCATCGGGCATGACGGGTCCTTTCCGGGCAGGGAAGGGTGGCGGGACGCTATCGGGCTGCGATCCGCTGCAGGATCGCGGTCGCCATCGCATCGGCCTGCAGCTCGAGGCTCGCACGCCCGCGCGCCGGATCGGCCGATGCGGGGTCGCCGAAATAGCCGAGCGGCGTCTTGCGGCGCGCATCGCCCTGTCCCTTGCGCCACTCGGCGAGATCGTCGGGGCCGTAATCCGTGGACTTCAGGGTCGGCACGACATCCTTTCGGACGAGTTCCGGATACGCGTGCAGCATCGCGGACGTCTCCGGATTGCCGGCGTGGACATCCATGAAGAGCCGTTGCGGGCCGAGGGGAGGAACCTCGAAGGCGACGACGGCCGGGTTCGACGGGTCGAGGCCGAGCCGCCGGGCGAGAGGCCCGTTGAACAGGACGGCCGCATCGATGCCGGAGGCTGCCCGTCCGCTCGCGACACCATCGAAGATCGTCTGGTTGTGGAGCGCATCGCCGTGACCGGAGGCGCAGAACACGCGGCGGAAGCCCTGCTTCTTCAGGCTGCCGAGAACGTCGGTCATGAGAGCGATCATGGTGCTCGGCCGCGTTTCGACCGAGCCCGGGAAGCCGCCGGAGACCTGATTGATCCCCCAGTAATAGGCCGGCAGGATGACGGCCCGATGCCCCCTCTCGCCGAGGAGCACGCGGACCCGCCTGAGAATGGCGGCAGGGACGTAGACGTCGGTCCCGAGGGGGAGGTGGGGTCCGTGCTGCTCGATCACGCCGAAGGCCCAGAGCACCGACGCACCCGCCTCGGCGGCCGCGTCGGCCTCCTCCCACGTCATCTCCGCCATCGTCTCGGCGAAGACCGACACGCCGCCCGCGCCCGCGAGCCCGATGCCGATCACGTCGCGACGGTGCATGCTCGTCCTCGTTGGCCTTTCCGTACCGAGAGGCTAGCACGATTTTCGAAATTCGATCAACATTCGATATTGCGGCGGGCCGCGGCGAGCGCGATAACGGTCAGGCGCCCTGGCGGCGGCGGTGGGTGAGCGCCTTCTGTGCCCACGACCTCGTCCAACCTCTTCGCCGGCACCATGGTGGAGATGACCGGCCCCGAGATCGCGGCGGCGGCGGCCCGCGGGGCGGGCGTGCTCGTGCCGATCGGGGTCATCGAGCAGCACGGGCCGCACCTGCCGGTCGGGACGGACGCGCTGATCGCGGGCGACCTGTGCCGGCTGACGCGCCATCACGCCTCCGGGCTCGCGACGGAACTCGTCGTCGCGCCGCCCTTCTTCTGGGGCGTGAACAGCATCTTCGCAGGGACGCCGGGAACGTTCGGCACGCGGCCGGAGATCGCGGCCGGGCTCCTCGGCGACATCCTGGACACCCTGGTCGAGACGGGCTTCGCCGACATCTACCTCGTCAGCCATCATGGCGACCGCGCCCATAACGAGATGGTTCGGGGCGTCGTCGAGGCGCAGCATGCGGCTGGGCGAACCGGGATCCTCTGGGCCTATGCGCCGGTGCGCTGGGAGACGATTCCGCGTCTCGGCATGACGGGTCGCGAGGACATCTGGCTTCCCTGGGATCCGCCCCCGGAGCTGGACCAGCTCCGGACGACCGGCATCCTCGGCGTCCACGCGCACGAGCACGAGACGGCCGCCGTGGTCCGCTTCCACCCGCACCTCGTGGATTTCGACGCCCTGCTCCGGCTCGAGCCGACCCGTCTCGGCCCGGACGACCTCGCGGAGTGGCGCCGCGGCGGCGAGCATGCCCGGCGCCTGACGCCCGACGGCTATTTCGGCGCGCCGAGACCGATCGATCCGGACCTCTGGCGTCACTACGACCTCATCGCTCGGGCGATGGCGCGGGCGATCGCGGACCGGCGAGCGACGCGCCCGGGTCGGCCTCCGACCGAGGCGTGACAGGCCGTGGCACTCGGGCAGGCGTCTCGACGCGGCGCAGGACGGTCGACGTCCAAAAGGTCGAGCTCGACGTTCCGGCAGACGCAATCCGCCGCCGGATCCTCAGCCTGCGCTCGTCCTGACCTTGTAGCGGAAATCGCAGCACGTTCCGCCGGCCATGAGCGTGCTGGTGCGCTTCAGCTCGACGCGCGGATCGTAGCCTTCGATGAAGGCGTGGTCGCGGTTGCACGAGAGCAGATGCCCGATCTCGGCGAGCCCCATGTCGCGGTACATCTCCGCATAGCGGCAGCGGTGGACGTCGTAGCTGAACGCGTCGTCGTCCGCCTGCAGGACCGTGACCTCCAGTGCGTCGTCCTGCGTCCAGAGACGCTGCAACGCGACGAAGCTGCGGATGTCCGCGCCATCCTGTTCGCGTTCCGCGAAGTCGCGGCCCGCCTCGACCGCCGCCTTCGCGATCGCCTCGCCGATGAGCGCTGCGGCGCGCTCCCGGCCGAGATGCCGGCACAGCGTCTCGTAGATCGGCTGGATGATGCCCGCCTCGATGCGCCGGCGGGACAGGATGCCGAGATCCCCA
>CAXTKM010000046.1:8261-19779 GCA_964244795.1 uncultured Enterovirga sp.
TCCCCATCATGGCTCATCGCGTCGACCGTCCCGGACCGAAGCTGCGATCGAACGCATCCAGCACCGCCGGGCTGCGGGCAACCGCGCCGAAGACGCCGCTCTTCTTGACGAGGAGCTGGATCGCGGCCTCATGCACGGCCTCGAAGCAGGCTCCCGTCCCGTCCGCCAGAGTCACGCAATCGAAGCCTCGGTCCAGCGCCTCGCGAACATTGGTGTGGATGCAGCAATCGCTCGTGAGCCCGGCCAGGATCAGGTTGCGGATGCCGCGGACGCGCAGATGGCTCTCGATGTCGGTGAAACCGAAGGCGCCGTAGGACGGCTTGTCGAAGACCGGCTCGCCGTCCCGCGGCGCGAGCTCCGGGATGATCTGCCAGCAATCGGCTCCCTCGATCAGATACCGGCCTCTCGGCCCGAGATCGCCGACCGCGACGCCGGTTCCGTCCTGCCCTCGCCAGAGCCTGTGCGGCTGCACGTCGGAGAGGTCCGCCTTGAAGGTCTCGCGCGTGTGGATGACCGGCATCCCGATCGCCCGGCAGGCCGCCATCACCGCGGCCACGATCGGGATCGGGCGCCGCAAGGCCGCGAGGTCGAAGCCGAACTGGTGCATGTAGCCGCCCTCGGCGCAGAAATCGCCCTGCATGTCGATGACGAGCAGAGCGGTGTTCCGCGTCGTCATCTCGCCCTGCAGGGGGAAGGGGTAGGGCTCGGCCTGGATCTTCGCGGACGCGTCGGTCACGTCTGGACCCAGAGATCGTACCAGCTGCTCGAAGGCCAGCGCGGCGTGTTGTGATCGTTCCGGAGCTTCTTGCTCGTCACGGAGATGAACTCGCGATCCGTCGCCATCCAGACCGGGACCTGCGTGTTCGCGAGCGTCACAAACTCCGCGTAGCGACGCCTGCGCGCCTGCGGATCGAGCTCCTTCGCGGCCTCGTCGATCACGCGATCGATGTCGGGATCCTGCCAGCCCCACTGGTTCGTCCAGGGAGCGCCCTTCGTGGCTCCGGACCGGTACCAGACCGTCGTGCTGACCGCGGGATCGCTCCTGTATTGATGACGGCCGGTCGCGAGGTCGAAGTTCCAGTCCCGGTAGACGTCGGTCAGGAAGCCGGCGGCATCGCGCTGGACGACGTCCACCTGAATCCCGACAGGTGCGAGCGATTGCTGGATGAACGTCGCGAAGGAACTGACGTCCTCGCCCCACGGAGCGGCCAGAAGGCGCAGCCTGAACCTGCGATCGCCCGGCTGGCTGCGCGGATAGCCGGCCTCGTCGAGGAGCCGGTTCGCGAGCGCGACGTCGAACCGCAGATCGGGAGCGCCGGGCACGAAGAAGTCCGACGATCGGGGAACCGGCCCCTGGCCGCGCCGGCCGAACCCGTAGAGCATGTTCTCGATGAAGAAGTCCGTATCGATCGCGTGCACGATCGCGCGCCGGACCCGGATGTCAGACAGCTCCTTCCGGCGGAAGTTGAACTCGACGGTGTTCTGCACCGCGTTGCCCTCGTTGCCCTTGGTCGAGACGGTGAAGGCCTTGTGCGTCCGAAGCCTGTTGATGTCGGACAGGGTGAGCGACGTGTACGTGCTCAGATCCACCCCGCCGGTCTCGAGCGCGGCTGCCGCGGCCGCCTTGTCGGGAATGAATTTCCAGACGATCCGGTCGAGATAGGGGAAGCCCTTCCGCCAGTAATCCGGATTGCGGTCGGCGATGATGTATTGTCCGCGCTCGTATTTCACGATCTTGAACGGACCCGTCCCGATCGGCTCGAGGTTCGCCGGGTTTTCGAGGACGTTCGTGCCCTCGTAGACGTGCCGTGGCGCGATGTAGCCGAGATCGGGCAAGGCCCGAAGCAGGAGATCGAGCGGCATCGCCTCCGCGTACTTGAAGATCGCCGTGTGGACGTCCGGCGTCTCGACCGCCTGCAGGTTCTTCTGCAGTGTGGAGCCGTAATTGAGATGCTTCTTCCAGAGCTCCATGGCCGTGTACTGCACGTCGGCTGCCGTGAAGGGTTTCCCGTCGTGCCACCTGACGTTCTGGCGCAGGGTGAAGGTGATCGTCCGGCCGTCGGGCGCGGCCTCCCAGGCCGTTGCCAGCACCCCGACCGGCCGGCCGGCAGCATCCAGGTCGACCAGCGGCTCCACGATCTTGCTGCCGACGAGGTAGACGTCGACCGAGGCACGGATCGCCGGGTTCACGACGCGCTGCTCGGCATTCATGTGAACGTTCAGCACGCCGCCCCGGACGGGAGCCTCGTCCGCGCGAAGGCCGCTCGACTGAGCGGCCCCGAGGCTCGCGAGCGCGACGCCGGACAGGACAGCACGGCGGGACGGCGGTGTGGTCGGTTTCAAGAGCATGGCCCCAAGGTTCGGACGCAGCCCGGAGGCAGGCTGCGAAGTGGCGCGGGAGACGGGCCTCCCTCAAGGCGAATGCGTCCACCCTCGCGACGGGAGCACGACTGAAGCCAGCCGTTCACCCGTGAGCTGTTCTCATTAAGAAGGACCATATCCGCAATCGACACGCAGACAAGGCGACTGAGATATGAGAATTCCTCATTATTTGAGAGCGCAGCCATGGCTGAACGACGTGAGCCGCCGCTGACGGCGCTGCGGGCCTTCGAGGCCGTCGCGCGGCTCGGCGGCGCGACGCAGGCGGCCCGCGAGCTCGGGGTGTCGCCCTCAGCCGTCAGTCATCAATTGGCCTGCTCGACGCCTTCATGCGGCATCCGCTGACCGAGCGGAGGGGCCGCGGTCTCGTCCTGACCGACGCGGGACGGGAGTACTTCCGGTCGGTGCGAACGGCCTTCGCCGTGCTGCGCGGCGCGACGGCCCAGTTTCGCGACGGGAAACGAAGCACCCATGTGCGGCTGGGCGTCATCCCTCTGTTCGCGCGAGCCTGGCTGTTCAGGAATATCGGCGATTTCCTCTGCCTCAATCCCGACGTCGACCTGAATGTCTCCTATGCTCACCACCGGAACTACGTCAGTGACTCGGCCGATCTGTCGATCCGGTTCGGCGAAGGTCAATGGACAGGATACACGTCGTACCCCATCCTGTCCGGTGTCACGGCTCCGTTCTGCAGCCCTGCCTTCCTGGCGCTGCACCCGGGTCTTGCGAGCGAATCGAACCTCTCGCCATCAGGTGATCTGCTCATCCACGATCAGGATCGGGACGGCTGGCGAAGCTGGTTCCTGCGGGACGGCGACGACGTCGGGGCGTCCGGCGGCCTGCTGGTCGAGGACGGCAATCTCGCCCTGCAGGCGGCGCTCGAGGGGCTCGGGATCGCGCTGCTGCGCCCGGCTCTGGTCGGCAGGTTCGTCGACGAGGGTGTCCTCACGCGCCTGTCCGTCGCCGAATGGGCTGACGGGCGGGACTACTATCTCTGTCATCTGTCCGAACAGCCCTTGTCGGACGCGGAGGACCGCCTGCTGAGCTGGATGCTCGCGCGATGCCGGCCCCGTGCATGAGTGAAGAGGTTCGCCGAGGGACGGTGCGACAGTTCGGTTGCGGCCTCTCCCCCCGCCACCGCCCGGGAACTTTGCGGTGGCCAGCCAGGAGGTTCGGTCCTAAACCCTGTCCCGATCGAAGAGGGCTCGCCGCCAGGCCCGCCCTTCCGCCGCTGCCCGGGCCGGTCCACGCCCTGGCGAATCCCTGATCCCAAGATGGCGTGCCCATGCAGCTCTGGCGAGACTTCCTGACCCATACCGGCCGGCCGATCCACAAGTGGAAGCACTACTTCCCGGCCTACGAGCGGCATTTCGGCCGCTTCGTCGGCCAGCCTCTCACGATGGTCGAGATCGGCTGCGGGCGGGGCGGCTCGCTGCAGCTCTGGAAGCGCTATTTCGGCCCGCACGCGACGCTCGTCGGCCTCGACATCTCGCCCTACTGCAAGACCTTCGAGGAGGACCAGATCCACGTCCGGATCGGCGACCAGGGCGACCCCGACTTCCTGCGCCGGGTGGTCGAGGAGTTCGGCACGCCCGACATCGTGCTCGACGACGGCAGCCACCGGATGGGCGACGTCGTGACGAGCTTCCGGACCCTGTATCCGCTTCTCGCCCGGACCGGCGTCTACCTGGTCGAGGATCTGCACACGGCCTACATGGCCGATTACGACGGCGGCCTGAAGCGCCCGGGCACCTTCATCGAGCTCGCGAAGGACCTGATCGACGAGCTGAACGCCGATCTGTCGGGCGGCGCGGTCGCCCCGACGGAGTTCGGCCGCACGACGCTGTCGATGCACATCTACGACAGCATCATCGCCTTCGAGAAAGGCCCGACGACCGGGAAATCGGCGCCGATGATCCCGCCCGCAACGTAGCCGGACATCCGCCGGGTTGCGGGCACCGCGGGGGCTCGGGCGGGCTTCGGAGATCAGGGCGATCTCTCTGATGTCCGGAGCCGTGACCGACGTGCGGTCGAAGGGACTCTCTGACGCCGAAAGCGGAGCGAAGCGCCTCCTCGTTCTCGCAAACACCCCGATCCGGCCACTGACGCCCCTTCTCCCCACAGTGCCTTAGGAAAGCTGCCTTATAAGGCAGGATCGAAACGCCGCTCGATGGGATCGGCGTGGCGATGCTCCCCGATGGATGTCGTGAAGGCGTGCGCGATGAACCCTGGCGACGACGTGCGCGAGGTGACGGCGAAGCGGATGCGGAGCCTCGTCCGTGCGAAGGCGTGGGGCATCACCCAAGACCGGACGAACGCGGGACCGCTTCCGACCCAACCGAGTCGTACAAGCCGCTGCAAAAGCTGCCTGAAAGCGGACACAGGCCTGGGTCCCGACGGACGGTAAAAACGCTCCTCGGCGGCCCTTCCCCACCTCCGCTTTTGGCGGCGACGCTACCGGTCTCAGTGTAGTATTCGAGAGTGGATCATCACACCCATCCATCGGTCGGGCGGCTGCGAGCAACCAAATAAGAGCCATCGGCCCGGGTAGCAGCCAAAGGGCTCGCTGTACTGATGATCCTGACAGGAAGGGGGAAACGGGCCGCCCGCGTTCCAGATGCAGACGCTGGCGGTTGCTACGGCGACGATGAGCAATCCGCGCACCCGGTGTCCGTCGCAGATCGCGTCGCAAACGTGTTCTGGCGACTTGCTTGTGGGTAGATCATTTCGCCACGATGCCAGTGGCGGATCGGCTCGAGGCCACCGGTTGCTGGCCCGATCAGCTTCGTCCAAGCGAATCGAGCGGCCCCGAATCGAGTTGCTTCAGAATCCGCGTCAGTGCCGCGACGTTATTTATGTCTTCGGCGCTTTCGAGCGCCTCCTGTAGCACCAGGCGGATGTCTTGGGGTTCGACCTTCTCCATGTCCCAGTTCGGATAGAGACGTTCTCGCTCTTCCTCGCTCTGGCTCAGCGAGACGATATCGTAATGGCGTGAATCGCCGTGCAGGCTTGCGATCAGCTTCTGTATCTGGGCGGCCGGCCCCTCGATCCACTGGAAGAAGACGCCGCTGCCGAAAACCAGCACCCCGGTGATGCCACGCGCGGGATTGTGCCGCCGGGCCGTCTCGACGATGCGGCCGACCTCGGCGTCGTCGACTCCGTCGGCGGCACGACTGCAGTAGACGAAATGATAAAGCGCAGGCAGCGCGGCTTCGTCCAACTCAGCGCCGCGTGGAAAGCCGTATTCGTCGAACATGGGTGGGCTCGCTCCGCTTATGCCAGGCAGGCCGTTCCGCCCTTTGCGTGAGCGGCAGGATAGCGCAACTGACCTGATTTGGAATTGAACCTGGGCGCTCAGGCCGGCGCTCGGATACCGAAGGTGTTGCTACTCGACGGACCCACCACCTCGCTCGCCCTCGGCCAAACCCATTCGGTGCTGACCATGGTGCATGATCTCATGCGTCTGAAGACGGCGTCCAGTCGCCTGGCGTCGTTCCCGGAGCAAGTGTCCGCTCTTCCAATCGTGTCCCCGGAAGCGGACCGGCGAGAATCCCCCCGACCTGACATCGCTCGCGTGCCCGGAACCGGTACACTGCGCGACGACCCCGTTTCGCACCGACCCACGCCCCTGCGATCCGATCCCTTGCGGGCCGCGCGGCGTCGGGTCTAGGGTGTGGGGCTCTGGACACCCGATCACGACGGAGCCTGCATGGTCGCCGATGCCGAGATGATCGCCGACCGCAGGCGGCTTCGACGGAAGCTCACGGTCTGGCGCGTGCTGGCCTTCGGGGCACTCTTGATCGCGGTCGTGACGGTCGGGCTCGTGGCGGCGGGCGGAACCGGGCGGTTCGGCGATGCGCGCCCGCAGATCGCCCGCATCTCGGTCTCGGGCCTGATCACGGGCGATGCCCGGATGACGGAGCTGCTGCGCCGCGTCGGCGATACGGGATCGGTCTCCGGTGTCGTGATTTCGATCTCGTCGCCCGGCGGTACAACGACGGGATCGGAGGAGCTGTTCCAGGGCATCCGCGAGCTTGCCGGCAAGAAGCCGACGGTCGCCTTCGTGGACGGCACGGCGGCGTCGGGCGCCTACATCACGGCGCTCGCGGCGGACCGAATCGTGGCGCGCGAGACGTCGCTGATCGGGTCGATCGGCGTCCTGTTCCAGTATCCCGACGTCTCGAAGCTGCTCGGCACGATCGGGGTGTCGGTCGAGGAGGTGAAGTCGAGCCCGCTCAAGGCCGAGCCGTCCGGCTTCCGGCCGACCTCGCCTGAGGCCCGGGCCGCCCTGCAGGCCGTGGTGAACGACACCTATTCCTGGTTCAAGGACCTCGTCCGGAACCGGCGCGGGATGTCGGACGGCGAGCTCGCCGCGGTCTCGGACGGGCGCGTGTTCAGCGCCCGCCAGGCCCTGCCGCTGAAGCTCATCGACCAGCTCGGCACGGAGCGCGACGCGATCGCCTGGATGGAGCGCGAGCGCAAGGTCGGGACCGGCCTTCCGGTCCGGGACTGGAGGCCCCGCGGTCCGTCGACCTTCTCGCTCTGGTCGGCCGCGGCCTTCGGGGCCGACCTGTTCGGTCTCGGCCAGATCGGCTCCGCGCTCCGGGCCGGCGCCAGCACGGCGGCCGGCGTCGAGCTCACCGGGATGCTGGCGCTCTGGCGGCCGAGCCCCGCCGATCGTTGAGCGCCGTCCCATGATCAAGTCCGAGCTGGTCCTCAGGATCGCGGCCCAGAACCCGCATCTCTACCATCGCGACGTCGAGACGATCGTGAACGCGGTGCTGGACACCATCGCGGATGCGCTCGCCCGCGGCGACCGGGTCGAGCTCAGGGGCTTCGGCGCGTTCTCGGTCAAGACCCGCGACGCGCGCGCCGGCCGGAACCCCCGAACCGGCGAACCCGTCGCCGTGTGCGAAAAGGTCATCCCGGTGTTCAAGACCGGGAAGGACATGCGCAAGCGCCTGAACCTCGACACCGCCGACGCGGCGACGGCCTAGCGCCCCGCCACCCCACGCCTCCCGGATTCCGTCATGCTCGCCTTCCTGAAAGCCCTTCTGGTCCTGCCCGTCGCGATCGTCGTCGTGCTCTTCGCGATCGCGAACCGGGCGCCGGTCACGCTCTCCCTCGACCCCTTCAGCAAAGGCGCGCCCGAGCTCGCGGTCGCGGTTCCGCTCTACGGACTGGTTCTCGCCGCCATGGCGTGCGGCATCCTGCTCGGCGGGATCGGGTCCTGGATCGCGGGCGGCCGCCATCGGCGGATCGGCCGGGTCGCGAACCGGGACGCGAACCGTCTCCGGGCCGAGGCGGACCGTCTCCGGAGCCATCTCGCCGCGACCCGCAGCCCGGCCCTCCCCGCGCCCCGCGCCTGAGACAGCCGAGGCGGACAGGCTCCCGGTGCGGGTGTTCGATGCCGCCGCGATCGACGCCGCTCTCGTCGGACCGGCGCTGATCGAGGCCCTGGCCGAGGCCTTCCGGGGCGGGATCACGGCGCCGCCGCGCCACCATCACAGGCTCGCCCGCCCGGGCGCTCCCGATGCGACGCTGCTCCTGATGCCGGCCTGGCAGGACGGCGCCGACGGCGCCGTCGCGCGCGTGAAGCAGGACGGCCCCGACGGCGCCTTCGCCGGCGTGAAGATCGTCACGGTCTTCCCCGGCAATCCCGGGATCGGGCAGCCGAGCGTCCAGGGCACCTACGTGCTGATGGCGGGACGCAGCGGGCAGCCGCTCGCGGCGCTCGACGGGACGCGGCTCACGCTGTGGCGCACGGCTGCGGCCTCCGCCCTCGCGGCCCGTCATCTCGCGCGGCCGGATGCCTGCCGCATGCTGATGGTCGGGGCGGGCGCGCTCGCCCCCTTCCTGGTCCGGGCGCACGCGGCCGTGCGTCCTCTCGACCGGGTCGCGATCTGGGCCCGACGGCCCGAGGCGGCGGCCGAGCTCGCGGCGCGGCTCGCGGCCGAGGGCTTTCCGGCCGTCGCGGCCGCGGACCTCGAGGGGGCCGTGGCCGAGGCGGACACCGTCTCCTGCGCGACGCTCTCGGCCGAGCCGCTCGTGCGCGGCGCGTGGCTGCGGCCGGGCCAGCATCTCGACCTCGTGGGTGCCTTCACTCTCGCGATGCGCGAGGTGGACGATGCCGCGCTCGCGCGCGCCTCCGTGCATGTCGACACCCCGGCCGCCCTGACGGAGGGCGGCGACGTCGCGGCCGCGATCCGGTCCGGCGGCTTCGCGGCCGCCGACATTCGGGGCGACCTCGCCGACCTCGTCACGGGCCGTTCCCCGGGCCGGACCTCCGCCGACGAGATCACGCTGTTCAAGTCGGTCGGCGCCTCGCTCGAGGACCTCGCGGCCGCGGTGGTCGTCTGGACGATGTCGGAACCAGGCTGAGCGCGCCGGCATCTGCCACGGACGTTCGACGCGAGGAGAGACCATGTCACGACATCCCGCCCTCGAGGCCGGCCGCACCGCCGTCGTGACCGGGGCGGCGAGCGGCATCGGCCGCGCCGCCGCGATCCGCTTCGCCGCCGACGGCATGAACGTCTGCCTCGCGGACCTGCCCGGCCCGGCCTTGGAGGCGGCCCGCGCCGAGGCGGCGGCCGGGGGAGCGCAGGCGCTCGCGATCCCGACCGACGTGTCGCGGCCGGAGGAGGTCGAGCGTCTGGCGGACGCCGTCTTCGATCGGTTCGGCGACGTCGCGGTCCTGATGAACAATGCCGGGATCGAGGCGGGGGGCACCTTCACGAGCCCGCTCGCCACCTGGCGCCGGATCGTCGACGTGAACCTCTGGGGCGCCGTCCACGGAATCGGGGCCTTCCTGCCCCGGATGCAGGCCGGCGGCCGGCCCGGCGCGATCGTGAACACCGGCTCGAAGCAGGGCATCACGACCCCGCCCGGCAATACGCCCTATAACGTCTCGAAGGCGGGCCTGAAGGTCGTCACGGAGGCGTTGGCGCACGAGCTGCGGCAGGGCCCGGGCGGCGGGATCACCGCGCACCTACTGATCCCGGGCTTCGTCTATACCGGGCTCACGCGGGCGCGCGGCGTCACCGATAAGCCGGACGCGGCGTGGACCCCGGACGAGACCGTGGCCTTCATGATCGAGGCGCTCGGTCGTGGCGACTTCTACATCCTGTGCCCGGACAACGACGTCTCGCGCGCGACCGACGAGAAGCGCATCCGTTGGGCGGCGGACGACATCGTGCTGAACCGGCCGGCCCTGTCGCGCTGGGACCCCCGTTACGCGGAGGCGTTCGGCGCGTATATGAAGAGCTGACTTCGCTCGAGGACGATCCGTCATGAATGCGCCCGTCCTGCACCGCTCGATCCTGAAGCATCACGTCGCGACGATCGAGGCCCAGCATCCGATCCGGATCATCGGAACGTTGCCACGGGGCTCCGCGGCGCACCGCTTCGAGGACGACGCGCTGGATTTTCTCGCCGAGAAGCGGGAAGGGCTGAGCTTGGTCGGGCTGGCAGGCGCCGAGAACCAGTTGAGCGACCTCCTCGGCCGTTCGGTCGGAATCGTTCTGGTCAGTGGCTTGCGGGGGCGAGAAGCGGTGGAGTTCCCCGCAGTCGTCGAGCCTTTGTGACACGTTCGGACCTGGACCGCCTTCGCGACGCGCGTGGTCATGCGTGCGGCGCACGGGAGATCGGTCGCGGATTCTCTTCGGACAGGCTTGCGGCGGATCCAGCGCGACTCCACGCGCTCTTCTTCCGGATCATCGTCGTTGGCGAAACATTGGGGCAAGTCGCTGGGGCCATCAGGATGCTGGAGCCGAGCATCCCCTGGCGAGACATCACCGATACGCGAAATCAGATTATTCACGCATATTGGCAGATCGATCTGTCGATCGTCGTGGAGATGATCGACCGCGACCTGGTTCCGCTCGCCGCCGCCCTGGACCGCCTCATCGCCGTCCTAGAGCGCGAGGAATCATGACCACCCTCGTCAAGATCTGCGGCCTATCCACGCCGGACGCGCTCGGGGCCGCGCTGGAAGCCGGCGCCGACATGGTCGGCTTCGTGCGCTTCGCCCGGTCGCCGCGCCACGTGGAGCTGGACGTCGCGCGCGACCTGTCGGCCGAGGCGCGGGGTCGCGCGACGCGGGTCCTGCTCGTCGTCGACCCGGACGATCGCGACCTCGACGACGCGGTGGCCGCGATCGAGCCGGACCTCGTCCAGCTTCACGGAAGTGAATCGCCGGAGCGAGCTTCAGCGATCAGGCGTCGGACCGGCCGACCGGTCATGAAGGCGCTCGCGATCGGCGGCCCTGCCGACCTCGTCCGGATCGACCTCTACGGCGGTGCCGCGGACCGCATCCTGCTGGATGCGAAACCGCCCGGCGGCGGCGCCTTGCCGGGCGGCAACGGGGTCGCGTTCGACTGGCGGCTCCTCGCCGCCGGGACGACGGGCGGCCTTGACGGGAGGCGGGACATCATGCTGTCCGGCGGGCTCACACCGGCGAATGTCGGCGAGGCGCTGGCGATCACCGGGCTCAGCGGCGTCGACGTCTCGTCCGGCGTCGAGACCCGGCCGGGCGAGAAGGATCCCGCCCGGATCGCAGCCTTCATCCGGGCGGTGCGCGAAGCCGCGGTCGACGAACGCATGAGGAGGGTCGCTTGAACGCGCCGCACAACCCGAACACCTTCCGGGCCGGGCCGGACGACAGCGGCATGTTCGGCATCTTCGGCGGCCGCTTCGTGGCCGAGACCCTGATGCCGAACATCCTCGCGCTCGAGCGCGAGTACGAGCTTGCCAAGGCCGACCCGGCTTTCGCGGCCGAGATGGACGGCTATCTCGCGACCTATGTCGGGCGGCCCTCGCCCCTCTATTACGCGGAGCGGCTGACCGAGCACCTTCGTGAGGTGGCCTCGGCCTCCGGCCGGTCCGGCGGCGCGAAGATCTACCTGAAGCGCGAGGAGCTGAACCACACCGGGTCGCATAAGGTGAACAACGTCACCGGCCAGATCATGCTGGCGCGCCGGATGGGCAAGCGCCGCATCATCGCGGAGACCGGCGCCGGCCAGCACGGCGTCGCGACAGCGACTCTCTGCGCCCGGTTCGGCCTCGACTGCATCGTCTACATGGGCGCGGTCGACGTCGAGCGGCAGATGCAGAACGTCATCCGGATGCGGATGCTCGGGGC
>CAXTKM010000047.1:0-16960 GCA_964244795.1 uncultured Enterovirga sp.
CCTGTACGGGTGTCTCGCCCGGCTTGCCGGCCCGACGCGGATCGCGGGCCGGGCGGGCCTGCTGCTCGTCGCCTGCGCCCTGCCCTTCCTGGTCAACGCGGGCATCCGCCAGGCGGCGGTCGGCGACTTCAACATCGTGTCCTTCGGGGGCTTCCAGATGTCCGGCATGGCGGGCCTGATGCTCACGCCCGAGATCCTGGCTCGCTTGCCCGAGGACGTGCGGCCGCTGGGCCAGGCCATCCTGGACGGGCGCGAGGCGGCCGAGCGGCGCGGCGACGTGCTCGCGACGCCCACGAACTCGCGCGGCGAGCGCTCCTTCACGTCCGCCGCGCTCGGCTATTACGACCTCTACGCCCGCACCTACGACAGCCTCCTCTACGGCACGATCGCCCCTCTGCAGGGCGCGGAGCCCTGGGTCGCCTGGAACGCCCGGCTGATGCGGCTCTCGCTCGTGACCGTCCGGGCCGCGCCGGACCGCTACGCCGCCTGGGTCGTGGGCGGCACGGCCCGGGTCGTCGGCCGGGCGGTCGTGACGAACCTCGCGCTCGTCCTGGCGCTCGCCGGTCTCGCGGTCCTCTATCCCCTCGCGCTCGCGCTGGGCCGGCTCCCTCTTGCCGCACCCCGGCTCCCGGGAGCCGTGGCGGCGCCGCCCGACGTGCCGGTCCTCCTCTGCCTGACCGCGCTCTACAGCGTCTCGGCCGGAGCGCTGACCGTCGTCACGACCTTCCCGGCCGCGCGCTACATCGACACGGCAGCGCTCTTCCTGCCTGTGCTGCCGATCTACGGCCTCCTCACGGTGGCGGCGGGGCTGGCGCCGTCCCGGCCGAGATCAGCCCGGCCCTGACGGTCCGGATCGCGGCCGCGACGTCGGCCTCGACGAGGCGGGCGAGAGCGCTGCGGTAATGCGTCGGGTCGATGAAGTTCTCCGGCACGCGGATCTCTGGCCGGTCGACCCGCCAGTCGACCAGCGCCACGTTCGACCGCCCGGCCGCGGCCCGGGCGAGCGCGGCCCGGCACGCCGCGTCGTCCCGGGCGAGCGCTGTCCCGGGGCCGGACAGCGCCGTCGCGAAGACCGGCGGCATGAGCAGGATCACCGGAAGCCCCGCCGGAAGCCGGTCGAGCCGGGCCGACAGCATCGCGAGGGCCGGGAAGCGGCCGGTCGCGTTCGCGACGCTCGAGGGTGCCGGGTCGCGGAGCAGCGCGCCCTGGCGGTCCTGCGTCCAGACGAGGCCGTCGTCGTAGTTCCAATAGCCGTCCGGACGGGCGCGCGGGCGGGACGACAGCCGCAGCCAGAAGAACAGCCGCTTGAAGCTGTCGTCGAGGCTCTGATCGCGGACGAGGCCGACGAGGTAGGCGGAGGCGTCCGGATCGTAGAGCCAGAACGGGAAGGGCAGCCAGATCGGCATCGCCGGGTCCGGGCGGCACCAGGGCGGGTCGATCCCGAGCACGACGGCCCGGGCCGGCGCGGCCCGGTGGCCGAGGAAATAATCGAGGAGGACGACGCTTTCGCGCGGCCCGATGCCGGGCGTGGACAGCGTGACGAACGCGAGGCCGGTGCCGGCGCTCAACTCGGCCGGCGACAGCATCTGGACGTGCGAGTTGCCGATCACCGCGGCGTCGAAGGCCGGGTCGCGCCCGCGGCTCGCATTCGCGGTCCGGGGCGTCTGGGCCGGCACGCCGGGCATTCGCAGGAGCGCGAAACGGCCGGTGTCGTAGGGATCGACCGCGACCACGAAGCCGAGCATCGCCGCGAAGACCACGACCGACGAGGCCGCGAAGCCGGCGACGAAGCGCCGCCAGCCCCGGCCGGCTCCCGCGGCGACCGTTCCGTCAGAACTGGAAATAGATGAACTCGTAATTGGCGTCGTCGCCGATCTTGAACAGCACGACGACGAGGACGACCGCGAACGCGATCGCGATCGAGCGCCAGGGCGGCAGCCGGTGGACGAACGCCCAGGCGGTCGGCCCGATCAGCGACACGGCGCCCGCGAGCGCGATCGAGCGCCACTTGAACCCGCTGCCCCACGGCGCGAAACCGAGCAGCGCCCGGTAGATCTTGAGCGCGACGTCGAAGGAGCCGGCCCGGAACAGGACCCAGGTCAGGACCACGAACACGAAGGTCAGCGCCCAGCCGACGAGCGTCGGCATGCGCAGGCCCGCGCGCCGCCACAGGAGCCCGGCCCCGAGCCCGACTCCATGCGCGACGCCCCAGGCCACGAAGGTCAGGCCCGCGCCGTGCCAGAGGCCGCCGAGCGCCATCGTGGCGAAGAGCGCCCCCACCTGGACCGCGAGCCCGTGCCGGTTTCCGCCGAGCGGCACGTAGAGGTAGTCGCGCAGGAAGCGCGACAGCGTCATGTGCCAGCGGCGCCAGAAATCCTGGAGCGAGGTCGAGCGATACGGCACGTCGAAGTTCTGCGGCAGCACGATCCCGAACAGGAGCGCGAGGCCGAGCGCCATGTCGGTGTAGCCGGAGAAGTCGAAATAGATCTGGAACGTGAAGCCGAGCGTCGCCTGCCAGGCCTCCGCGACCGTGACGACCCTGCCGGCGGCCGCGGCCGCGTAGATCGGGTTCACGTATTCGGCGAGCGGATCGCCGAGGAACACCTTCTTGGCGAGGCCGACGACCAGCAGCATCAGCCCGCGGGCGACGCGCTCGGCCGCGTCGGAGCGGGCGTAGGGCCGCTCGCCGAGCTGGTGCATCACCTCGCTCCAGCGGACCAGCGGCCCGGCCAGCACCTGCGGGAAGAACGCGATGTAGAAGGCGTAGTCGACGAGCCCGTAGCGCGGCGCCCGTCCGGCCTTCAGGTCGGTCAGGTACATGACGTGGTGGAAGGTGAAGAACGAGATGCCGAGCGGCAGCGCGAGCGAGGGCTTCGCGACCTCGACGCCCGGGATGAGGTTCGCGAGGTCGATCGCGAGGGCCGTGTATTTGAACAGCGCGAGAAGCAGGAGGTTCGCCGCGATCGCGGCGACGATCAGCCCGGCCCGAGGCTGCTGGACGAAGGCGCCGGCGACGAGCCAGTTCAGCCCGATCGAGCCGACCAGGAGCGGCACGAAGCGCCAGTCCCAGTAGCCGTAGAACACGAAGGACAGCAGCACGAGCGCGCCGACCCGCCAAGCGGGCCGGAAGCGCTCGACCAGCCAATGGACGGCGAGGGCCGCCGGCAGGAACGCGAACAGGAACGGGAAGGAGTTGAAGAGCATCGCTGGAGCGAGAGACCTTTATGCGAACGCCGCCGCGATGGCTCGGCCGAAGCGATCCGCTCCTCGCGGACGCTTGACTTGAAGGACGCGGAAGGGCCCGTGCCCGGGGTGGCTATCGCGACTCGCCCTCGCCCCGCAAGCGAGCCGGGACGTCGCCGCCGTCAAATGAGGCCAAAGACTTCAAGAGGAGCGGCGGCCCGATCCGCTCGAAATGGCGCATGTTGTTCGTGACGAGAACGGCATCCGCCGCCAAGGAATGCGCGGCGATCATCGTGTCCATGGTTCCGATCGGCTGCCCAGCCAACGCGAGGCGGTGCCGGATATCGGCGTCGTGCTCGGCGGCCTCGTCGTCCCAAGGCAGCACGTGCACGAGCCCGAGGAAGCGTCTCACGCCCAAATGCAGCCGATGGTCGGGCGAGAGGCGCTTGAGACCGTACAGGAGCTCCGCGCGGGTGATGACCGAAACGCAAAGCGTCTCTGGTCCGATCTCGCGCATGGCGGGCGACATCGTCGCGCTCCGCCCCTTGATGAGGTAGCTCGAGACGTCGGTATCCAGCATGTGGAGAAGGGTCACTCCTCCGAACCGAACAGATCGCGATCTTCAGGCAGCGTATTCAAAGGTCGATCCGCCATGAAATCCTGAGGAATATCAATGGTGCTCATGAGTTCAAAAAACGCGTCCCAGCTCCGCGATCCCGGGCGGGTCGAAAGGACGACATCCCCGGTCCGTTCATCTCGCGTCACGAAAACCTGCTCTCCCTCGAATCGAAAGTCGGCCGGCAGCCGCACCGCTTGGCTGGCTCCATTCATGAACAATCGGGCCGTCCGCATCTCGTTCATGGGCCACCTTTCCGAGTCTATGAGCTATCATAGACTCAATTCCGAAAAGGCCGTCTAGGAAGGTTGCCCTCACGCATCCAGCAGCTCCTCCTCGCAGATCACCTCCGCGGCCTGCGAGCCCTCGTGCCGGAGGTCGAGCGCCGCCACGGGCGCCGCTGTCCCGGCATCTTCCGCATGGGCCAGGAACAGCCGCGTGACGTGCCGGATGCCGGCCTCCGTCACGGCCCGCAGATTGTCCGCGTAGTAGCGGCCGGCCGTCGCGGGCGAGGTCACGATCTCGTAGGACGGGAAGTAGAACACCTCCGGCCTGGCCGCGCAGACCTCGTCCGCGACGACCCGGAGCGCGGATTTCGTGTAGCTGTTCGACACGAGGACATGCCGGTCCTCGATCGTCGGTCAGGACCACCCGGGCGCCCGGATTGACCTCGCGCAGCGCGTCCACGAAGCGGACGAGATCGGCCACCATGTCGCCGACGCGGGCGTTCACGAAGCCGTAGCGCTCGGGATCGTAGTCGCCGCCCGCGACGCCGGGCGCCAGCGGCAGCGCCGCCCCGTCCCGTCGATCGATCCAGCCCTCGGTCAGGCCGAGCGTGAAGACCAGCGTGTCGAGGCTCCGGAACAGCTCGCGCACGGCCGCGAGGTGGAGCGCACGATCGGCCGTCACGGCCTCGGGAGTCTCGAAGCCGTCCGGCTCGATCCGGGGCCGGAAGGGATCGACGAAGCGGCCGTCCTCGCGCTCCCACGCCTCCAGCACAGGCTCGAACCGGCCGAAGGCGCGGTCCATCAACTGGACGAGGTGACGGGTCGTGTAGATGTTGCCGTAGCGGGCGGAGAAGTTCTCCTCCTGCTCGGCATAGGCCGCGTCGGCGCGCGGCGGCGCCGCTTCCGCGACATGGTAGTTGTAGCCGGCATTCTTCAGCGTCCGGGCGACCTGCTGGGCGAAGCAGCTTCCGGCGGTCGCGATCCGCTCGGTCCGGGACAGCCGGAACGCGTCCGGCCGGGTCGGGTCGAGCGCGAAGGGCGGAACGCCCGCGACCGCCTTGCGCCAGTAGCGCTCGGCCGGTAGGGAGCCGTAAGGGTGCGCGGCCATCACGATCCTCCTGCCTCGTCCGTCGCTCGCGACGGATCGCCTCCTCCGGTCTCTTACGTCGCGGCTGCGGCGATCGCCAATCGGCTCGAGCCGGACTCCGGCCGGTCGGCCCAGGATCGGGGTGATCGGCAACTGCCAGGCGGACGTCGTGGCCGAGGCGATGCGGCTCATGCTGCCCGATGCCGCCGTCACGTTCGAGACGATCCACGGCATCGGGCGGCGCCATCGCCGGATGAGCGATCTCGTCCGGGCCTACGAGGGGTGCGACGTCGTCTTCGCGAACCGGATCGCGCCGCCCTTCGCGACCTTCCCGGACGGCGACTTCGAGACGTTTCGGGCGGCGACGCGGCTGTTCCAGATCCCGGTCGTGGTCTTCGCGGCCCTGCACCCGGACGTCGTCTATGTCGGCCACGAGCGGACCGGCGCGTTCCTGTCGAACGTGCTCGGGCCGCAGCATTCCGCGATCGCGCTCTACGCCTTCCAGGTCGGGTTCACGATCGAGGAGGTGATTCGGCTCTACGGAGAGCCGGCGTTCCGGCGCCTCGGCTACCTCGATGGCTGGGAGGCCGCGATGGGCGGGCTGATCGCGCTCGGGCAGGAGGCCGGGCACGACCTCGCGTCCGCCGCGCTGCGCTGGACGCGGCGCGGCGCCTTCATGCACTCGATCGAGCATCCGCATCTTCACGTGATCGCCGACATCGCCCGGAGCCTCCTTGACCGGGCCGGGATCCCCCATCCCGATCTCGACCTCGAGAGCGTCTGCCAGGACCGCATGCTCGTCCAGGGCATGTGGCCCGTCTATCCGGAGATCGGCGCCGCCTATGGCGTCGGCGGCGCCTACCTGTTCCGCGGCCGTGGCCGGAGCCGGGCCGACCCGCCGCCGGTGCTCGGGCTCAGGGCTTTCGTCGAGGCGAGCATTCAGGCCTACGCGGCCCTGCCGCTCGCCGCGCTCGAGCATCCGCGGGTCACGACGTGGCTCGCCGACCGGGACCTCGGCCGCGACCTCGCCCGGATCGCGGGCCGTCCCTGATGCGGGTCCTGGAGAGCGTGAGGCGTCGGTTGGGGCGCCCGGCCGGGGGGCACCCGGCGTCCGCGCGTCCGGCGCGCAGGATCGCGGTCGTCGGCAATTGCCAGGCGCGAGCCGCCGCGCATGCCATGCGGCTCCTCGATCCCGAGGCCGAGGTGCGCTTCCTGTCCGCCTTCGGGATCGCGCGCCGGTTCCCTCGCCTCGCCGACCTCACGGCGGCGCTGTCCGGCTTCGACGCCGTCTTCGCGGGCCGCTTCGCGGCGCCGTTCCGGGACGCAGGGACCTTCGATTCGCTCAAGTCCGGGTCGGGCGCGATCGAGATCCCGGTGATCGTCTTCCCGGCTTTCCATCCGGACCTCGTCTACGTGCAGGACCTCGCCGACGGGACGGGACAGCGCTTCGTGCAGAGCGGCGTCGGCGACTACCACTCGGCCCTCGTCCTCTTCGCCTATCTGGAAGGGCTCTCGCCCGAGGGGGCGCGGCGGCTCTTCGATCCCGAGATCTACCGGAGGCTCGGCTATCTCGACCTCTGGGCCGGCGCCGCGGAGGCAGTGATCGAGACCGGGCGGCTCGCCGGCCACGACCTCTCGGCCGACCTCCTGCGCTGGTCGCGGCGCGGCACCTTCATGCACGCGACGAACCATCCGAAGATGTTCGTCGCGGCCGACATCGCCCGGTCGCTCCTGCGACGGGCCGGGATCGAGCCGCGGGACTGCGACGTCGACCATTACCTGCCGGACGAGTTCATCCCCCAGGGCACCTGGCCGGTCTACCCCGAGATCGCGGCCTGCTACGGCGTCGCGGGCAGCGAGCTGTTCCTCACCCAGGCGACCCGGACGCACGCGCCGCTCCGGACGATGACGCTCGACAGCTTCATCGCGGCGAGCTTCGCGGCCTACCGATGCCACGCGCGCGCCGACTTCGCCTGCCCGCGGGTGACGGCCTGGCGGACGAACCCCGCGGTCTGGGCGACGCTCCGGGCCCGGGCGGGACGGTGACGCGGATCGGCTTTTTACCTGATCGGGCATGCATCACTGCCGACGGTGTCAGCCCCGGCGAAGGCGAAGCCGTCGGGACGGGGATCCAGGACCGCAGCGCGCTGGCTCTGGATCCCCTTCCCCTCCGCTGCGCTCCGGCCGGGGATGACAATGCGCGGAGCCAAGCCTCGAAGGCTGTCTCGAACCGATCCGGTCGTCACTGGCCCTTCAGGCGCGCCAGGAACGTCTCGACGCTGGGCAGGATGCGCTCGACGATGACCTGGACGCCCTCCGCCGAGGGATGAAGCCCGTCCGGCAGGGCGAGGCGGGGCGCCGCGCCCGAGACGCCGTCGAGGAAGAACGGGTAGAGGACGAGCCCGTAGCGCTCCGCGAGATCGGCGTGGATCGCATCGAAGCGCTTCACGTAGTCCGGCCCGAGGTTGCGGGCGGCATACATGCCGGCCAGCATCACCGGGATGCCGCGCGCCTTGAGCCGGCTCACGATGCCCTCGAGCGCGGCCCGGGTCACGTCCGGATCGAGCCCACGCAGCATGTCGTTCGCGCCGAGCTCGAGGATCACGCCGTCCGTGCCGTCCGGCACCGACCAGTCGAGCCGGGCGAGGCCGCCGGACGCCGTGTCGCCGGACACGCCGGCGTTCACGACCTC
This sequence comes from uncultured Enterovirga sp., assembly GCA_964244795.1. GTDB lineage: Bacteria > Pseudomonadota > Alphaproteobacteria > Rhizobiales > Beijerinckiaceae > Enterovirga. The sequence goes on from CAXTKM010000047.1 coordinate 7,806, forward strand.
GATCGTGCGGCCGCGCGCCCTGAGCGCGGCCTCGAGCACGGCCGGGAACGCGACACGCTGCGGCAGGTTGTAGCCCGCCACGAGGCTGTCCCCGAGCGCGACGATCCTCAAGGCGCGCCCCGGCGCGGCGCTTGCCTGCGTGGCCGGAGCCAACAGCGCGAGAGCCGCCGCGAACAGGATGCCGCAGACGCGTTGGATGGACATGACCCTCGCTCCATATGAACCCTCGCGCCGGCGTCGTGACATCGTGTCGGCCTCGTCGTCGTTTCACGCCGTGACATTGGGTCTCTCCGCATGACGGGCAAGATCATCGAGCTCGACGACGTCGCGCTGAGCCTCGGCGACGGGGCCGCGCAGGTCGATGTCCTGCGGGGCATAAGCCTCGCGGTCGCGCCGGGCGAGGCGGTCGGGCTCGTCGGTCCGTCGGGGTCCGGCAAGTCGACGCTCCTCATGGTGCTGGCGGGTCTCGAGCGGCCGGATCGCGGCCGGGTCCTCCTCGACGGCCAGGATCTGACGACGCTCGGGGAGGATGCCCTGGCCCGGGTTCGGGGCCGCCGCATCGGCATCGTCTTCCAGTCTTTTCATCTCGTGCCCACGATGACGGCGCTCGAGAACGTGGCCCTCCCGCTGGAGCTCGCGGGCCGGGCGGGCGCGTTTCGGCGCGCGGAGGAGGAGCTCGGCACGGTCGGGCTCGGCGACCGCCTGCACCACTATCCTGCGCAGCTCTCGGGAGGCGAGCAGCAGCGCGTCGCGATCGCGCGTGCGCTGGCGCCCGATCCGGCCGTCGTGGTCGCGGACGAGCCCACCGGAAACCTCGACGAGACGACGGGCCGGACGATCGCCGACCTCCTCTTCGGCATCCGGCGCGAACGGGGCGCGACGCTGGTTCTCGTGACCCACGACGCGACGCTGGCCGCCCGCTGCGACCGGACCGTGCAGCTTCGCGCCGGCCGGGTCGTCGAGCCCGCCGCGGCGGGAGCCGCCTGATGCACGGCACGTTTCCCGCAGCCGCGAGCCCGCGCCCCCCGGGTCCCGGCCTCGTCCTGCGGCTCGCGGCACGCGAGATGCGGGCCGGGCTTCGGGGCTTCGCGGTCTTCATCGGCTGCATCGCGCTCGGGGTCGCGGCGATCTCCGGCGTCTCCTCGGTCGCCCGCTCGCTCGTGGCCGGGATCACGACGCAGGGCCGCGTCATCCTGGGCGGCGACGTCGCGTTCTCCCTCGTGCAGCGCGAGGCGACGCCGGACGAGCGCGCGGCGCTCGCGGCCCGCGGCACCGTCAGCCGGATCGCGAACCTCAGGGCGATGGCGAATGCCGGCGAGGCCGGCGCGACGTTGGTCGAGGCGAAGGCGGTCGGCCTGGGCTACCCCGAGGTCGGGACGGTTGCGACCGATTCGGGCGAGGCGCTCCAGGCACTCCTCGTCGAGCGAGACGGGGCGTTCGGGGCGGTCGCCGACCCGGCCCTCTTCGATCGGCTCGGGCTGCAGCCGGGCGCCCGGGTGACGATCGGGGCGGCCACGATCGAGCTCAGGGCGAGGCTCCTGTCGGAGCCGGACAAGATCGCGGCGGGAATCGGTTTCGGTCCGCGGCTGCTCCTGTCGGACCAGGCGCTCGCGGCGACCGGGCTCGTGCAGCCGGGGAGCCTCGTGCGCTGGACCTACCGCCTCGCGCTGCCGGCCGAGTCCGCGGCCTCGCCGGCGGAGGTCGCGGACTCGGCCCGGGCCGCACTGCCGGAGAACGGTGCCGGCTGGGAGATCCGGACCCGCGACAACGCCGACCCGCGTTTCACGCGCAACATCGAGCGCTTCACGCAGTTCCTGACGCTCGTCGGCCTCACCGCGCTGCTGGTCGGCGGCGTCGGGGTCGCGAACGCGGTCGCGGCCTTCGTGGACCGGAAGCGGGTCTCGATCGGGATCCTGAAGAGCCTCGGGGCGACCGGTGGCCGGGTGGTGGCGATCTACCTCGTCCAGGTGCTCCTGATCGCCCTCGTGGGCACCGGGATCGGGCTCGCGGTCGGGGCGGCGATCCCGTTCGGGGTCGCGACAGCGTTCTCGCGCGTGCTGCCGATCCCGATCGCGCCCGTCGTCTCGCCGGCCGATCTCGGGCTCGCGCTGCTCTACGGCGTCCTGACCGCGCTCGCCTTCTCGCTCGCGGCGCTCGGGCGCGCGCACGACGTGCCGGTCTCGGGCCTGTTCCGCGACCGCGTCGCCCCCGACCCGCGCCGGGCGCCGGTCGCCTACCGGTTGGCCGCAGCCGCCTGCGGGCTGCTGCTCGTCGGGCTCGCGGTCGGGGCGGCGCATGACCGCCGCGTGGCGCTCTTCTTCATCGCGGCGGCGGGGGGCGCCTACGTGCTCCTGCGGCTCGCGGCGGCCGGGATCATGGCGGGTGCGCGCCGGCTGCCGCATGCGAGGGCCCCGGTCCTCAGGCTCGCGATCGCGAACCTGCATCGGCCCGGCGCGCTGACGCCCTCGCTCGTGCTGTCGCTCGGCCTCGGGATCACGCTCCTCGTGACGCTCGCGACCGTGGACGCGAACCTGCGCCGCGAGATCGGCCAGACCCTGCCGGACAGGGCGCCGAACTTCTTCTTCATCGACATCCCGGGCCAGGAGACGGCGGCGTTCCGGGACTTCCTCGGCCGTGAGGCGCCCGGTGCGGTCGTCGAGGCGACCCCGATGATGCGGGGCCGGATCACGGCGCTGAACGATCGGCCGGTCGCGGACACCAAGGCCGCGCCGGACGCCGCCTGGGTGCTCGACGGAGACCGCGGCATCACCTTCTCGGCCACCGTGCCGGAGGGCTCGACGGTGGTGGACGGCGCCTGGTGGGCGCCCGACGTCGCCGGGCCGCCGCTCGTGTCGCTCGATGTCGCGGTCGCGCGCGGGCTCGGGCTCGCGGTCGGGGATACGGTCACCGTGAACGTGCTCGGCCGCGGCCTGACCGCCCGGATCGCGAACCTGCGCCGGATCGACTGGCGTCGGATCGGGATCGGCTTCGTGCTCGTGTTCTCGCCCCAGAGCTTCGTCGGCGCGCCCTTCACGGAGCTGATGACGCTGACCCTTCCCCGCGGGGCGGATCAGGGCCTGGAGTCACGGATCCTGCGGGCAACGGCCGGGCGCTACCCGGCCGTGACCAGCGTCCGGGTCAAGGACGCGCTCGACGCCGTGAACGCGATCGTGGCGCAGCTCGTCTTCGCGATCCGGGCCGCGAGCGCGGTCGCGCTGGCCGCGAGCCTCCTCGTCCTCGCGGGCGCGCTCGCGGCCGGCCATCGGGCCCGGCTCTACGACGCCGTCGTGCTGAAGACGCTCGGGGCGACGCGCGGTCGCCTGCTCTGCGCGTACCTGATCGAGTATGGCGCCCTCGGGCTCGCGACGGCCCTGTTCGGGACGCTCGCGGGCACGCTCGCGGCCTATCTCGTGGTCGGACGGGTGATGGGCCTCGACTTCGCGCCCGCACCCGGTGACGCTGCCGGCTCGGCCGGTCTCGCGGTGGTGGTCGCGGTGGGGCTCGGCCTCGCCGGGACCTGGCGCGTGCTGGGACAGAAGCCTGCGCCCTACCTTCGGACCCTCTGAGAGCGGCGCCGGGCGGATTGCGTCCACCATGATCGTGGGCGCCCTCGAGGTCCCCTTGTGGAGATCGGACGATCCATCCATATTCGATCGGACGCCGGATGTCCGGCGCAGGAGGGGCGCGTGAATCCTCCACCACGTCAAACACGCTGAGAGCCATCCAGAGGACGACTCCCATGCAACCGTTTCAACAGAACCAGACCGGTCTCGGCACCGGATACGCCCGATCGACGGCCGATGTCGATCAGGGCCTGCGCACCTTCATGCTGGGTGTGTACAACAACATGATCATGGGGCTTGCCGTGTCGGCGCTGGTCGCGCTCGGCGTGAACAAGCTCGCCGTGACGACGGACAGCGCCCAGGCTGTCGCCCGGATGAACGGGCAGCTCCTGACCTCCTTCGGCAAGACCCTGTACGGGTCGCCGCTGATGTGGGTCGTGGCGCTGGCGCCGCTCGCCTTCATCTTCCTGTTCTCCTTCCGGATGGACAAGATGTCGGCCGCGACGGCGCGGATGACCTTCCTGGCCTTCGCGGCCGTGATGGGCGCGTCCCTGTCGACCGTGCTGCTCCGCTACACCGGCGCGTCCGTCACGCAGACGTTCTTCGTGACGGCGGCGGCCTTCGGGGCGCTCAGCCTCTACGGCTACACCACGCAGCGCAGCCTCTCCGGCATGGGCTCGTTCCTGATGATGGGCGTGATCGGCCTCGTGATCGCGTCGCTGGTCAACATCTTCCTGCAGTCGAGCGCTCTTCAGTTCGCGATCTCGTCGATCGGCGTCCTGATCTTCGCCGGCCTCACGGCCTACGACACGCAGAAGCTGAAGGAGATGTATCTCTACGGGAACTACGACAGCGAGACCGCGGCCAAGGTTTCGGTGTATGGCGCCCTCACGCTGTACCTCGACTTCATCAACATGTTCCAGTTCCTCCTGGCCTTCATGGGAAACCGGAACGAGTAGCAGCCGCGCCGCACCTGCGGACGGACGAAAGCCCCGGCGAGAGCCGGGGCTTTTTCGTATCCGGATCGGCGTTTCGGGTCGAAGCGGCGCTCAGTTGGTGACGAGCTTCAGCGGCTTGTCCAGGACCCGGAGCACGCGCGAGAGATCGGTTCCCCGCTTCAGGACCAGACCGGCCGTGGTCTCGACCGAATAGGCACCCTGCTTGCGAGCGAGGCGGGGGTCTTTCACGACGCGATACAGCGGCAGCTCGGACGCCCGCCTGTAGATCGAGAACACGGCCCGCTCCCGAGCGAAATCGATCGCGTAGTCGCGCCACTCGCCCTCCGCGACCCCGCGGCCGTAGTGACCGAGGATCAGCCTCAGCTCGTCGCGGTTGAAGGTGACCTCGGCGCCGATCGCGCTTCGCGGAAACGCCAGGACCTGGCCGCCGCGCGACGAATCGCCCGTCTCGCCCTCGCTCATCGTCTCTCCTTGTCGGATGATCTCCGACGCAGAGCCGCATGATGCGACCGGCTCGGCCCGCATGGCAAGTGCCCGTGCCGGTCTCGACGCCAGCCTTTATGGGCGTTACGATAAATCGTGGCGATCACGTTCACGCCCGCCAAGCGCGAGGCGACGCTTCGAGAACGCGGCCTCGACTTCCTGGACGCCGCGATCGTGTTCGCGGGTCCAAGTTTCAGCTTCGTCGACAATCGGGTCGTATACGGCGAAGATCGGATCGTCACCGCGGGCTTGCTGAGGGGCCGTATGATGATCGTTGTTTGGACGCCGCGCGATGAGCAGCGCCATGTGATCTCGATGAGGAAGGCCAATGACCGCGAGATTGCGAAGTATGCCAGTCGTTTATCATGAGCTGATCGGCAAGACCGATCTCGCTCGCGTCGATGCTCACGTCATTCAGCAGAGCGAATACGACGAAATTCCTGAGCTGACGGACGAGATGGTCGATCGATCATGGCCCGGCTCAGACCCGATCGTCCTTCATCGCGGTCGGCCGAAGCTCGCGCGGCCGAAGCGGCAGGTGACGATGCGGCTCGACGCCGATCTTCTCGACGGGCTGCGGGCCACCGGCCCGGGCTGGCAGGGCCGGGTCAACGCCGCCCTCCGGGACTGGCTCCGGACACGGGAGACCGTGTGACGAAGGGCGGCCTGAGCCCTCCTTGACAGCCTCCCCCGGCGACCAGGAAGATGCCGCTCATGCAGGTGCTTCGTCTGATCCCGGCCGTCGCCGCACTTCTCGCGTCGCAGCTCGCCGTCGCGACCGCGCAGACCGGTCCCGCCGAGCCCGCCAAACCGGTTCCCGCCGCCCCCGACGCCTCGCGGCGATCGTCCCTGGACGAGCTGTTCGCCCGACTCGCGTCGGCGAAGGACGAGGACGAGGCGAAAGGCGTGGCCGGCCTGATCGAGCGCCGCCTCGAGCGCTCGGGCAGCGACACGGCCGACCTTCTCCTCCAGCGCTCGGGCGAGGCGCTCCGGGCGGAGGACCCCGCTCTCGCGGTCGAGATCCTCGACCGTCTGACCCAGCTGAAGCCCGGCTGGGCCGAGGCCTGGAACCGACGCGCGGCGGCGTTCTTCCAGCTCGACGATTCCGCGCAGGCGATCGCCGACCTGCAGCAGGCGCTGACCCGCGAGCCGCGCCACTTCACGGCCTGGACGGCACTCGGCCATCTGGAGTTCGCGGCCGGCGACAAGGCCCGCGCGCTCTCGGCTTACCGAAGGGCGCTTCGTCTCTACCCGCAGTTCGAGGAGGTGAAGAAGATCGTGGACCGGCTCGCGCCCGAGGTCGACGGCCGCGACCTCTGACGGCCGGGCGCGATCCGGCGTCGCTCGGCTCTGCCCTTCAGCGGCTCGCGGGGCCGGGAACAGGCGCGGCGCGCCCGGGGTCGCTGAGCTGGATCGTCCAGTTCTTCTGCTCGCCCGTGTCGATCTCGACGAAGCCCGAGCGGTCGAACCCCCTGGCCAGGCAATCCTCGACGCCCCGGATCGTGAACTCGCGCTCCCGCGTGCACATGTAGGAGCGGCCGGCCCACTCCCCTCCCCGGTCGTAGTCGATCGCGTAGAGGTAGTAGAACCGCGACGACAGCTCGCCCGCGACCAGGGTCTCGCAGGCCCGGACGGCGAGGTTCCACCAGCCCTCCGTGATCCAGCCGTTGCCGTCGCGGTAGCCGAGCGAGACGCCGATCCGGCTCTCGGTGCCGTTGCACATGCGAAGGTCGGCCCGTGCCGGTGTCGCGATCGCGGCGACGATCGGCAGGGCGAGCGCCACCGCCGCGGCGAGCCTAGTCGATGAGGATGATGCGACAATCATTGACGTTGGTTCGGGTGGGTCCGGTTGCGACGAGGTCGCCGAGAGTGGCGAAGAATGTGGTCGAATCGTTGGCGGCGAGCGCCGATCGCGGATCGAGGCCCTGCGCGGCCGCCCTGGCGAGCGTCGTCGCGTCGATGATCGCGCCGGCGGGGTCGTCCGCCGAGCCCGCACCGCCGTCGGTCCCGTCCGTGTCGCCCGCGAGCGCCGCGATGCCGGGGGCGCCGTCGAGCGCGAGGGCGAGCGCGAGCGCGAATTCCTGGTTCGGGCCGCCGCGGCCTCGGCCCCGCATCGTCACGGTCAGTTCGCCGCCGGAGATCAGCGCCGCGCGGCGGCCTGCGGCCTTGAGGGCCAGCACCTCTCGGGCCTGCGCGGCCGCGACGTCGCGCGCCTCGCCCTCGAGGTCGGCCCCGAGGATCAGGGGCTCGTAGCCGGCGGACGCGGCCGCGCGCGCGACGGCCGCGATCATGTCCGCCGGGCGGGCCACGATCCGGTATTCCGTGCGCGCGAAGGCCGGGTCGCCCGGCTTGGGGGTCTCGTTCGCGGGGTCGGCCAGCAGCGCCGCAACCGTCGCCGTGACCGGTATCTCGCGCCGCGCGAGGATCGAGCGCGCGTCCGCGAGCGTGGTCGGGTCGGGCATTGTCGGGCCGGACGCGATCACGCTCGGGTCGTCGCCGGGCACGTCCGAGATCGCGAGCGTCAGGACCCGCGCCGGCGCGGCCGCGGCCGCGAGCCGGCCGCCCTTGATGCGGGACAGGTGCTTTCGGACCGTGTTGATCTCGCCGATATCCGCGCCCGAACGGAGCAGCGCGCGGGTCAGCGCGCTCTTCTCGGCGAGCGTGAGCGCGCCCGCGGGCGCGATCCAGTTCGCGGAGCCCCCGCCGGACAGGAGCACGAGGACGAGGTCGTCGGGTCCCGCCTCCGCCGCGAGCGCGAGCGCGCGCCGGGTCGCCGCGATCCCGGCCGCGTCCGGCACCGGATGGCCGGCCTCGACGACCTCGATACCCTCGACAGCCTCGTCGTAGCCGTGCCGGGTGACCGCGAGGCCTGCGATCCCGGTCACGCCGCGCTCGCGATACCGCGCGGCCGCGACGGCCGTCATCGAGGCCGCGGCCTTTCCGGCCGCGAGCAGGATCAGGCGCCCCGCCGGCGGCTCGGGCAGATGCGCCGGGAGGCAGAGGCCGGGATGTGCGGACGCGATAGCCGCGTCGAACAGGTCGAGGAGCAGGGCCCGGACGGGAGTCGTCGTCACGATGCGGGCTCCCGTCCCGGGCGCCGCGGACGCGCGAGCCCGATCCCGACGAGGATCAGCGCGCCGCCGGCATATTGGACGGGCGACAGCGCCTCGCCGAGCACGATCCAGCCGGCCGCGGCGGCAAACACGGCTTCGAGGAAGATCACGAGCGACGAGAACACGGCCGGCAGCCGGCCGAGCGCCAGCGCGAGCAGTCCCTGCCCGCCGGCCTGGCTGACGAGCGCGAGGGCGGCAAGCGCGGTCCAGGTCTCGACGCGACTCGGCCAGAGGCGCGCACCGTCGAAGACGAGCGCGGCGACGAGCAGGATCGCGGCCGTGACAGCCGTCGAGACGAGCGTGACCCAGGCCGCGCCGGCGCCCTCGCGGGCGCGGGACATCGCCAGGAGGTAGGCCCCGAAGAACACGGCGGTGACGATCGCAAAGAGATCGCCCGCGAGCCGGCCCGGCGCGACCGCCATGCTCTCGGCGACGAGAGCCGCCCCGCCCGCGAGACAGAGCGCGAGCCCGCCCACGGTCGCGACAGACACGGCCCGGCCGAGGACGAGCCAGGTCGCGAGCACGACGTAGACAGGAGCCGTCGTCGCGAAGAACGTCGCGTTCGCGACGCTCGTCGCCAGGATCGCGAGGTGCCAGAAGATGAGGTCGCCCGCGAAAGCGAACCCGGCCCATATCGAAGCCCGTCCGACCGAGGCCGGGCCGACCCGGCCGCAGCTCCGCGTCTCCCACCGGGCCCAGAGAGCGAGGAGCGGCAGCGCCAGCGCCACGCGCCAGAAGGCGGATGCGAAGGGCCCGACATCGGGCGAGGCGAATCGGACGAAGATCGGCGACAGACCCATCGCGAGCGCGCCGAGGCAGAGCAGCCCGAGCGGCAGCGCGAGCGAGGGCAGAGGCTCGCCCGCCGCCACGGTCGCGCCGGAGCTGTTCTCTCGGATAGAGGATGCCATATGAGGCGTGCGGTCACCGGCCGGAGCGCGGCGCGTCTTGCGCCGCTCCGGATCGGGCCGTGACTAGGCGAGATTCGCCGCGCCGTCACCCGGGACGCGCCGAGGTGGGCGGCCAACTCCAGCGCCGTC
>CAXTKM010000047.1:16970-19572 GCA_964244795.1 uncultured Enterovirga sp.
ACCCGGGACGGCGGGTTCACCGGAGGAGCGAGCATGGACGGCATCGACGAGACCACCCGGACCGAGCTCGAGGCCGCGGCCTTCCGCAGGCTCGTCGTGCATCTTCGCGACAGGCGGGAGGTGCAGAACATCGATCTGATGAACCTCGCGGGCTTCTGCCGGAACTGTCTGTCGAACTGGCTGAAGGACGCGGCCGACGAGCGGGGCGTGCCCCTGTCGAAGGACGAGAGCCGTGAGCTCGTCTACGGGATGCCCTACGAGGACTGGAAGCGGCTGCACCAGACCGAGGCTGCCCCCGAGGCTCGCGCGGCGTTCGACAAGGCCGGCCCGGAGCATTAAGAGCCGGTCTGCCGCGCCCGGCCACGGCTCGCGCGGCATGCTGGCCCCTGCCCCGGAGGTCCGGCCTCCGGGCTCGTCTCGGTTGCTCTCCCGGTTTCCCGCAAGCTCGAACGGATCGATGTACGACCATGGCCGCTGACGTTGCCGAATCGGGTGTGGCCGCGGACGAGCTGAAGCAGTTCGTCGAGCGGATCGAGCGCTTGGAAGAAGAGAAATCCGGCATCTCGGGCGACATCAAGGACGTCTTCGCGGAGCTGAAGGGGCGCGGCTTCGACGCGAAGGCGATCCGGTCGATCCTCCGCATCCGCAAGAAGGACCATGCCGAGCGCCAGGAGGAGGAGGCGATCCTCGAGCTGTATATGCAGGCGCTCGGGATGAACTGAGCCGTCGCCGGCTCATCACCTGCCAGCGACCGTCGCCCGCCGCAACGGACCCGCCCTGTCCGCCCCGGTTCATCCTGTGCTCCTCGCTCATCCCCGATCGCGTGAGGGTCGCGATGACGGCACCTGATGGAGCGCGTTCTTCAGAGCGCACGCGAAGCGAGAACGGACCCGTTCGGCTGAGCGCCGGACGTGCGGCCGGTCACGGCGAACAGGGGATCGCCGCCGCGGGCGGTCAGGAGCTCGCGCGCCGAGACGTCCGTGAACCCGCTCTCCCGAAGGTAGAGCGACACGAGGGCTGCCTGGTCTGCGCCCGAGAGAGCGGTCCAGATCGCGACGGCCTTGGTCGGAAAGCATCGGTTCGAGAAGGTGATCGCGATCGGCGCGCCGGCCCGGAGCACGCGCGCGACCTCTCGCAGCACCTCGTCGGGCCGCTGGAGGTACTGCACCGATACGCAGAGGGTCGCCCCGTCGATCGAGCCGGATTCGAGCGGCAGGACAGGGTCGGCATTGAGGTCCTGGACGAACCAGCGCGCGAGGCGCGGGTTTGCTGCGAGCTCCTCCGGATTCATCCCGTGGCCGATGACGACGGCCTCCGCGACCTCGGCGGGCATGTGGCTGACCCAGCTCGACATCAGGTCGAGCAGCGTTCCCCGACACGGGAGAAGCTCCCCGTACAGCGTCGTCACGGCGGCGATCGCCCTCGCATCGATATGCGTGACGAGGCGGGGCGCGGCGTAGAAGGCCGGGTCCGGCGCGTGGTCGATCTTGTCGAAGGCGTGCGGAGGAAGGCCGAGGCGGGTGATCATGCTGTCACGATAAACCGCTTCGGGCCGGATTATCCGTCACCACTGCGTGAAGCACGCCGGTGGCCGGAACCGGCTGGCGCCGGGCCGGGTTCCCGCCCCGCACAGGAGAACGAACCATGGCCACGACGAAGAGCCTGAAGGCCGGCGACACGGTGGCGTGGGGCACCCCTCAAGGCGAGACCCACGGCACCGTCGTCAAGAAGGAGACCGGCACGGCCAAGGCCGGCGGTCACACGGCGAAGGCCTCGAAGGAGGATCCCCAGTTCAGGGTGAAGAGCGCCAAATCCGGCAAGGAGGCCATCCACAAGGCGGCCGAGCTCAAGAAGGGGTGACGGCCCGACCGCTCCGGCTCGGCTTTCCGGTCGAGGTCATGGGCGGGCAAGCGACACATTCTCCCGCAAGGCGAGGAGGCGCGCGTCAGCGCGTCGCGAACTTCACCGTCAGGCTGCCGCGGGCCTGGAAGCCCGGGTTGCGGTCGAGGTTGAGGTACTGGATGTAGCGCCGGTCGAAGATGTTCGACAGCGTCAGGTCGCCGCGCATCCGATCGCTGTAATCGTAGGAAGCGAACAGGTCGACCAGCGCGTAATCCTTCGTGTTCACGATCAGCGTGCTGGCCGGGATGTTCTTGCGGGCATCGTTGTAGATGAGGCGCGTGCCGATCGTGAGGCGGCGGTCCAGGAAGCGGAGCCCGACCGTCGCCGCGATCCTGTCCGGCGGGATCGAGACGAGCGTCACCTTCGTCTTCGCGTTGACGCCGTCGACATGGGATGCGGCGAGCGTCGCGAAACCCGTGCCCCAGTCGTAGGCGACCTCGGCCTCGGCGCCGGTCAGGTCGGCGCGAGCGATGTTCGTGTATTGCTGTGCCTGGACCGGGATCTGGCAGGGACCGAACGGCGCCGTCCGGCCGGCGCAGAGGGCGTTCAGCGCGACGCTCGGCGTCACGGCGACGTAGTTGGTCGGCCCGACGCCCTGGATGTTGATGAAGTTGTCGACCTCGTTGAAGAAGCCCGCGATCTTGGCCCGGAAGACGTCGCCCTGGCGCAGCACGTCGTTGAACTTGATGTTGGCGCCCGC
>CAXTKM010000048.1:0-19526 GCA_964244795.1 uncultured Enterovirga sp.
CGCCTGGGTGAAGTTCTGCTCGGCCATCAGCACGGTGAGGCTGTAGCGGTCGCGCAGCTCGCGGATCTTGTCGATCGTCCGGCTGACGAGCGCGGGCGCGAGCCCGACCGAGGGCTCGTCGATGACCAGGATCGTGGGCGCGGACATCAGCGCCCGGCCGAGCGCCACCATCTGCTGCTCGCCGCCGCTCATCGTGCCGACGAGCTGCCGCTTGCGCTCGGCGAGGCGCGGGAAGGCGTCGTAGCAATGGCCGAGGTTCTCGGAAAGCCGAAGCCGCGCCGTCTTGCGGAAGGCGCCGAGCATCAGGTTCTCCTCGACCGTGAGGCGCGGGAAGAGCCGCCGGCCCTCGGGCACGACCGCGATGCCGAGATCGACGATCTCCTCGGTCGTGCAGCGCGCAAGATCGTGCTCGCGGCCGTCGATGGTCGCGACGACGCGGCCCGAGGACGGCCGCACGATCCCCATGATGGTCTTGATCAGCGTCGACTTGCCGTTGCCGTTGGTCCCGAGCAGCGCGACGGTCTCGCTCGGCGCGACCGCGATCGAGACGTCGTGCAGCACCCGCACGGCCCCGTAGCCGGCGTTCAGGTGCTCGATCGTGAGGCTACTCGCCAATGTAGGCTCCCACGACCTGCCGGTTTTCGATCACCTCCTGGGGCGGCCCGTCCGCGATCTTCTTGCCGGCGACCAGGACCGCGAGCCTCTGCGAGAAGGCCATCACGACCCGCATGATGTGCTCGATCAGGATGATGGCCACGCCCTGCCCGTTCAGCTCGATCAGGAGCTTCAGGATGTCATCGGATTCCGAGCTCGACAGCCCGGCCATCGCCTCGTCCGCGATGAGGAGCTTCGGCCGGGTCGCCATGGCGCGGGCGAGCTCGAGCTTGCGCATCTCGACCTGGGTCAGGTCGCGCGGCAGCCGGTTCGCCTTCGAGGCGAGGCCGAAATCGGCCAGCAGCTCGTCGCCGCGCCGCCACATGTCGGCGCCCGACATGCGGACCCCTGCACGCTCGTTCACGGTGTAGATGAAGGGGACGCGCAGGTTCTCGGCGAGGGTCAGGCTGTGGAACGGCCGCGGAAGCTGGAAGCTCCGGCCGATGCCGAGCCGGGCGCGCTCGTGCGCCGGCCGGCCGTCGAGCGCCTCGCCCTGGAACCGGATCTCGCCGCCGTCGGTCGCGAGCGTGCCGCAGAGGCAATTCGTGAAGGTGCTCTTGCCCGAGCCGTTCGGGCCGATCAGCCCGACCCGCTCGCCGGGCTGGACCAGGAGGTCGATCCCGTCCAGCGCCGTGAAGCCGCCGAAGCGCTTGCGGAGCCCCGCCACCTCGAGGATCGGACCCGGGCTCACGCGGTGCCCTTCATGTCGAGCGTGCGCTGCAGGAGGCCGCGCTCGAGGATCGGCCGCCGTCGCACCTTCTGGATCAGGCCCAAGAGCCCGTTCGGGGCCAGCACCACGAAGAGCACGAGGAGCACGCCGACGATCAGGAGGTTGACCGAAGAGGAGATCAAGACGGTCATGGCCTGCTGCATGGTGCCGAGCAGCAGCGCGCCCAGCACCGGGCCGATCCAGCTCGTGGTCCCGCCGACGAGCGGCATCGCGACAGAGTTCACCGTGTAGGCGAGCGAGAAGGACGAGCTCGGCTCCACATAGGTGAGGTAGAACGGCAGCGGTGCGCCGGCCATGCCCATGAACGCGCCGGACAGCGTCGCGGCCAGCAGCTTCAGGCGCAGCACCGGGACGCCGGACGCGGCGGCGGCCGCCTCGTCGTCCCGGATCGCCGCGAAGCCGTAGCCGAGCGACGATCGCTCGATCAGCCGCGCCACGATCACGGCCGAGACCGCGAGCGCCACCATGAGGAAGAAGAGATATTTCACGTAGGACCCGAAGACCGGCATCGTCTGCGGTCGCATGATGTAGATGCCGCGCGAGCCGCCGGTGTAGTCCCAGTTCACGATGAAGGTCTGCACGACGACGGAGAGCGCGAGCGTCGCGATCGTGAAGTAGACGCCCCGGAGCCGGATCGTGAGATACCCCATCGAGAGCCCGACCGCGCCGCACAGGATGCCGGCGACCAGCATCAGGACCGGGATCGGGACCGGGTAGGCCTTGTTGATGGCGGCCGCGCTGTAGGTCCCGATCGCCATGAAGGCGGTCGTGCCGAAATTGACGTAGCCGACATAGCCGCCGAGCAGGTTCCAGGCGGTCGCCAGGACCACGTACTGCATGACGAAATAGGCCGCGAAGACATAGTACTCGTTCGTGACGAACAGGGATCCGATCGTGAGCGCGAGCCCGACCAGGAAGGCGAAGAGCACGAATCGTGGGTTTGTCATCAAGCCCTCCCGAAAAGCCCGGCCGGGCGGGCCACGAGGGCGAACAGCAAGAGCCCGAACGACACCGCCGGGGCCCAGGACGGGCCGTAGAAGGTCGCCGTGATGCTCTCGGCGACGCCCACGATCAGGGCCGCGACCAGCATGCCGGGCAGGCTGCCGACGCCGCCGAGCACGCAGATCGCGAAGATGCGGCCGATGTAGTCGCGTCCCATCGAGGGCTCGACCGGCTGGAGCACGATCAGGCACGCGCCCGCGATCGCGGCCGTCGCGGTCGAGAGCCCGAACGCGATCCGCTTGATCCGGGTCGGCGAGGCACCCACGAAGGAGAGCGCCTGCGGGTCTTGGGCGACCGCCTTGATCGCCCGGCCCGTGAAGGTCCGGCTGAGGTAGAGCTGGAGGCTGCCGAGAAGCACCATCGAGATCGCGAAGGGCACGAACATCCGCATCGCGACGCCCACCGGCCCGAGGTCGAAGCTCGGCCCGATATAGGGTGCCTCGACCAGCCTGTAGTCGACGCCGAAGATGAGCTGCAGGCCGACCTCGACGATGAACAGGAGGCCGAAGAAGAACGCGAGGCCGCGGCTCAGCTCGCTGCCGCGGCGCTCGAAGGCGAATTCGTAGCTCGAATAGAGCGATGCGCCGATGAAGTAGAAGGGAATCGTCAGGGCCACGCCGACCAGGATCGGGTCGAGCCGCCACGTCGTGTTCGCGACGTAGCAGAGGAACGACCCGAGCAGGATCAGGGCCGGATGCGCGATGTTGCTGATCCCGAGCATCCCGAACGCGATCGAGATCCCGACCGACATGGCCGCGTAGAAGCCACCGGTCAGGATGCCCGACATCACGGCATCGAGGAGCAGAACCGTGGTCTCGCCCAAACGCTTTCCTCTCCTGTCGGCCTCGCCGGGCCGTCTCGTCTTGGCTCAGGCCGCCGGGGCGGCCCTCGCGATCTCGATCCTGCGGCCGGCCCGGCCGGTGGCCAGGCCGTTCCGTCAGGGCATGATGAGCGACTGGCCGCTGGTGCGTCCGGCCTCGAGGTCCTCGTGCGCCCGGACGACCTCGTCCAGCCGATAGCGCCGCCCGACCGTCGAGCGGATCTGGCCGCCGGCCACGAGCGCGAAGAGCTTCGCGGCCGAGGCGACGAGATCGTCGCGCGACGCGATGTAGGTGGCGAGCGTCGGCCGGGTGTAGTAGAGCGAGCCGCCCTTCTGGAGCCGCTCGGCCTCCATGGCCGGGGCCGGCCCGGTGGTCGCCCCGAAGGACACGAACAGGCCGCGCGGCGCGAGCGAGGCCATCGTGTCCTCGAAGGTGGTCCGGCCGACGGAATCGTAGGCGACCGCGACGCCGGCCCCGCCGGTCTCGGCCCGGACGCGCTCCGGGACGGACTCGGTCAACCGGTCGATCACGACGTCGTAGCCGTGCTCCCGGGCGAGCCGCACCTTCTCGGGACCCGCCGCGACGCCGATCATCCTGGCCCCGATCGCACGCCCCCACTGGCCGGCGATCAGCCCGACGCCGCCCGCCGCCGCGTAGACGAGCGCGGATTGCCCGGCCGCGAGCGGGAAGCAGCGCGTGACGAGGTACTCGACCGTCATGCCCTTCATGGCGAGCGCGGCCGCGTCCTCCTCCGACACGCCGTCCGGGATCCGGACGAGGCGCGCGGCCGGCATGATCCTGAGGTCGGCATAGGCGCCGGGCGCGGACCCCGCGTAGCAGACCCGGTCGCCGGGCCGGAGATCGGCCACGCCCTCGCCGA
Organism: uncultured Enterovirga sp.; assembly: GCA_964244795.1. Lineage (GTDB taxonomy): Bacteria > Pseudomonadota > Alphaproteobacteria > Rhizobiales > Beijerinckiaceae > Enterovirga. The sequence goes on from CAXTKM010000048.1 coordinate 4,088, forward strand.
CCGCCTCGACCGTCCCGGCCGCCTCCGCGCCGATTCCCGATCCGGCCGGCAGCTTGTAGGCGCCGGACCGGAAATAGACGTCGATGTAGTTCAGCCCGATCGCGGATTGGCGGACCAGGACCTCGCCCGGGCCGGGCGCCGGGACGGAGACGTCCTCGAGGCGCATGACGGCCGGGCCGCCCTGCTCCGCCATGCGGACCGCGCGTGCGGTGGTGGTCATCGGGACGACGCCCTTGATCTCGAAAGTCTTGCTTCGACGGTCCTCATGCTGAGGCGGCCGGCGAAGCCGGCCCTCGAAGCACGCACAACCGTCGTGGGTCCTTCGAGGCCGAGCTTCGCTCGGCACCTCAGGATGAGGAACGGGGGGGCGTTCAGGTGACCCTTCGGTCGTGCTCCGCTCACGCCGCCACCTTCAACCGAACCCCGTCCGGGACCGGCAGGGCTTGGTTCGGGCTGTCCAGGAATTCGACCGTCGTGAAGTTGAGGTCGGTCGTGCCGATGTTCTCGACGCAATGGACCATGTGCTCCCCCGCCCCGAAATCGAGGTGGCGGGTCTGGCCCTTGTAGTGGGGCGTCTCGCCGATGCGGCCGTCCTCGAAGTAGTTGCGGGCGCGGCCCTCGTTCAGGGCCGTCCAGAAGTAGTTCAGGACGTGCCGATGGAAGCCGCAGCGGCCGCCGGCCGGGATGTGCAGGTGCCAGACCCGCACGCGGTCCGTCTCCGACAGCAGCGTCGTGCCGACGCAGGGGTTGAACTCGTCCGCCGTGAAGGCGTCCTGGATCTCCTTCGGCCAATGCGACCGGGGCGAGGTCTCGCTCATCCTTGCATCTCCTTGTCCTGAGGGGCGTCGCCGCGCCGGATCACGCGACCTGCCTCGCGTCGACGCGGGCGACGCCGCGCGCCTTCACGACCACCTTGATCGCGTCGTCGATCCGGTTGCGGGCATAATGGAGGGCCGTCTCGAGGTCGTCGAGCGCGAAGGTGTGGGTGTGGATCATCGTGGCGTCGAAGCGGCGCGCCGCCATGAGCGCCATGGCCCGGCGGGTCGCGCTCTGGCCCTCGCCCCGGATGCCGTAGACGTAGACGTTGTTCGTGACGAGCCGGCCGATGTCGGTCAGCACCGGCTCGTGCGGGAAGGCCGCGAGGCAGATCTTGCCGCCGCGATTGACCATCAGGCCGGCCTCGTTGATGGCGTCGCCCGTTCCGGCGCATTCGATGACGTAATCCGCGCCGTTCCCGGTCATCGCCCGCACGACCTCGACGACGCTCTCGCGGTGCACGTTGACGACCCGGTCGGCGCCGAGCGCCTCGCCGATCTTGAGGCGGGCGTCGCGCGTCCCGGACAGGATCACGGGGGTCGCGCCGAGCGCCTTCGCGACCGCGACCGCCATGAGGCCGATCGGACCCGGCCCGGTCACGACCACGCTCTCGCCCGCGACCAGCCCGCCGAGCTCGGTCAGCCCGTACATGGCCGTGCCGGCCGTGACGACCAGCGTCGCCTCCTCGTCGCCCATCGCGTCCGGCACGCGGGCGATCGTGTTGATGCTGTTCACGGCATACTCGGCGAAGCCGCCGTCCGTCGTGAAGCCGTTCGCCCGGTGACCCTTGTCGCGGCTGCCGTAGTTCAGCCCGTAGTTGTGGCAGGACGTGTACATGCCCTGGCGGCAGCGCTTGCACTGCCCGCAGCCCGCATGGATCTCGACGGTGATCCGCTCGCCGACCCGGTACTCGTCGACCCCGGGCCCGAGCGCCGCGATCGTGCCCATGTACTCGTGGCCGGGCGTGAAGTTCTTGTTGAACGGCAGGCCGCCTTCGATCAGGGCCGGCGGCCCGTGAGCGATGATCTCGAGGTCGGTCGCGCAGATCGCGACGGCGTCGATCCGGACCAGGACCTCGGCGCGTTTCGGGGCCGGCACGGGCTTCTCGACGAGCGTCAGGATGCCGGGATCGCCGAGCACCCAGGCCCGCATCCTGTCGGGCACGACGAGGGTCGTCGACGTCGGGACCGTCTCAGGCGCAGCCATGCGCTCCCCAGGAATGGTCGACCATTGTGCGATTGGTCGGTCTTGGACACAGGGAAGCATCCGTCGCGAGGTGTGTCAATCACGAGAGGCGCCCTTGACACCTTCGCGGACCGCGGCTTCCGTGCCACCAATGACGCGGATTGGTGGGAATCCCGGGCTGCCCGACGACATCGTCTCGGCCGTCCTCGCGCGGCTCGCGAGCGAGGCCGGGCCGGGCGGCCGGCTGCCGCCCGAGCGCCGCGTCGCGATCGATCTCGGGCTGACCCGCACGGAGGTCCGAAAGGCCTATGGGCGGCTCGAGGCCGAGGGCCGGATCACGCGCCATGTCGGCCGCGGCACCTTCCTCCGACAGGAGGGGGAGTCCGGGCGCGACGACCTCGACGACGTGAAGCTCAGCACGGGACCCCGGGAGGCCATGCAGGCCCGCGTCCTGATCGAGCCCGAGCTCGCCGCGCTCGCGGCCATCAACGCCAGCGTGCAGCAGCTCGCCCAGCTCCGCGCCCTCACGGTCGCGACCCGGGCGGTCTCGACCTGGGCCGAGTACGAGCGCTGCGACGCGCGCTTCCATCGGCTCGTCGCGGAGGCGGCCGGCAACAGGCTGCTGGTCGCGGTGCACGACGTCGTGAACGAGGTCCGGCGCGCCGTGATCTGGACCTGGCTCGACACGCGGCCGGACGGACCGCCGGCCGATTACTCCTCCTTCGCCGAGCACGAGGCGATCCTGGACGCCGTCGCGCGCCGCGACCGGGCGGGGGCCGCCGACGCGATGCGGCGCCACCTCCGCACGACGAGCGCGAAGCTGATCGGGGCGGAGGACGGGTGAGTGTCCGGGGAGCCGAGCGGCCGGCCGCCATCAGCTTTCCGGGCGACCGTCATCACGCCGCGGCATGATCGAACGGCCCCTGTCGCGCCGGCCCACCTCCCGCTCTTGACCCTCCGGGCACGGCCCCCGAGGATCGCGGTTGGGAACACGGCGCCGCCATCCTTCGAGGCGGACGACGCGCCGGCACGTCGGAGACGCCGCGGACGACCGAGGCAGTCGGAGTCCGGGAAACACGAGAGGCAGCGCATGGACATCGCGGTCGGCAAGAAGGCCATCTACGAGGCCGCCGAGACGCTCAGCAACTGGGGCCGGTGGGGCGCCGACGATCAGATCGGGACGCTGAACCATCTCGGCCCGGCCGAGATCACGGCCTCGGCGAGGCTCGTCCGCAAGGGCAAGGTCTTCGGGCTCGGCATTCCGCTCGACAACAAGGGGCCGCAGAGCGGGCTCTTCGGCGGGCGCTGGAACCCGATCCACACCATGCTGGCGACCGGCACGGACGCGGTGGCGGGCCGGTTCGACGAGACGAACAAGCTCCGGTTCGCGGACGACGCGATCAACATGCCGGTCCAGGCCGCGACCCACTGGGATTCGCTCGGCCACATCTTCCTCGACGACAAGATGTATGGCGGCCGCGACGCCCGGCGGGTCGACGGCGGCGGCGTGCACGAGCTCGGGATCGAGCACACGCGCGACAAGATGGTCGGACGGGGCGTCCTCCTCGACGTCGCCCGGTACAAGGGCCTGCCCTGGCTCGCGGACGGCTACGGCATCTCGAACGACGACCTCGACGCGACAGCGAAGGCCCAAGGGGTCGAGATCCGGCGCGGCGATTTCGTGATCGTCCGGACGGGCCAGATGGAGCGCTGCATGGCCGAGGGGGCCTGGGGCGGCTACGCGGGCGGCGACGCGCCGGGCGTGAAGTTCGAGAACTGCTACTGGTGCCACGAGCGCGAGATCGCAGCGATCTGCTCCGACACCTGGGGCGTCGAGGTCCGGCCGAACGAGACGACCGAGGTCCAGCAGCCCTGGCACTGGGTCGTGATCCCGGCGATCGGGCTCACGATGGGCGAGATGTTCAGCCTGCGCGAGCTGGCCGAGGATTGCGCGGAGGATGGCGTCTACGAGTTCATGTTCACGGGGCCGCCGCTCGTGATCACGGGCGGGACCGGCTCGCCGATCAACCCGCTCGCGATCAAGTGAGCGTCGGCCGGACGCCCCGGCTGATCCCTCTCCTGCAGGGGAGGGCAGACTCGCGCGTCAGCGCGAGCCGTGTGGGGTGCCCGGCCGGGTGTTCCCGACCCCGGTTCGGCTCCGCCGACTCGGCCCTCCCCGGGGGAGGGATCGGCGGCGTGCGTCGCCCAGGGTCAGAGAGATGAACGACAGAGCGAGCCTCCCATGTCCATGATCCCACGCGACCGCGCGCCCTATTCGGCCATCGTCGACCGTCCGCCGCTGAAGCTTCCGGGCGGTGCCCGGGTCGTGATCTGGACGATCGTGAACCTCGAGGTCTGGGACATCGACCGGCCGATGGCCCGCCAGATCCTGACGCCGCCGCAGGGCAACGTCCTCCTGCCCGACGTGCCGAACTGGGGCTGGCACGAATACGGGATGCGGGTCGGGGTCTGGCGCTTCTTCGACCTCTACAAGCGGCTCGGCATCCGGCCGACGCTCTCGGTCAACGCCCGGGTCTGCGACGACTACGAGCGCGTCGCGGCCGAGGCCCGCGACGCCGGCTGGGAGTTCATGGGGCACGTCTGGGACCAGATGCCGATCCACAGGCTCGAGGACCAGCGCGGCACGATCCACCGCTCGCTGGACCGGCTCGAGTCCTTCACCGGCAAGCGCCCGATCGGCTGGCTCGGGCCGGGCCTGACGCAGACCTTCGAGACGCCGGAACTCCTGGCCGAGGCCGGCATCCAGTACATCGGCGACTGGCTCTGGGACGACGAGCCGGCCGAGATCGCGACCGCGAAGGGGCCGCTCGTCACCCTGCCCTACACGGCGGAGCTGAACGACATCCCGACCATGATGATCCAGCATCACGAGTCGCCCTATTGGCTGAAGCGCGCGCAGGACAGCTTCGACCGGCTGCACCGTGAGGGCGAGGAGCGGGCCAAGATCATGGCGATCGCGATCCACCCCTACATCTCGGGCCAGCCGCACCGGATCCGCTATCTCGAGGAGATCTACGACTACGTGAACGGGCACGAGGGCGTCGTGCACTGGAACGGGCCGGAGATCCTGGATTGGTGGAAGGGCGCGCGGGCGGGCTAGATCAAGTTGTCTTAAGGGCTTGCGGGGTCACGCAAGGCCGTCATTCCGGGGCGGCGAAGCCGAGCCCGGAACCCATAGACGCTGACATCGTCGACCCGGCACCCACACAGTCAGGGGCAAAATCGCTAGTGTTTATGAGTTCCGGGCTCTCGCTTCGCGAGACCCGGAATGACAAGCGTGAATCGAAGAGACCGTGCTCTTGACGGGACACCGCGCGACCGCTCTCCTTCGCACCAAGAACGCCGGGAGGATCACCCTTGAAGGCACCCGCCTTCGACTACGCGCGGCCCGAGACGCTCGCGGACGCGCTGGCGCTTCTCGCGCGCCACGGCGACGGCGCGAAGATCGTGGCCGGCGGGCAGAGCCTGCTCCCGGCCCTGAACCTGCGGCTGCAGCAGCCCGGGATCCTGATCGACATCGGCCGGATCGAGGCTCTGCGCGGCATCGCGGTCGCGGACGGCCACGTCCGGATCGGCGCCACGACCCGGCATGTGGACCTCCTGCGCTCGCCGGAGCTCGCGGAGCACGCAGCCCTGATCGGCCGGGCGATCGCCCACGTGGCCCATCCGGCGATCCGCAACCGCGGCACGATCGGGGGCAACCTCGCGCAGGGCGACCCCGCCTCCGAGCTCCCGGCCTGCGCGGTCGCGCTCCGGGCCACGATCGTCGTCGAGGGGCAGGGCGGCGAGCGCCAGATCGCGGCGGAGGACTTCTTCCTCGGGGTCTACGAGACGGCGCTCGCGGAGGACGAGATCCTGACCGCGATCGAGATCCCGCGCGCCGAGGCGGACACGCGCTGCTCGTTCGGGGAGCTGGCGCGCCGGGCCGGCGACTACGCGATCGCGGGGCTCGCGGCCACGGCCCGTCTCGACGGCAGGGTGGTGACGGAGTTCCGGCCGGTCTTCTTCTCGATCGGCTCGCGCCCGACGCTCGCGGCCGCTGCCGCGGACAGGATCGTCGGTCGCGCGCCGACACCGGACGTGGTGGCGGACGCGCAGGCCGCGCTGGCCCACGATCTCGAGCCGCAGGACGACCTCCAGGCCTCGGCCGCGACCCGGCTGCACCTCGCCCGCGTGCTGCTGGCCCGCGCCCTGGCCGAGATCGCCCCCGCCGCAATGGCCGGAACGGTAGAACCCGAAAGACTGCGCGCGTGAGCGAACCTCGACCGATCGAACTCGTGGTGAACGGCGAGCGCGTCACGGCGCGCGTGCTGCCCCGCACGCATCTCGCGGACTTCCTGCGCGATGCGCTCGGCCTCACAGGGACGCATCTCGGCTGCGAGCACGGCGTCTGTGGCGCCTGCACGGTCCGGCTCGACGGCGACATCGTGCGAGGCTGCCTCGTCCTCGCCGTGCAGGCCGATGGCGCCCGAGTCGAGACGATCGAGGGCGTGGCCGATTCCGGCGAGATCGACGACCTGCTCGCGGCCTTCCACGCCCGCAACGCCGCGCAATGCGGCTACTGCACGCCCGGCATGCTGCTGACCGCGCAGGAGCTGCTGTCCCGAGAACCGACGCCCAGCCGCGACACGGTGCGCGACCACATGGGCGGAAACTACTGCCGCTGCACGGGCTACCACGCGATCGTGGATGCCGTGGAAGAGGTGGCGCGGTCGCGCGGCGCATCGGGGGCGGCGGACATCGCCGGAGTGGCGACATGAGCGACGGCATCGACACCGGCCGGGGCCTCAGCGTCCTCGACCGGCCGAACAGCTATATCGGGCGCGCCGTCCCGCGCCCGAACCTGCCGCGCCTGCTCCGGGGCCGCGGGCAATACGTGAGCGACCTCGTCCTGCCCCGCATGGCGCATGTCGCCTTCGTTCGCTCGCCGCACGCGCATGCCCGGATCGTGTCGATCGACGCCGAAGAGGCGAAACGGGCGCCGGGCGTGATCGCGGTCGTCACCGGGACCGAGATGGCCGCAATCTGCACGCCCTGGGTCGGCGTGCTGACGCACCTGAAGGGCCTGAAATCGGCGCCCCAGCACGCGATGGCGCCCGAGCGTGCCTGCTGGCAGGGCGAGGCCGTGGCCGCGGTCGTGGCCGGCACCCGGGCCGAGGCCGAGGACGCGGCCGAGCGCGTGGCGGTCGATTACGAGGACCTGCCGGTCGCGACCGACATGGAGACGGCGCTCGATCCCGCGACGCCCGTGATCCACCCGGAGCTCGGCGACAACCTCGCCTTCGAGCGTCGGCTCGATGCAGGCGAGGTCGACCGCGCCTTCGAGGGGGCCGACCACGTCGTCGAGGCGACGTTCCGGTTCGGGCGCCACACCGGGGTCACCCTCGAGCCGCGCGCGATCGTGGCCGACTGGAACCCGGGCGAGGAGCGTCTCACCGTCTATCAGGGGCACCAGGCGCCCCACATGATGCAGAACCTGTTCGCGAAGCACCTCGGGCTGCGGGAAGACCAGGTCCGGGTCATCTGCAAGGATGTCGGCGGCTCCTTCGGGATCAAGGTCCATTGCTACGCGGACGAGATGGCGACCGTCGCGCTGTCGAAGATGCTGCGCCGGCCGGTGAAGTTCGTGGCCGACCGGCTCGAGAGCTTCGTGACCGACATCCACGCCCGCGACCACCGGGTCCATGGCAAGATCGCCGTGATGCGGGACGGCACGATCGCCGGGTTCGAGATCGACGACCTGACCGGGATCGGGCCGTATTCGATGTATCCGCGCACCAGCGGAATCGAGGCGAACCAGGTCGTCAACCTGACCGGCGGCCCCTACACCTGCCCGAACTACCGGGCTGTCGCTCGCGTCGTGTTCCAGAACAAGAACGTGATGTGCCAGTACCGCGGCGTCGGCCACCCGGTCGCCTGCTCGGTCACCGAGGGGCTGGTCGATTTCGCCGCCGAGGCGATCGGGATGAGCCCGGTCGAGATCCGGCGCCGGAACCTGATCCGGGACGACGCGCATCCGAGCGTCTCGGCCTCCGGGCTCAGGTTCGAGGCGCTCTCGCACCATGCCTGCCTGGACAAGCTCCTCGACATGATGGGCTACGATGCGCTCCGGGCCGATCAGGCCGCGTGCCGGGACCGCGGAATCTATCGCGGTATCGGGATCGCGAGCTTCATCGAGATCGCGAACCCGAGCGCGGCCTTCTACGGCGTGGGCGGCGCCCGGATCTCGTCGCAGGACGGCGTGACGGTGCGGCTCGACGCGACCGGCACGGTCGTCGCGCAGACGAGCATCACCGAGCAGGGCCAGGGGGCGGAGGCGATCACGGCCCAGATCGTGGCGACCAGCTTCGGCGTGCCGATCGAGCGCGTGCGGGTGATCTCCGGAGACACCGACAACACGCCCTATGGCGGCGGCACCTGGGCGTCCCGCGCCGCCGGTATCGGGGGCGAGGCCGCGCTCCAGGCCGGCAAGGCGCTCCGCGAGAACGTCCTCGCGGTCGCGGGCGCGATCCTGCAGAGCGCGCCCGGCACGCTCGACATCCGTGAGGGCCAGGTCATCGACAGGGCCGACGGGCGCGAGCGCGTCAGCGTCGAGGAGGTGGCCCGCGTCGCCTATTTCCGGCCGGACACGCTGCCGCCCGGCGTGCAAGCGGAGTTCGTGGCGACGCGCCACTACGTCCCGCGGCAATACCCCTTCGCGTTCACGAACGGCATCCAGGCCTCTTGGCTGGAGGTCGACACCGAGACCGGCTTCATCCGGCTCCTGAAGCACTGGTGCGTCGACGATTGCGGGACGATCATCAACCCGATGCTGGTCGACGAGCAGGTCCGGGGCGGCGTGGTCCAGGGGCTCGGCCCCGCGCTCTACGAGCACTGCGTCTACTCGCCGGAAGGCCAGCTCCTGAACGGAAACATGGCCGACTATCTCGTGCCGATGTCGGGCGAGATGCCGGACATCGAGGTCGGCCACGTGTCGTCGCCGACGCTCGAATCCGAGCTCGGCGCGAAGGGCGTCGGCGAGGCCGGCACGGCCGGCGCGGCGGCGGCGGTGTCGAACGCCGTGAACGACGCGCTGGCGCCATTGGGCGTCCGGATCACCGAGATCCCGATCACGCCCGAGCTCGTGCTCCGGGCGCTCGGCCGGGTCTGAAGAGCCGGAACGAACGAGACCTTTGCACGAGGTCCGGCCTGTCATTCCGGGGCGGCGAAGCCGAGCCCGGAACCCATAAGCGCTGACGTTCCCGATAGGACACCGGCGGCCTTCAGGCTGGGGATGTCAGCGTTTATGGGTTCCGGCCTCTCGCTTCGCGAGCCCCGGAATGACAGCGGACGCGTTCGTGCAGAGGTCTCCGGCATGAGGATGATGGTAGCCGGACATCGGCGTTTGAGCCAAGCTCTGACGAGCCCCGGCCGGAGATTCGGTTAACCCCTCGCGCAGGCTTCGGGGCGTTCGGATCGCATCTCCGGCCGGTGTTGCATCCGGGAGATAGCGAAGCATCGAGGAACGTTCCACAGCGGACGGAGCGGCTGACCGCGACGGGGAATCACATGGGCGCGCGTCACTCGGGCGGCTGGCTCTTCGGCGCCTCTCTCCTCGTCCTCACCTCCCTCGTCCTCGCGCCCGTCTCCGGCGCGTTCGGGTCCGAGATCGCGGACGCTCCCGAGCTCGCCTTCGTCCTCCCGGAGCAGCCGGAGATCGCGGTCGAGGTTCCGGCCCCCGAGGCCGGTGCCGCCCCGGTGCTCCAGACCGCGACCCCGGCCCCGTTCGAGCCGGAGGCGCCTGCCGCGGTCGTGATCACGGCAGCCGACGTCCTGCCCGAGGCGCTCCAGCTCCGGCTCGCCGACCCGAAGCTGCCGCTGCCCGCGAAACTGTCGCGTCGCGACCGCGAGGCGCTGGGCGCCTTCTACGGCGCGAACCGTTTCCGGCCGCTCTGGCTCGCGGACGGCGCCTGGAACGACGCGGGCCGCGCCGTCGCGCGGCGTCTCGCCCGGGCGGACGAGGACGGGCTCGACCCGGCCGATTATCCCGTCCCGAACCTCGCCGCCGGCTCGGCCCCGCTCGGTGCGGGCGAACTCGCGGAGGCCGAGCTGAAGCTGAGCGCTGTCGCCTATCTCTACGCGCGGGACGCGCGCGGCGGCCGTCTCGAGCCCTCCCGCATCTCGGGGCTGATCACCCCGAAGATGAGCGTCCCGGGCCTCGACGCCGTGCTGCCGGCGCTGGCCGGGAGCCCCGATCCGGACCGCGTGCTGCTCGGCTACCAGCCGGTCTATCCCGGCTACCGGGCGCTCCGGGACAAGCTCGCCGAGATCCGGGCGAGCCGGCCCTCGGGTCCTCTCGTCCGGTCGAGCGGCGCCGCTCTCGCGTCCGCGGGCGGCCCGACCCTCGGTCTCGCGAAGGCCCCGAGCCCGCGCCTCGAAGGCGACATCGTCGCGAACATGGAGCGCTGGCGGTGGCTGCCGGCCGAAATGGCTCCGCGCCAGATCCTCGTGAACGTGCCCGAGTACCGGCTCCGCCTGATCGAGGACGGGCGGGTCACCCACGAGACCCGGGTCATCGCCGGCCGGGCCGCGACCCCGACCCCCATCTTCTCCGGCACGATGGACCACGCCATCGTGAACCCGTCCTGGTTCATCCCGCCCTCGATCCTCCGCAAGGAGATCCTGCCCGGCCTCGCGAAGGACCCGGAATACGCCTCGCGGCGCGGGTACAGCGTCGTCCGGCGCGGCTCGTCCGTCTCCGTCCGGCAGCCGCCGGGGCCCAGGAACGCGCTCGGCTACATCAAGTTCATGTTTCCGAACGACCACGCCGTGTATCTGCACGACACCCCGAACCGGAACCTGTTCGGCTCGGCCCAGCGCGCCTTCAGCCACGGCTGCGTCCGGGTGGAGCAGCCCTTCGCGCTCGGCGGCCGCATCCTCGGGGCGGCCTGGACCGAGGCCCGGCTGAAGAGCCTGATCGGCTACGGCGAGCGGATGATCACCCTCTCCGACAAGCTGCCGGTCCACCTCGCGTATTTCACGGTCTCGGTGGACGAGGCGGGCGAGGTCAGGACCTTCGACGACGTCTACGGCTACCACCGCCGCGTCCGGGCCGCACTCGGCCTCGGGGCCTGAGCGGACGAGGCCCCTCCTCGGGGGTGGCCGACGCGCGCCCCGGCGAGACCCGTCCGACCGGGGCAGACCCGAAGCCAGGGGGTTGACGACCCCGAGCCCGCTCCAGCCGGACGTTGGCGGAAGCTCGGTCGGTAAAGCGGCGGGCAAAGGGCGCAAGCGGGGCGGAACCGTGGCCCTGGCGATCGCCACGCGGGCGACGCTTCGAGCGGCGGGCCGATCCCCGAACAGCGGAGCCGTGAGCGACGCATCAACCCCCGATACCGAGAGCCAGCACGGGCGCGAGCACCCCGACCTCTCCCTGCCTCGACCTCTCCCCCGCCTCGATTGACCCCCGGTCCTCGATCGACCTCGGCTTCGCCTGACCCCAGGCGTCCTGGGCTTCGGTTCTCGTAAATCCTGCCTTATAAGACACGATGGAGATGTTCATCGGTTCGCGGGTCACCTCACCCTGGAATCATGACGTCGCCGAACTCCGGATCGGCAGGGCGGAAAAGGGGCCGCGTCCGGCGACGGGAATCGCTTCGGCGTGACCGCCCTGGTCGAGGCGCGCGCGTGTGGAACCCAGTGTGCGGTTCGGCTACACGACCGCGATGACCGACACCGCTCCCCTCCTGTTCACGAACGCGGCGCTCCTCGACGGCTCCGCCGACGAGCGTCGCCCTGGCTTCTCGGTCCTCGTCGAGGACGGCCTGATCCGCGAGGTCTCGGACCGGCCGATCCGTCGCGAGGGCGCGACCACGATCGACCTCGCCGGCCGCACCCTGATGCCGGGCCTGATCGACTGCCACGTCCACGTGATCGCGACCACCGCCGACCTCGGCGCGAACGCGCTCCTGCCGGACGCCCTCGTGGCGTTCCGGGCGGCCCGGATCATGCGCGAGATGCTGGGCCGCGGCTTCACGACGGTGCGCGACCTCGGCGGGGCGACGCACGCGCTCGTGCAATCGATCGAGGAGGGGCTGATCGAGGCGCCGCGCCTCGTGATCTGCGGCAAGGCGATCTCGCAGACCGGCGGACACGGCGACCTGCGCGGCCGGGTCGAGGAGCGCGATTTCGGCTACCAGGGGCGGCGCCTCGGCGCCCTCGGGCGGGTCGCGGACGGGGTCGATGCCTGCCGGCACGCGGCCCGCGACGAGATCCGCCGCGGGGCGGAGTTCATCAAGATCATGGCGAATGGCGGCGTCGCCTCGCCGACCGACCCGATCGCGTTCCTGGGGTTCTCGCGGGACGAGATCACGGCCATGGTCGAGGAGGCCGCGAACGCCCAGACCTATGTCGCGGGCCACCTCTACACCGACGAGGCGATCCGGCGCGCGGTGGAGTGCGGCGTCCACTCCGTCGAGCACGCGAACCTGATCCGGCCCGAGACCGCGCGGCTGATGCGCGAGCGCGGCGCGATCGCCTGCCCGACCCTCGTCACCTTCGAGAAGCTGAAGCAGGAGGGCGCCTCGCTCGGACTTCCCGCGGCCTCGGTCGCGAAGATCGACCAGGTCCGGCTGGCCGGCCTCGAATCGCTCGGCATCCTGCGGGAGGCCGGGGTCACGATGGCGTACGGGACGGACCTCCTCGGCCCGATGCACCGCCACCAGTCGGAGGAGTTCGTGATCCGGGGCCAGGTCCTGCCCGCGATCGAGGTGATCCGCTCCGCGACCAGCCACGCCGCGACGCTGCTCCGCCAGGAGGGCCGCATCGGGGCGATCGTGCCGGGTGCCTACGCCGATCTCATCGTGGTCGACGGCGATCCCCTGGCCGATCTCGCGCTCCTGACCCGTCAGGGCGCCCACATGCCGGCGATCCTGAAGGACGGGCGGTTCGTGAAGAACGCGCTGCGGTAGGGAGGGGCCACCCTGCCCTCGGGGGAGGGCATGGCGTCGTGACGTCCTTAGACGGCCCCGATCTCGGCCAGCAGCGCGTCCGCGACCACGAGCCCGTCCCGGGCCGCGCGCGCTCTGTTCTCGAGCCGGCGCGCGCCCGGGAGACGCGCCCCGTCCTGCGCCTCGATCGAGGCCGCGAGCGCCGCGAAACGCTCGAGCCCGCCCGGGCCGCCGAGCGCTTCGGGATCGAGCGCGAGGATGAGCTGGCCCGTCCCCGGTGGCGGACCCTCGGCATCCATGAAGGACGAGGCGTCGGCCGCGTAGACGGCGCCGGTGAGCCCGGCCGCCAGCAGCTCGACCATGAGGGCCAGCGCCGTGCCCTTGGCGTCGCCGAGCGGCACCATCGTGCCCGCGAGCGCGGCGGTCGGATCGGTCGTCGGGCGCCCGTCCCGGTCGAGCGCCCAGCCCTCCGGGATGGCTTCGCCGCGCTGCTTCGCCGCGATGATGTTGCCGCGCGCCACCTTCGAGAGCGCGAGGTCGACCACGATCGGCGGACGCCCGAGGAGCGGGCACGCGAACGCGATGGGGTTCGTGCCGAACACGGCCCGGCTGCCGCCATGCGGCGCGATCGCGGACGGCGTGTTCGCGAAGAGGAGCGCGACCAGCCCCTGCTCCGCCAGCCGCTCGACCGGATGGCCGGCCGCGCCGCCATGATGCGAGCGCCGGATCGGCGCGACCGCGACGCCCTGCTCGCGCGCGACGGCCGGCAGCCCCGCGACCGCGGCGTCGAGCGCCGGGTAGGCGAAGCCGTGCGCGGCATCGACCGCGACGATGGCGGGCCGCGGCCGCGTCACGGCGGGCTCGGCGAAGCCGTCGACCTTTCCGACGCGCGCCTGGGCCGCGTAGGAGGGCAGGCGCGACAGCCCGTGCCCCTTCAGCCCGTCCGCCTCGGCCCCGACGAGGGCCCGGGCGACGGCGCGCGCGTTCGGCTCGGCCGTGCGGGACGCGACGAGCGTCCGGACCACGAGGGATTCGGCTTCGGCGAGGGTCAGGTTCGGCATGGAGGCGGTCCGCCTGTGCTGGTCAGGTTCATGATTCTGTCCCTCACCTCGTCGTCCTTCCGACCTTCGCACGAACGCCGGTTGTCATTCCGGGGCGGCGAAGCCGAGCCCGGAACCCATAAACGCCGACGCCGTCGATGAGACACCCACGGCGTCATGGCCGAGACCGTCGGCGTCTATGGGTTCCGGGCTCTCGCTTCGCGAGCCCCGGAATGACGGCCGGGACGTTCGCCGGCGGGTTCACCGCGCTCCCTCCCCCAGGAGATGCCGGCGCACGTTCTCCGCCGTCACGGAGGACACGCGCGCGTTCGCCTCGGCGGTCAGGCCCGCGATGTGCGGCGTGAGGAGGATGTTCGGGCAGCCCCCGAAGACGCTCCCGGCCTCCTCGGGGAGGGGTTCCGTCGCGAAGACGTCGAGCGCGGCGCCGCCGAGCCGGCCCTCCTTCAGGGCGTCCGCGAGCGCCGCCTCGTCGACGATCCCGCCGCGCGCGGCATTGATCACGATCGCGTCCCGCCGGAGGAGCCGCAGCCGCTTCGCGTCGAGGAGGTTCCGGGTCTCGGGCGTCAGGGGGACGTGCAGCGACACGACGTCGGAGGTCCGCAGGAGATCGTCGAGGCCGAGGGCCTCGACCCGGAATCCCGAAGCCTCCCAGGCCGGATCGTCCGGCTTCACGTAGGGGTCGTGCGCCGCGACCCGCATCCCGAGCGCGGCGGCCCGTCGGGCGGTCTCGCGGGCGATCGACCCGAAGCCGACGAGGCCGAGCCGCTTCCCGGAGATCTCGCGGCCGGAGATCAGCCGCTCGCGCGGCCAGCGCCCGGCGATCACCTCGAAGGTCGCGTAGTAGCTGCCGCGGAGCAGGAACAGCGCGGCCCCGACGACGTATTCGGCGACCGAGACGTCGTTCGCGCCCGTCGCCGGATAGACCGCGATGCCCCGTGCCCGGCAGGCCTCGACGTCGATGTTGTCGAGCCCGACGCCGAGCCGGCCGATCGACTCGAGCGTCGTGCCGGCCGCCAGGAGGTCGCCCCGGACTTGCGTCCGGTTCCGGACGATCAGCGCCCGCGCGACCGCGACCGCGGCTCTCAGGTCGTCGGGACGGTCGACGAGGCCGGGGTCGTAGAGGACGTCGAGCCCCGCGAGCCCGTCCCGGATCGCTGCCTCGTCCATGAACTCGGAGATGACGATGTCGGGCATGGTATGATCCGCAAGGTCTCGCTCGGAGCCTCCGAGCCTGGCGAGAAGGTATGCCCGGCCGCTGGAGACTTTTGCGCGGGTGCTACGGTGTCATTCCGAGGCTCGCGAGGCGAGAGCCCGGAACCCATATCCGCTTACGTCTCTAGCAAGGCGCCGACACCGTCATACCTGACGTCGGCGCTTATGGGTTCCGGGCTCCGCTTCGCCGCCCCGGAATGACACGGAGAGGAGCGC
>CAXTKM010000049.1:0-9326 GCA_964244795.1 uncultured Enterovirga sp.
AACCCGAAGGTCGTCCGCCAGAGATAGAGCGAGCCCGCGACGGCCGCCACGGCCGCGATCGCGATCCCGAGGTGGAGCGTCGAGCCGGGCAAGCGCGGCAGCCAGGACTCGGCCGGGAGCAGAGGCGATTGCGGGAAGCCGGCGCCCGGCTCGCCCATGTCGCCCTTCAGGGCCTCGGCCACGAGCAGGAGCGCGATGAAGTTGAGGAGCAGCGTGCACAGCACCTCGTGCACGCCGCGCGAGAGCCGGATCGCGGCCGCGAGCCCGGCCCAGGCCGCCCCGGCCGCGATCCCGGCCGCGAGCGCCGCGGGCAGGAGCCAGGCCGCCGGCAGCGCCGTCCCGTTCAGCGCGACCCAGGTCGTCGCGATGCCGCCCAGCGCGATCTGGCCCTCGCCCCCGATGTTGATGATCTTCGCCCGGAAGCAGAGCGCGACCCCGATCCCGGTGAGGCAGTAGGGCGTCGCCTTGTTCAGCGCGAAGGCGATCCGGTCGGCCGACCCGAAGGCGCCGACGGCGAGCGCGCCATAGGCCGCGATCGGATCGCGCCCCGAGCCCAGGATCAGGAGCGCGCCGATCGCGAGCGCGAGCCCGAACGCGAGGAGCGCCGACAGGATCGCGGCCGTCGCGTCCCGGCGGACGAGCCGGTTCGCGCGCGAGGCGGCCGGCGGCGCGGCCAGGACGTCGGCTGCGGGTGCGCTCATGCCGCGAGCGCGCGGGCGCCGTCGGCGCGCCAGAGCGCCGGATCGCCGGCCATCAGGAGGCCGATCTCGGTGATGTCGATCTCCTGGCGGGCGCGCGGACGCGACAGCCGGCCCTCGTGCAGCACCGCGATCCGGTCGCCCATCTCCAGCACCTCCTCGAGCTCGGCCGAGATGTAGAGCACGGCGCCGCCCGCGTCCCGGAGCGCCCGGATCGAATCCTGGACGAATCGCGTCGCGCCGGGATCGAGACCCCAGGTCGGCTGCACGGCGACCACCGCCCTCGGGCCGCGGCCGAGCTCGCGCGCGACGACGATCTTCTGCTGGTTGCCGCCGGAGAGCGAGCGGGCCGGCGCGTCCGGGCCCGAGCAGCGGATCGCATAGGCCGCGATCCTGCTCGCGGCCTCGGCCCGGATGCGGCCGAGCCTGAGCCAGAAGAAACGGCTGAGGCCCGGCCCGTCGACGTCCCGCAGCGCGAGGTTCTCGGCGACCGTCATGCCGGGCACGAGGCTCGTGCCGCCGCGGTCGACCGGGATGTAGGCGAGGCCGGCCGCGAGCCGCCGGCCGGGCGGAAGGTGGCCGAGGTCGTGATCGCCGAGCCGCACGCGCCCGCCCGCCGCCCCGCGCGTCCCGGACAGGACCTCGCCGAGCTCGGTCTGCCCGTTTCCGTCGATGCCGGCGACGGCCAGGATCTCGCCCGCCCGGATCACGAAGCCGAGGTCGCGCAGCACCACGCCTGAGCCCGGCGCCGTCCGGAGCCCCCCGGCCGAGAACAGGACACCGGCCGGCGCGCCGCTGCGCGGCGGAGCCGCCGGCGCGAGCTCGCGTCCGACCATCAGGCGGGCGAGGTCCTCGCGGCTCGCGCCCGCGACGGGGCGTCGGCCCGCGACGGCGCCGTCGCGGAGCACGACGACGTGGTCGCAGACGTCGAGGACCTCGCCGAGCTTGTGCGAGATGAACACGATGGCGCGGCCCTCGGCCGCGAGCCGCTTCATGATGGCGAGGAGGCTCGCGACCTCCGGAGCGGAGAGGTTCGAGGTCGGCTCGTCCAGGATCAGGAGGTCCGCGCCGCCGAGGATCAGCTTCACGATCTCGACCCGCTGGCGCATCCCGAAGGAGAGCGCGTCGATCGGCGACCGCGGATCGAGGTCGAGCCCGTAGTCGCGGCTGGCTGCGGCGATCTCGGCCGCGACGGCGTCGCGGCGGAGCCAGCGGCCGGACCGCGGCAGCGCCAGCATGACGTTGTCCGCGACGCTCATCGCGCCGACCAGCATGAAGTGCTGGTGGACCATGCCGATCCCGGCCGCGAGCGCGTCGGCCGGCGACCCGATCGCGGCTTCGCGGCCCTTCAGCACGACCCGGCCGTCATCCGGGCGCACCATGCCGAAGAGCACCTTCATCAGCGTGCTCTTGCCGGACCCGTTCTCGCCGAGCAGCCCGACGATCTCGCCCCGCCCGACCGCGAAGTCGATGCCACGGTTCGCCCGCACGGCGCCATAGCTCTTCGTGATGCCGAGCATCTCGAGGGCGGGCGGGGCGTCTCCCCCCGTGTTCGTGGTCAAAGCGCGGCTCGACCCGAACGCCGTCCCTCCCCCTTGCGGACCGGGCTCTGCCCGGCAGGAGGGTCGAGTCGCGCCGAAGGCGCGAACCGGGGTGGGGGTCGTGTCGCGAACTCGGATAGGAAAGAGCGTGCGGGACGACCCCCACCCCGGCCCTCCGCTTCGCTGCGGCTCGACCCTCCTGCCGGGCAGAGCCAGGTCCGCAAGGGGGAGGGACGGCGCGCGTGCATACCGATCGACCCCAGCGTCAACGGAGCGAGATCACACCCCGCCGCGCGCATCCGCCTTCGTCACCTCGACCTTCAGGCGGCCTTGGTCGCGTCCACGGCGGCGATCGCGTCGGCCGGGACCTTCGGGTTGAACACCTTCCCGTCCATGTAGCCGAGCTCGGAGCCGGTCGAGCCCGTCGAGCCGAGGCCGTAGACCTGGAACTTGCCGCCGAGCGTGCCGGCCTTCGCCTCGTCGCCCGCGGTGCCGTACATGTCGCCCCAGCGCTCGAGGATGTTCGTCGCGACGTTGTCCGGCGCGATCGCGCTGTGGCCGAGCGAGCGGCCGTAGGCCATGACGCCCTTCTCCTTCGCGGCCTGGATGATGCCCGCATGGCCGGCATTGAGCTTGCCCGCGATGAAGTCGGCCCCGCCCGCGATGAGGCTCAGCGCGGCCTCCTTGGCCTCGGCCGCGTCCTCCATGTTCTGGATGTAGACGACCTTCACCTCGATGTTCGGGTTGACGCTCTTCGCGCCCCTGCGGAACCCGCCCACCTGGGCGACGACGTTCGGCAGCCCCTCGAGGCCGTTCACGGACCCGACCTTCCCGGTCTTGCTCATTTTCGCGGCAAGGACGCCCATGAGATAGCCGAACTGGACGTTGTCGTAGTCGACCGAGGTCACGTTCTTGCCGGCGCCGGCCGCGCCCGAGCCGACCACGAAGACGGTCTTCGGGAAATCGGGTCCGATCTGCTGCGCGGCCGACAGGAAGCGGCCCGTGTGCCCGATCACCAGCGTGTAGCCGCGGCTCGCGTAGTCCCGCATGGCCTCGCCCATGTCGGCCGGCGCGACGTTCTCCGAGTAGGCGACCTCCCAGCCCTTCGCCTTGAGCTTCTCGGCGCCCTGGAACCCGTTGGCGTTCCAGCTCTGGTCGTTGATGGAGCCCGGGAGCAGGATCGCGGCCTTGTCGAGGGCATGGGCCGACCCGGCACCCCAGGCGAGGACGCTCGCCCCGAGGGCGAGGGCGAGCGCGGCGCGGCGGCGCGGCAGCGTTGCGGCTCGATCGAGATGGGTCGTGGCTCGGGTCATGGCTTTGGCTCCAGGCATTGCAGGGAAACGAGGTCGGGGTTGCCCGCCGTGTGAGCAAGGAGCAGGCCAGAGGCGGCCTGCGGCTCGGATCGCCGGCACCGTTCCTCCCGTCGCGGAGGACCATGAGGGTGAGACCATGCGGGGCGCGATGCAAGCGGATGCGGTGCGGTTCGGACTCGCCGATCCGGGCGATGTGGGGCCGCTCCGCGCCGCGATCGAGGCAGGCGCGATCGATCCCCGCCGGATCGTCGCCGTCATCGGCAAGACGCACGGCAACGGCCTCGTCAACGACTACACGCGGGGGTTCCTGACCCTGGCGCTCTCCGACCTCATCGCGAGCGCGCTCGGCGAGACCCGGGCGGCGGTGACGGCCCGCATCCCGTTCGTCTTCTCGGGCGGGGTCGAGGGCGTCCTGTCGCCGCACTACACGGTCTTCACCGCCGGACCTGCGACGCCCGGCGCGGCCGCGGGCCCGGCGCTCGCGATCGGGGTCGCGATGAGCGTCCCGCTGCCGCCCTCGGCGATCGGCCGGCAGGCCCAGATCGACGCGACCGCGGCGGCGGTCCTGGCCGCGATGGCGGACGCCGCGATCGAGCGGGTGGCCGACATCCACCTCGTGCAGGTGAAGGGGCCTGCCCCGGCGCTCGCCGCGATCATGGCCGCGGAGGCGGCCGGGCATCCCTGCCGGAGCGTCGAGCCGGACAAGCTCATGGCCTTCGGCCGGGCCGCCTCCGCGCTCGGGGTCGCGCTCGCGCTGGGCGAGGCATCGCCGGAGGAGGCATGCAAGGCGGCGGTCCTCCGGGATCGTCACGTGCTGTCCGCGGTGGCCAGCATCTCGGCCGGCCAGGAGGTCTCCACGAACGAGGTCGTGGTCTTCGGGATGAGCCGGGGCTGGTCCGGGCCGCTCGGGATCGCGCACCGCACGATGCGGGACGCGCTCGACCTGCCGGCCGTCGCGGCCGTGCTCCGCGACCTCGGCCTGTCGCCGGACCCGAGCCTCTCGCCGGCCGAGGCGGCGCGTCTCCGGGCGGTCTTCGTCAAGTGCGAGCCGGCCCGGGACGGCCTGATCCGCGGCCGGCCGCACACGATGCTGAACGACGGCGACATGAACGCGCAGCGCCACATCCGGGGCGCCGTCGGCGGGCTCGTGGCCGCGGTGACGGGCGAGACCCAGCTCTTCGTGTCGGGCGGCGCGGAGCATCAGGGCCCGGACGGGGGCGGGCTCGTCGCGGTCATCGCGGAGCGGGGCTGAGCCCCCGTGGCATATCGGTTGCCTCGCCCCTCATTGGCACGCCCCTGGCGCCCGCCGGAACCCGCCATGCCGGACCTTCGCACCGAGACCCGCCCGCGCTCCCGCCGCCCCCGCATCGCGATCGTCGGTGCCGGCGTCGCAGGCGCGATCGCGGCACGCGGTCTCGCGGCGCTCGGCACCGTCGACGTCACCTGCTTCGAGCGTGCCGGCGAGAGCGACCACAGCGAGGCCGGCACCGGCCTGAACGTCGGCCCGAACGCGGTGACGGCGCTCAGGGCTCACCTGCCCGATCTCGCCCGAACCGTGGTCGCGGCCTCGATCCCCTGGCGGCGCTGGACGGTCGACCTCACGGACGGGACGCGGCTCTTCGACCTCGATCTCGCCGACGTCGCGGATGATTTCGGCTTCCGGATCCGCTGGGCCGAGCTCTACCGCATCCTGCGCGACGGCGTGGCGATCCGGTACGGGGCGGAGGTCGAGGGCGCGACCCGCGCTCCGGGGGGCCGCGTCCGGCTCGCCTGGACCGGGCCCGACGGCCCGATCACGGAGGATTTCGACCTCGTGGTCGCGGCCGACGGGCGCTACTCGCGGATCCGCGAGGCGCGGGTCGGGCCGCCCGCGCCCCGGCATCTCGGCGTCTCGATGTACCGCGTGCTGCTGCCCGCCGGACGCGACTGCCCGATCGACGAGTACGGGCAGTGGTTCAACGGCCCGAACCGGCTCCTCGCCTTCCGGGTGCCGGGCGAGGCGATCTACTGCGCGGGCGCCTTCCCGCTCGACACCCCGGACGGCGCGATCCCGGACGCGATGAAGACGCCGGACGCGCTCCGCCGGCTCTACACGCCCGCGACGGGGGCGCCCTCGCCCGAGGCGGCCTTCCTGATCGACG
Organism: uncultured Enterovirga sp.; assembly: GCA_964244795.1. Lineage (GTDB taxonomy): Bacteria > Pseudomonadota > Alphaproteobacteria > Rhizobiales > Beijerinckiaceae > Enterovirga. The sequence goes on from CAXTKM010000049.1 coordinate 5,694, forward strand.
GGCTCGCGGCGCGCGTGCCGGAGATCCACTGGGCCCGGGTCCAGGAGGACGAGATCGCCTTCGCGGTCCCGGGCTGGCCGATCCTCCTCGTCGGCGACGCGGCCCATCCGATGATCCCGACGCTCGGCCAGGGCGCGACGCAATCCGTCGAGGACGGCTGCGTCGTGATCGACGCCGTCGCGGAAGCGATCGCGCGCGGCCGGCCGCTCTCGGCCGTGCCCGGGATCGTGGAGGCGCGGCGGCGCGAGCGCGTCCGCTTCGTCATGGATTTCTCGCGCGACGCGAGCGACACGATGCTGGCCGGCCAGGACCCCGTCGCCGGGACGCTCGCGAAGCGCGAGCCGGATTTCCAGGACAGGCTGCGGCGGCTCTACCGCGACGTGCCGCGGCCGGAGACGGTCGAACCGGCGAGGCGGTTCGGGTGATGCTGATCGACATGGCGATCCCGTGCGGGCTCCGTCGCCAGCCGCGGGCCCTCACCCCGGCCCTCTTCCAAACGGGAGAGGGGGGCGCGTCTCGGGGATCCAGGCGGGCTTCGGCATGACCGCCCGCATCTCCCTCGACGCCCTGAATGCGATGAGCGAGGCCGCCTTCGCGGACGCCCTCGGGCCGATCGTCGAGCATGCGCCGTTCGTCGCGGCAGCGAGTGCCGCGGACCGGCCGTTTCCGACCGTCGAGGCGCTGCACCGGGCGATGTTCGCCCGGATCGAGGGTGCCGCGCCGGCCGACCGGCTGGCGCTCGTCCGCAACCATCCGGAGCTCGCCGGCCGGGAGGCGGAGAGCGGCGCGATGACGAGCGAATCGGTGTCCGAACAGGGCAGCGCCGGCCTCGACCGGCTCTCCACGGAGGAGGCCCGGCGCCTCCGCGCCCTGAACACGGCCTATCGCGAGCGATTCGGCTTCCCGTTCCTGATCTGCGTCCGGCGCCACACCCGGCGCTCGATCCTGGACGAGGCCGAGCGCCGCCTCGGCGGGACGCCGGACGCGGAGCTGGACGAGGCGCTGCGCCAGATCTTCTTCGTGACACGCCTCAGGATCGCCGACCGGGTCGAGGGGCCGGGCGCGCCCGTCACGACCGGCAGCCTGACGACACACGTCCTCGACACGACCTGCGGGCGCCCGGCCGCAGGTGTCGCGGTCGAGCTGCGCGACCTCTCGGACGGCGGCCCCGGCATCCTGATGCGGACGGCCCGAACGAACCGGGATGGACGGCTCGACGCGCCGCTCCTCGCGGGCGAGCCGCTCCGGATCGGCCTCTACGAGCTCGCCTTCCAGGTCGGCCCGTATTTCGCCGCCCAGGGCCATGCCCTGCCGGCAGAGCCCTTCCTGTCCGTGATCCCGATCCGGTTCGGCATCGCGGAACCGGAGGCGCATTACCACGTGCCGCTCGCGGTCACGCCCTGGAGCTACTCGACGTATCGCGGGAGCTGAACCGGGGGCGATCGTACGACATTGCGTGCTTCGAGGCCGCTGAGCGGCACCTCGGCATGAGGACGTTTCCGGTTGCCACCCCCCGTCGTTCCGGGGCTCGCGAAGCGAGAGCCCGGAACCCAGAGACACCGACGCTGTCGGTTCTGACGACGGGAGCGCCACGCCGGCCGCGTGAGCGCTTATGGGTTCCGGGCTCGGCTTTCGCCGCCCCGGAATGACAACCTGCATGCCTTCCACGCAATCCCTCAGGGGCCGGCAGGCTTGGCACCCGGGCGCGAGACCGGGTAGGTCGGTCCGATCGAGGGGCGCGGTAGGGTTCGCCGCCGGGGAGCGGGCATGATCGGCCACGAGTTTCTGCATTCGCCGGGGCCGACCCACATCCCCGACCGCGTGCTCCGGGCGATGCACCGCCAGCCCATGGACCTCGTCGACGCGCGCCTCCGGGCGATCGGCCGCTCCTGCTTCCAGGACCTCAAGGAGGTGTTCCGGACGAAGGGACACGTCTTCGTCTACGCCTCGAACGGCCATGGCGGCTGGGAGGCGGCGCTCGCGAACATCTGCGTCGCGGGCGACACGGTGCTGGTCCCCGAGATCGGGCATTTCTCGAATAGCTGGGCGGAGCACGCCCGTGCGCTGGGTCTCAGGACCGAGATCATCGCGGGCGACTGGCGCCACGCGATCGATCCGCAGGCGATCGAAGACCACCTCCGGCAGGACCGCGCCGGCCGGATCAAGGCGGTGCTGGCCGTGCAGGTCGATACCGGGACCGGCATCGCGAGCGACATCGCGGCGGTCCGGGCCGCGATCGACGCGGCCCGCCACCCGGCGCTCCTCGTCGCGGACACGATCGCCTCGCTCGGCGCGATGCCGTTCGAGATGGATGCCTGGGGCGTCGACGTCGCGATCGCGGCCTCGCAGAAGGCGCTGATGTGCCCGCCGGGCCTCGCGATCCTGGCCGCGAACGACCGCGCCGTCCGGGTCTCGGCCGGCCTCGACCGGCGGCAGCGCTACTGGGACTGGGGTCCCCGCCTCGGCGAGGAGAACTACACGCAGTTCTGCGGCACGATGCCGGAGCATCTCTTCTTCGCGCTGCGCGAAGCCCTGGACATCATCCGCGAGGAGGGCCTTCCGGCCGCCTGCCGGCGCCACGCGCGCCTCTCGGGGGCGGTCCATCGCGCGCTGGAGGTGTGGAGCGAGGCCGGCGCCCTGTCGTTCAACGCGGCCGTGCCGGAGCAGCGCGCCGTCACGGTCACGGCGGTCCGGACCGGGGCCGGCGTGGATGCCGACAGGATCCGGACGCATGCCCGGGAGACGCTCGGCGTCTCGGTCGCGGGCGGGCTCGGCTCGCTGCACGGCCACGCGTTCCGGATGGGGCATCTCGGCGACCTGAACGAGCCGATGATCCTCGGCTGCCTCTCCGCGCTGGAGCTCGCCTTCGTCGAGCTCGGCGTGCCGCATGGACGGAATGGTGTGAGAGCCGCGATCGAACACCTCGCCCGGGAACGCGCCCTTGATACGGAACGCGCCTGAAGCGGTGAACCGCAACCGTGCCGCGTGCTTCGAGGCCGCTGCGCGGCGCCTCCAGCATGAGGACACGGGTGGCGTCCGCAGCGATCCTCGTTCCGAGAGCCTAACGCGAAACGGAAACCTCTTCCTGCGTCATGCTGAGGAGCCTGCCCCGGACTCGATCCGGGGGATGACGAAGGGGATGGATCGAGCCATTCTCGGTCTGGCTCTGAGACGCGAAGCGAAGCGGAGCCTCGGAGGACGCGGAACGCCTCGAGCGGAGCGGATGCCGCCTCAGCGCATGATCGCGAGCGCGTCGGCGAAGAAGTTGGGGCCGCCGAAATTGCCCGACTTCAGGGCGAGCAGGAGGGCGGCGTCGTCGTCCCCGACCGTCCGGAGCACCGGTACGCCCGGCGCGATCTCCGGGCCGACCCGGAACGCCGGTACGGCCAGGCGGTCGACCACGGCGCCCGAGGTCTCCCCGCCCGCGACCACGAGGCGGCGGACGCCTGCCTGACGCACGAACGCCTCGGCCAGGGCCGCGAGCGCCGCCTCGACGGCGTGGCCCGCCTCCGCACGGCCGTGCCGGGCCTGGAGCGCCGAGACGGCGCCCGATTCCTGGCTGCTCGCGACCAGGACCGGGCCGTCCGCGAGCCGCGGCAACGCCCAGTCGAGCGCGCGCGCGACCTCGTCGTC
>CAXTKM010000049.1:9336-19335 GCA_964244795.1 uncultured Enterovirga sp.
CCCGCGAGCAGCGCTCCGGCGTCGAGCTGGAAGACCGGCATCGCGGCCTTGGCCCGGGCGACCTGGTCGAGCGTCGCGGCGGAGCAGCTACCCGCGAGGCAGGCGGCGCGCCCGCCGACCGCATCGCCCGTCGACACGGCCCCCTGTCGGGCCACGACCCGGCCGGACGCGACGAGCGCGCGCGCGAGGCCGAGCCCGAGGCCGGACGCCCCGACCGAGGCGCGATGCGCGAGCGCCACGGCCCCGACCGTCTCGAGATCGCGGTCGAAGACGGAATCCGCGATCGCGGCCCCGGCCCCCTCGGCCGCCAGCGCCGCGAGCCGCGTCCGGACGGCCTCCGGCCCACGCGCGACCGTCGCGAGATCGACGAGGCCCACGCCCGCGCGGCTCTGGCGGGCGAGCACCCGGACGAGGTCCGCGTCCCGCATCGGGTTCAGCGGATGATCCCGCATCGGGCTCTCGTCGAGTGGGACGGCGCCGACGAAGAGGCGCCCCTGGTAGAGGGTGCGGCCGGTCTCGGGGAAGGCCGGCGTCGCGAGCAGGATCGGCTCGCCGGTCTCCTGCCGCAACGCGTCAGCGACGGGGCCGATATTGCCCTCGTCCGTCGAATCGAAGGTCGAGCAGATCTTGTACATCGCGTGCGCGACGCCCCGCCCGGCGAGCCAGCGATGGGCCTCGAGCGCCCGTCGCACCGCCTCGACGGCCGGCACCGAGCGGATCTTCAGCGCGATCACGACGGCGTCGATCTCCGGCAGGGCGAGATCCGCGGCCGGCACGCCGATGAGCTGCACGGTGCGGAGCCCCGCCTTCGTCAGCGTGTTCGCGAGATCTGACGCGCCGGTGTAGTCGTCGGCGATGCAACCGAGCGCGAGGCTCATGACCGGCCCGCGCCGGCATAGGGCGCGAACCAGCCGAGCCCGTCCTCGGTCCGGCCGCGCGGCCGGTACTCGCAGCCGACGAAGCCCGCGTAGCCGAGCCGGTCGAGCTCCGCGAACAGGAAGGGATAGTTCAGCTCCTCGCCGTCCGGCTCGTTCCGGGACGGCACGCTCGCGATCTGGACGTGGCCGATCAGCGGCATCGCGGCCCGGAGCGCGACGGTGACGTCGCCGTGCTGGATCTGGCGGTGGTAGAGGTCGAACTGCAGCCGGACGTTCGGCAGGGCGACGTCGCGGATCACGGCCTCCGCCTGCGCGAAATCGCCGAGGAAGTAGCCCGGCATGTCGCGCCCGTTGATCGGCTCGATCACGAGCGTCCGGCCGGCCTCCGCGAGGCGCTCGCCGGCCCAGGCGAGCGCGCTCCGGTAGGAGGCGGCCGCGGCCGGATCGTGGCTCGGCCCGATGCCGGCCATCATGTGCAGCGTCGCGGTCCCGGTCGCCTCCGCGTAGCGCAGCGCCGTCCGGACGCCCTCCTCGAACTCCGGGCGGCGCTCCGGGAAGGAGGCGGTGCCGCGCTCGCCGGCCGGCCAGTCGCCGGGCGGCATGTTGAAGAGCGCCGGCGTGAGCCCGTTCCGCGACAGCCGCTCGGCGATCGTCTCGGGCGGGTGGTCGTAGGGGAACAGGAACTCGACGGCGCTGAAGCCTTGGTCGGCCGCGGCCGCGAAGCGGTCCAGGAAGGCGTGCTCCGTGAACATGAGCGTGAGGTTCGCGGCGAAGCGGGGCATCTTTCGGTCACTCTTTCGGATCAGGTTTCCGGCTGACCCTATTGCTTAGCGAGCGGGATCCTCACCACACTCGCAATGCGGGGCTGTCATTCCGGGGCGGCGAAGCCGAGCCCGGAACCCATAATGGGTGACGGATTGAGGCCGTGGCGACGCGGGTGCCCCAGCGGAATCGTCGGCGTTCATGGGTTCCGGGCTCGGCTTCGCCGCCCCGGAATGACAGCACCGAGCGCGCACAAAGGCGTTCCGAAGAGGGCAGTACGGCGCCCGCTTCAAACGTCACGTCCCATCCCCCGGAAGCGGCGTGCCGGTGACCCGGCCGTAGAGGCGCGCGACCGAGGCGTCGTCGTCGCGGCCCATGCCGGACGCCGCCGTCATCAGGAACATCTGCAACGCCGCGGCGGCGATCGGGACGGGGAAGCGGTGGGTGCGGGCCATGTCCTGCACGATGCCGAGGTCCTTCACGAAGATCTCGACGGCGCTTCGGGCGGCATAGTCGCCGTCAAGGACGTGCGGGATCCGGTTCTCGAACATCCAGGAGTTCCCGGCCGAGGCCGTGATGACCTCGTAGACGCGGCGGAGATCGAGCCCCTGCTTCGCCGCGAAGGCGATCGCCTCGCAGGCGGCCGCGATGTGCACGCCGGCGAGGAGCTGGTTGATCATCTTGAAGGCCGCGCCCTGGCCCGCCTCGGGGCCGAGCTCGTAGAGCGTCGCGGTCATGGCATCGAGCGCGGGCCGGGCCGTCGCGAAGGCGGCCTCGCTGCCGGACGCGAGCATCGTCAGCGCGCCCTCGGCCGCCCGGGCCGCGCCGCCGCTCATGGGAGCGTCGAGATAATGCCGGCCGGTGGCCTCGACCCGGCGGGCGAGGCCGCGCGCGACATCCGGGTCCATCGTGGCGGACGACACGAAGACGGCCCCAATCGGCATGGCCGCCAGGGCCCCGCCCTCGCCGAAGAGCACGGCCTCGGTCTGGGCGGCGTTCACGACGACGCAGACGACGGTCGCGGCCCGGTCGGCCGCCTCGGCGGGCGTCGCGGCCGGGCGTCCGCCGGCCTCGGCGAACCGGGCGAGGCTCGCCGGGCTGACGTCGAACCCCGCGACGTCGAACCCGGCCCGCAGGAGCGACCCCGCCATGCCGAGGCCCATCGACCCGAGCCCGATCACCGCCGCGCGCGGGCGCTCGCCTCTGTCGGGCATCCGGCCTCCCTCGATCCTGATCGCTTGCCGAAACTCTGCTACAGCCGGCCGCGGCTGCATAGCCCGAAGGCGAACGCTCATGACGGACGAGACCCGGCTGCGCGAGGAGATCTGCCGCTTAGGTCGCTCGCTCTTCGAGCGCGGGCTGACGCCCGGCTCCTCCGGCAACATCAGCCTCCGGCTCGACGATGGCGGCTGGCTCGTGACCCCGACGAACGCCTCGCTCGGCTTCCTCGATCCGGGCCGGGTCGCGCGGCTCGACGCGACGGGGCGGCTCGTCTCGGGTGACGCGCCCACGAAGGAGATGCCGCTGCACGCGGCCTTGTACGAGAGCCGCGGCTCGGCCCGGGCGATCGTGCATCTCCACTCGACGCATGCGGTCGCGCTCTCGATGCTGCCGGGCCTCGACCCCCGCGCCGTCCTGCCCGCGATGACGCCCTATTACCTGATGCGGGCCGGCGCGACGGCGCTCGTGCCGTATTTCCGGCCGGGCGACCCGGCGGTCGCTGACGCGATCCGCGGGCTCGCGGGACGCTACGCGTCGGTGCTGCTCGCGAACCACGGTCCCGTGGTCGCGGGCGACACGCTGGAGGCCGCGGTCTTCGCGACCGAGGAGCTGGAGGAGACCGCGAAGCTGTTCCTGCTGCTGCGCGGCCTGAACCCGCGCTACCTCACGCCGGCCCAGGTCGCGGATCTCGCGGCCACCTTCGGTCTCGACCTGCCGCCGGAGCTCGAGACGGAACCGTGCGGCGGGGGCTGACTCAGGCCGCCTGAGCGGCCCCGTGCACGGGCTCCGGGACGACCTCCGGGACCTGCAGCGGGACCGACCCCTGGGCATCGCCGGCCGGCACGGCGTGGAGGATCTCGAAGCGGCCGTCGTAGGTCTCGGCGAGCGCGGTGCAGCTCTCGACCCAGTCGCCGCAGTTCATGTACCGGATCCCGAGCCGGTCGTGGATCGCGGCGTGGTGGATGTGGCCGCAGATGATCCCGTCCACGCCGTGCCGCTTCGCTTCCGTCACGAGCGCCGTCTCGTAATCGCCGATGAAGCTCACGGCCGACTTGACCCGCATCTTGGCCCAGCGCGACAGCGACCAGTAATCCAGGCCGAGACGGCGGCGCGCCACGTTGACATGGGTGTTGAGCCAGAGCGCCGCGTCGTAGGCCCAATCGCCCAGGAGCGCGAGCCACTTCGCGTTCCGGACCACGAGGTCGAACGCGTCGCCATGGACCACAAGGTAGCGCCGCCCGTCGGCGCCGGCATGGATCGCGCTCGCGACCACCTCGACCCCGCCGAAATGCACGCCGAGATACTCCCGCAGGAACTCGTCGTGATTGCCCGGGATGTAGACCAGCCGGACGCGCTTCCTGACCTTCCGGAGGAGCTTCTGGACGACGTCGTTGTGCGACTGCGGCCAGTACCAGACCTGCTTCAGCCGCCAGGCATCGACGATGTCGCCGACGAGGTAGATCGTGTCCGCGTCGACGTCGCGCAGGAAATCGAGCAGGAGATGGCTCTGGCATCCCCGCGTCCCGAGATGGACGTCCGAGATGAAGATCGCCCGGTATCGTCGCGAATCATCGTCCACATCGACCGTCCGATTCATGCCGTCGAATCCATGTCGCCAGACCTCTTTCACCGCAGCGGCATGGCAGCGTGATGACAGGGCCGTTCAGGCGCGCGACGCCTCGGGCCCAAGACTCCTCCCGGGCTCGGCCGCGATGTGCATCACGTTGCCGCGCCAGACGACGTTCCTGACCGCGAACCCCGCGACCCAGAGCGCCGGCAGCATCATGTCGCGCACCAGGAAGGCCACCGGGAGCCGCCACGACAGGTGCCAGCCGACCCGCCGGGCGAGCGCGATCTCGGCCCCGTACCAGGCGAGGAGCGCGCTTCCGGCGACGGCGAGCGACGCGGGTCCGGTCTCCGCGAAAGCCGCGAGGCCGGCGACCGGGAGAAGCGGCCCGGACAGGATCTCGGGGGCGTAGAAGAGCGGGAAACTGACCCGCCGGAGCCGCGCCCAGCGCAACTGCCGCCGCCACACCTCGCCCGGGCGCCGGGACCCGAGCGGCTGGTCGAAGGGCCGGTCCACGAGCTGGACCTGGAGGCCGGCGGCCCGCACGATCTTCGTGCTCGCAGCATCCTCCGCGATCTCGGCGGCGAGCGCCCGGATGCCGCCGCGCGACTCGAGGAAGGACTTCCGCCAGAGCATGCTCTTGCCCTGCGCGAAGCCGAGGCCGACGGCCTCACCGGCATATTGCCAGCGCGCCTGGAGGGTGTTCAGGAAGGCGCATTCCACCTCGGCCCAGAAGCCGTCCGGGCGCGTCCCGGCGGGCGTCGAGCAGACGAGGCCGGTGGTCGGCCGCCAGGCCGAGAGCAGCCGGTCGAGATAGTCGGCCGGCATCAGGACGTTCGAATCGGCCAGCACGACCCAGTCGTGCCGGGCGGCTTCCCAGCCCTTCACGCAATTGTTCAGCTTCGGGTTGTCGCTGACGCGATCGTCGCCGACGAGAAGCCGGCACGGAACGGCCGGGGACTCGGCCATCAGCCGGCGCACCAGCGGGATCACGGGATCGGCGCTCGAGGCGACGCAGAAGACGAGCTCGTAGGCCGGGTGGTCGAGCCGGAAGCCCGACCGCAGCGTCTCGGCGCTGAAGCGCTCGATCCCGCAGAGCGGGCGGACGATCGTCACCGGATTGGCGCGCGTGTTCTCCAAGAAGGGCGCCCGCCTGCGGTTCATCCGCCACCAGGCCAACCCGACGCTGACCAGGGTGGCGGCCACCACGAACCCGCAGAGAATCGCGATCGAGACGATCGGTGCGTCAAGCATGGCGGGGCCGTTCTCCACCTCTGCGCCAGTCGTCCGGCGCCTGTCTGTTTGGCCGTCATCGACGTGTCAGCCGAATGACAGCGCCCGCCAATGTCGCGTGCGAACGCGGAGCGTCTTCATCTTGGGGCAGTCGTCGTCATCGCGCAGTCGTCCGCATGGGGCAGTCTTCGTCATGGGGCAGTCATGGAGCGCGCCTAGACGGGCCCGGATCGGCCTCGGGTCCGATCTCGGAGGTCGCATGGGAGCAGCGTCGCGCGCGGTCGGGCAGCAGACCCGGCTGAACCTCCGGGACGCGATCCGGCGAAGCCCGGCCCTGTCGCGGGCGGGCCTCCTCGAGCGCCTCTTCGCCTTCGCGTTCCAGGGCCTGGTCTACCCGCAGATCTGGGAGGATCCGGTCGTCGACATGGAGGCGCTCCGGATCCGGCCCGAGGACGAGATCGTGGCGATCGCGTCCGGAAGCTGCAACGTCCTGTCCTATCTCACGGCCGGCCCGGCCCGAATCGATGCCGTCGACCTCAACGGCCCGCATGTCGCGCTCGGCCGGCTCAAGGTCTGCGCGCTCCGGCACCTGCCCGATCACGCGGCGTTCCTGCGATTCTTCGGCGAGGCGCGATCGGAGGCGAACGTCGCGCTCTACGACGACGCGATCCGGCCCCATCTCGACGCGCTGTCGCGAGCGTACTGGGACGCGCGCGGCGTCGGTGGACGACGCCGCATCGAGGCCTTCGCGACCGGCTTCTACCGGACCGGGCTGCTCGGCCGGACGATCGGGATCGGGCACCGGGTCGCACGGCTCTACGGGCACGACCTCGGGGCCGTCCTCAAGACGACGTCGCAGGCCGAACAGCGCGAGGCGTTCGATCGCCACGTCGCGCCGCTCTTCGAGAAGCGCCTCGTGCGCTGGGCCATGCGCCAGCCCGCCTCGCTCTACGGGCTCGGGATCCCGCCGGCGCAGTACCGGGAGCTGTCCGGCGACGGCCCGGGCGGGATCGCCGCCGTGCTGCGCGGCCGGCTCGAACGCCTCGCCTGCGACTTCGACATCCGGTCGAACTACTTCGCCTGGCAGGCTTTCGGCCGAGGCTACGATCCCGGTCCGGACGCATCTCTCCCGCCCTATCTGCAGAGCGAGTCGTTCGAGCGGCTCCGCGGCCTCGCGGACCGGGTCGGGTATCGCCAGCAATCCCTGACCGACGTCCTCGCCACGAAGCCGAGCGGCAGCGTCGACGGATACGTCCTGCTCGACGCCCAGGACTGGATGACGGACCAGGACCTCGCCGCGCTCTGGTCGCAGATCACCCGCACCGCCCGGCCCGGCGCGCGCGTGATCTTCCGCACCGCCGCGACCGGCCGCCTCCTGCCGGGCCGGGTGCCCGACGCCATCTTCGCGCCCTGGACGTACCACGAGGACGAGAGCCACGCCCTCGGTGCCCGCGACAGATCCGCGATCTACGGCGCGTTCCACCTCTACACGCGCGGGCCGCGCCGGCCGTGACCGACGCCACCCACCCGATGGACGCGATGTATCGCGGCCAGCGCCACATCTACGACGCGACCCGCAAGTATTTCCTCCTCGGCCGGGACGCGCTGATCGCCGAGCTCGCGCCGCCGCAGGGCGGCACGGTGCTCGAGATCGGCTGCGGGACGGGCCGGAACCTGATTCGCCTCGCCCGCAACCGTCCCGATCTCGCGTGCCACGGTCTCGACGTCTCGACCCTGATGCTGGACATCGCGGCACGGTCGATCCGCCGGGCCGGACTCGCGGACCGGATCACGCTCGCCCGCGGGGATGCCACCGCCTTCGATCCCGAGACGCTGTTCGGGGTCGCGGCCTTCGACCGGATCATCCTGTCCTACGCGCTCTCGATGATCCCGCCCTGGGAGACCGCCGTCGCGCGCGCGGTCGGAGCCCTCGCGCCCGGCGGCTCGGTCCATATCGTGGATTTCGGCGAGGCGGGCGCTCTGCCGGCGACGGTCAGGACGGGCCTCCGGCGCTGGCTCGCCCTCTTCGACGTGACGCCGAGGCTCTCGCTCCCCGATCGGCTCGGCACGCTCGCGGCCGAGCGCGGCCTCGACCTCGACCTTCGGCCGCGGTTCCGGGGCTACGCCATCCACGCGGTGCTGACACGGCAGGGCATGCCCCCGGCCGTCAGTCCCGGCACAGCACCGAGCGCGCGATCGCGAACATGCGCGAGCGCCCGATGACGTGGGCCGTGAAGCCTCTCGGGAACAGCGGCGCGAAGGCCGGATCGCAGGCGTTCAAGCCGCCCGCGTAGGCGCCGAACGCCGGCAGCACGCAGCGCTCGCCGTCGGTCAGGAAGGCCCTCGCCCGGACTCCTCGGCCGTGCAGCACGACCTTGGCGACCGGGTGGAGGTGCCCTGCGAGCTCGCGCGCCTCGCCCGTCCTCGGGTGGTGCCGCAGCACCAGCGAGCCGATGGCCGTGTCGCTCGCGACGCGGCCGCCGAGCGCCTCGGGCAGAACCGGATCGTGGTTGCCGACGACCCAGGTCCAGCGGCAGCCCTCGACGAGGCCCGCGAGGGCCGCGCGGTCGAGCGCGAGGAGCCGGTCCGGCCCGCGGCGATCGTGGAAGCTGTCCCCGAGCGCCACGACCTCGTCGGGACGGTAGTGATCGACGACCTCCGCGAGGCGCGCGAGCGTCGCACCCGTGTCGTAGGGCGGCAGCATCGAGCCGCGCCGCGCGAGCGACGAGCCCTTCTCGAGGTGGAGGTCGGCGACCACGAGGACGCGGTCCTCCGGAAGGTAGAGCGCGCCCGAGGCGTCCAGCACGCAGGCCTGGCCCGCGAGCGACAGCTCGGCGCCGGCGACCCGTTCGCTCGCGACCGTCACCCGCATCGCCCTCACGCCAGCGCTTCCTCGAACAGCATCGCTTCCGCCTCCGCCAGGATGTCGTCCGCCGCCTCGCCGAAGACCCGCTCGCGGCCGATCTCGAGGATCAGCGAGATCGCGAGCGGCGAGACGCGGGTGAGCGGCTTATGCCTGATTCGCCCCCGGATGCGGGCCAGCATCTGACCGAGCCGCTTCACGTCGAGGAGCCCGGTCGCGGCATCCTGCCGGGCCGCCCGCAGCAGGAGGTGGTCCGGCTGGTGCCGGCGCAGCACGTCGTAGACGAGGTCGGTCGAGATGTTGACCTGCCGGCCGGTCTTGCGCTCGCCAGGATGGCGTCGGTCGATCAGGCCCGCGATCACGGCGCAGTCCCGGAAGGTGCGCTTCATCATCGCGCTCTCGTCCAGCCAGTCCTCCAGGTCGTCGCCCAGCATGTCCTCGCCGAAGAGGTCGTCGAGGAAGCCTGGCTCGGCCGCCCGCGCGCCGACATCCCCGAGGCACCAGGCTGCGATCCCGTAATCGTTCGCGACGAAGCCGAGCGGCCGGAGCCTGGCGCGCTCGAGACGGCGCGTGAGCAGCATCCCGAGCGTCTGGTGCGCGAGCCGTCCCTCGAACGGGAAAGCCACGAGGTAGTGCCGCTTCTGGCGCGGGAAGGTCTCGATCAGGAGATCGCCCGCCTGCGGGATCAGCGAGCGCCGCTCCTGCTGGGCGAGCCAGGCGCCGGCTCCCATCGGCAGCCGGTCCCACTCGCGCGGGTCGGCCAGGATCTCGCGCACCCGGGCGGCGAGGAAGGTCGAGAGCGGGAACTTCGAGCCGGCATAGCTCGGGATCTGCGGATCCTCGCCCGCCGTCGTGCGGGTCACGTGGACCTCGTCCTCGGCCATCCCCTCGAAGCGCAGGACCTCGCCCGCGAAGATGAAGGTCTGGCCGGGCGAGAGCGCCTCGCAGAAGCCCTCCTCGACCTCGCCGAGGACGCGGCCGCGCGGGATGATCGTGCCGGGCCGGTTCCTGGCCTGCCGGACGAGCCGGACCTTCAGCATCGTGCCGGCCACGATCGTGCCGACGTTCAGCCGGTATTGCTGCGCGACCCGGCCGTCGCGCACGCGCCAGAGCCCGTCCGGCCCGCGCAGGATCTTGGCGAAGCGCTCGTAGGCGCGCAGCGCGTAGCCGCCCGTCGCCACGAAATCGACGACCTGCTCGTAGGTCTCCCAGTCGAGATCGGCATAGGGCGCGGCCGAGCGCACCTCCTCGTACAGCGCGACAAGGTCGAACGCCCCGGCGCAGGCCATGCCGAGGACGTGCTGGGCCAGCACGTCGAGCCCGCCTGGCTTCGGATCGGGCGTGTCCTGCGCGGCCTCGTGGACGGCGTCGAGGGCGGCCGTGCATTCCAGGATCTCGAAGCGGTTCGTCGGCGCGAGATAGGCCTTGGAGGGCTCGTCCATGCGGTGGTTGGCGCGCCCGATCCGCTGCATGAT
>CAXTKM010000050.1:0-1558 GCA_964244795.1 uncultured Enterovirga sp.
GGTCCTCGGCCAGCGCATCGACGGGCTCGCCCCAAAGGCGCTCCGGCCGCTCCGGCGCGCGATGCAGATCGTGTTCCAGGATCCCTACGGCTCGCTGTCTCCGCGTCTCTCCGTCGCCGGGATCGTGGAGGAAGGCCTGCTCGTCCTCCGGAAGGGGCTCGGCCGGGCGGAACGGCGTGAGATCGTGGCGCGCGCGATGGCGGATGTCGGGCTCGACCCGGCCACCATGGACCGCTACCCGCACGAGTTCTCGGGCGGGCAGCGCCAGCGCATCGCGATCGCGAGAGCGATGGCGCTCGACCCGAAGCTCGTCGTGCTGGACGAGCCGACCTCCGCGCTCGACCAGTCGGTTCAGGCCCAGATCGTGACCCTGCTGCGCCGGCTCCAGGCCGACAGGAAGCTCGCCTACCTGTTCATCAGCCACGACCTGAAGGTGGTGCGAGCGCTGGCGAACCACGTCCTCGTCATGCAGGACGGCCGGGTGGTCGAGGAGGGTACGGCGGAGCGCATCTTCGCGGCCCCGGAGCAGCCCTACACGAAGGCCCTCATGGCCGCGGCCTTCGGGCTCGACGCGACGGATGGCGTGGGACGCGTCCGGGAGTGATCCGGTCCGGACGCGACCCGGCCGAAGGGGGGCGCGCCCTCCTGATCGTGCTCGATTCCGTCGGGATCGGGGGCGCGCCGGATGCCGAGGCCTACGGCGACGGGGGCGCGGACACCGTCGGGCACATCGCGGAGAGCTGCGCGGCCGGCCGCGGCGACCGCGCGGGGCTCCGGGCCGGGCCGCTCCTTCTGCCGAACCTCGCCCGGCTGGGCCTCGGTCTCGCGTGCCGGGTCGCGACCGGCCGCGTGCCCGCCGGGCTCGCGGCCCCGGACGGGGGACCGGGCGGCGCCTGGGGCGCGGCCCGCGAAACCTCGCCCGGCAAGGACACGCCGTCCGGGCATTGGGAGATCGCGGGCGCGCCGGTGGACTTCGCCTGGGGCTACTTCCCCGACCGGGCGCCGACCTTCCCGCAGGGTCTCGTCCGGCGCCTCGTCGACGAGGCCGGCCTGCCCGGGATCCTCGGCGACCGCCACGCGTCCGGGACGGCGCTGATCGACGCGCTTGGCCAAGAGCACCTCCGGACCGGCCGGCCGATCTGCTACACCTCGGTCGACAGCGTCTTCCAGATCGCGGCGCACGAGGAGGCGTTCGGGCTCGAGCGCCTCCTCGACGTCTCCCGCGTCGCCCGACGGTTCTGCGATCCGCTCCGGATCGGCCGGGTCATTGCCCGACCTTTCGTCGGCACGGCGGCGGAGGGGTTCCGGCGCACCGCGAACCGCCGCGACTTCGCGATCCCGCCCCCGGACGGCACCCTGCTGGACCGCCTGACCGCGGCGGCCCGCGAGGTCGTCTCCATCGGCAAGGTCGGCGACATCTTCGCCCATCGGGGCACCGGCCGGGAGGTCAAGACCGCCGACAATGCGGCCGGGATCGACGCCGTCCTGGCCGCCTGGCCGGCGCTACGGCCCGGCGGCCTCGTGTTCGCGAACCTCGTCGATTTCGACACCGAGCACG
>CAXTKM010000050.1:1568-5365 GCA_964244795.1 uncultured Enterovirga sp.
TCCCGGGCTACGCGGCCGCCCTCGAGCGGCTGGACCGGCGGCTGCCGGAGATCGAATCCGTGCTGCGGCCTGGCGACGTCACGGTCATCACGGCCGACCACGGCAACGACCCGACGTTCCGGGGCAGCGATCACACCCGCGAGCAGGTGCCGGTGCTGGCCTTCGGCCCGGGCATCCCGGCCGTTGCGCTCGGGGCGAGAGCAAGCTTGGCGGATATCGGACAGACCGTCGCGGCCCATCTCGGGCTCGACCCGACGCCCTCCGGCCGCGCCTTCGCGGATATGATCAGATCGGCTCGCCCCGCATGAGGCGGGGCGCGCGCCGGGTCGCGCCGGCGGCCTGGCCGGCGAGCGCCGCCTTGAG
Source organism: uncultured Enterovirga sp. (assembly GCA_964244795.1). Taxonomy (GTDB): domain Bacteria; phylum Pseudomonadota; class Alphaproteobacteria; order Rhizobiales; family Beijerinckiaceae; genus Enterovirga. The sequence goes on from CAXTKM010000050.1 coordinate 1,932, forward strand.
GGACGGGGCGCGATCGACGAGGCCGAGACCGAGATCGCGCGCGGCCCTCACCGGAAGGCTGTCGGTCGAGAACAGCCGGTTCAGGCCGTCCGTCAGGCCCGCGGCCGCGACGGCCTCGAAACGGCGGTCGCGCTCGTAGAGCCGCAGGACGTCGTCCCCGCCGGGATCGAGTCCGAGCCGGATCGCGTCCACCGCGCGCTCGGCCAGCGCCGCCGCGTCCCCGAGGCCGAGGTTCAGGCCCTGCCCGGCGAGCGGATGGATTTCGTGCGCGGCGTCCCCGAGGAGTGCGAGCCGGCGCGCCACGAAGCGCCGCGCCATCCCGACCGCGAGGGGAAAGGCCGAGAGCGGCCCCTCGAGCGCGATCGCGCCGAGCTCCGGCCCGAACCGCTCCTCGAGCGCCCTCCCGGCCTCGCCGGGCGAGGCGAGCAGCGCGCGGGCGCGACCCGCCTCCTCCGTCCAGACAATCGAGGAGCGGTGCGGGAGATCGTGGCCAATAATCCCGAAGGCTGGACTCCCCAGGCCTGGACCCGCAAGGGGCAGGATCGCGAACGGTCCGGCCGGCAGGAAGTGCTGCACGGCGATGCCGCGGTGATCGCCGGCATGGGCGACGGTCGCGACGATCGCGAATTGAGGATAGCTCCGGCCAGCCCAGCCGATCCCGGCCGCCTCCCTGAGGCGCGAGCGCGCGCCGTCGGCCGCGACCACGAGCGAGACCGTCCGGCGAACACCCCCGACCACGACGTCGCTCCGGTCGGGACCGGGCTCGACCGCGTCGACCGCGCCCGCCTCGATCGCGATCCCGGCCTCCCGGCACGCCTCCCGGAGCGCGCCGGACAGGTGCCTGGCCTCCAGCATGAAGCCGAGAGGACCCTCGCTCCCGCCGCCGAAACGCAGGTAGTCCGGCCGCACCGGATCCTCCGGTCGGCTGTCGGTGATCCGCATCGCGGCGATCGGCTGCGCGGTTCGGGCGAGCCCGCCGCTCCAGACGCCGAGCGCGTCCAGCATGGACGACGCGGCCGGCGAGACCGCGAAGGCGCGGCCATCGGCCTCCTGGCGGCCGGCCCGCGGGTCGATCACCGCGAGCGAGACCGCGTCGCCCGCCCCGCGGCGGAGCGCGAGCGCGAAGGCGAGGCTCGGGATCCCGGCCCCGGCGACAAGGATTTGCCAGGCCGGCGGGCGCGTCACGGGCGCCGTCCGGCGGAAGGTCGGGCGTCGCAGCGATACCGGCCCGTCATTCGGTCAGCGCGCGCGCCTCTTCCGGCAGCATGATGGGGATGCCGTCGCGGATCGGATAGGCGAGCCCGGCACCGCGGCTGATCAGCTCCTGAGCGGCCGGGTCGTAATCGAGCCGGCCCTTGGTCAGCGGGCAGACCAGGATCTCCAGAAGCTTCGGATCGACGCGGTGCGGCTCGTCGCGGCCTTCGCCCGCGTCGGGGAGGGTGTCCGGGATGGTGCTGGTCATTGCAGCGTCGTCTGCGACCCGGGACTGGTCTTGGCAAGCTCCATCTCGGTGATCGCGACCAGGGTCTCGGCGCGGGTCTTGAGATCGGGGGCCTCGAGCAGCGCCTGCTTCTCGCGCGCCCCGAACGGGGCCATCATCGAGAGCGCGTTCACGAGCGCCTCGTTCGGGGCCTTCTCGATCCCGGACCAGTCGATCTTCAGGCCGGTGGATTCCGTGAAGCGCAGGAGAGCGGACAGGACGGCGTTGCGGTCGACCTCGCTCTCGCCGAGACGGGGCAGGAAATCCGCCGCGAAGGGCAGCGACGAGATGCGGCACTGCCGGAAGGACGTGGTGACCGGCATCTCGGCCTCGATCGCGAACCGGGCGACGCCGGCGAGCGAGACGACGTAGCGGCCGTCGCCGGTCTCGGCGAACTGCACGAGGCGTCCGACGCAGCCGACGCGCTGGAGCCGAGGCGGCCCCGCGGCCTCGCTCCCGACGGTCTCGGCCACCGGCTGCACCATGCCGATCAGGCGATGCCCGCGAAGCGCCGCATCGATCAGCTCGACGTAGCGCGGCTCGAAGATGTTCAGCGGCATCTGGGCGCGCGGCAGGAGCAGCGCTCCCGCGAGCGGAAAGACCGGTATCACGTCCGGGAGATCGCCCGGACCCTCGTAGCTGACCATCATGGCCGGTTTCTCCGGGATCGCCTGCGGGTCACGAGAAGAGCAGCGACGACAGGCGGCGGCGGCCGGACAGCGTCGCCGGGTCCATCGGCCCCCAGGCCTCGAAGAACTGCACGAGCTGCTTCCTGGCGCCGTCCTCGTTCCAGGTCCGGTCGCGCTTGACGATCCGGAGGAGATGATCGGCAGCCTGCTCGCGGTCGTTGCGGCCCGCGAGGCCAAGCGCGAGGTCGAACCGGGCCTGATGATCGTCCGGATCGGCCGCGAGCCGCTGCTCGAACTCGCCGAGGTCGCCGAGCGACGCCGCCTGCAGGGCGAGATCGATCGCGGCCCGGACGCCCGTGATCGCCGGATCGGCCGCCTTCGCGGGAGGCGTCGCGTCGAGGATGGCGCCGGCGCCCTCGATGTCGCCGCCGTCGAGATGGAGCTTCGCCAGCGCGGCGATCGCCGGCACGCTGTCCGGCTCCTCGGCCAGGATCGCCCCGTAGAGCTCGGCCGCCCCCGCGACGTCGCCCGCCTCCGCGAGCGCGGCCGCCTCCGCGACGAGCTCCTCGGTCGCAAGCGACCCCGGGCCGACCAGCTTCTCGATGAAGGCCTTGACCTGTCCTTCGGGTAGCGCCCCCATGAACCCGTCGACCGGCTGGCCGCGGTCGAAGGCGTAGACGGCCGGGATCGACTGCACGCCGAGCTGACCCGCGATCTGCGGGTGCTCGTCGATGTTCATCTTGACGAGCTTCACCTTGCCGCCGGCGGCCCGGACCGCCTTCTCGATGATCGGCGTGAGCTGCTTGCAGGGTCCGCACCAGGGCGCCCAGAAATCGACCAGCACGGGCTGCGTCATGGATTCGGCGACGACGTCCTGACGGAAGGCCGCGGTCGTCGTGTCCTTGATCAAGTCATCGGCGGCGGGCGCGGCGGCGGCGAGCATCGGCTTCCTCGGGTCGTCTGGTCGGCATGTCTTAAGATGGGTGAGCCCCGAAGGCCATGCAATCGCTCTCGGGCGAGACGGACGGGAGGGAGATCGACCCGGCTCCCGCCTGCCGGGCCAGCAGTCGAACCGCAGCGCGGTGACCGAGGCGGAGCGGGCCCAGGGCGGAGCGGGTCTCGGCGGAGCGGGGTCTGGGCAGGAGCAGGTCCGGGGAGGGATCGGGTCCGGGAACGGATCGGGTCCGGAGCGGAATCGCTTCCGGACCGGAGAGCACGTTCGGTCGAACGGCGTCATCGCCTCCACGCCCGGATCGGCCCGGTCCTCACGACCTACCTGCCTTGTAAGGCTGAACCTTATAAGACAAGGACACTTGCGGCCTGTC
>CAXTKM010000050.1:5465-12771 GCA_964244795.1 uncultured Enterovirga sp.
CTGCCCGGGGTTGGTGGATCAGGGTCGGACTGGAGGGAACCGATCGGGTCAGGGGCCGAATCGCGTCCAGACCGGAGAGCACGTGCGGTCGAACGGCGTCGTCGCCTCCACGCCAGGATCGGACCGGTCCTCACAGCCTACCCGCCTTGTAAGGCTTAGTCTTATAAGGCACAGTAATCTACTGGCCTGTCCTGCCCGGGGTTGGTGGATCAGGGTCGGACTGGAGGGAACCGATCGGGTCAGGGGTCGAATCGCGTCCAGACCGGAGAGCACGTCCCGTCGAACGGCGTCATCGCCTCAACGCTTGGATCGGCCCGCTCCTCACGACCTACCTGCCTCGTAAGGCTGCGCCCCATAAGACATGGACACTGGCGGCCTGCTCTGCCCGGGGTTTGGTGGATAAGGACCGGACGGAAGGGCTGGAGCGGGTCCGGGGCTGAATCGCGTTCCGCAGCAGAGAACACGATCGATAAAGCGGCGTCACCGCCTCCACGCCTGGATCACCCGTTCCTCACGACCTGTATGCCTTATAAGGTGCGCGTCTTAAGTTGCCGTTGTCTGCGGCCTGCCCTGCTCGGGGTTGGTGGATCAGGGTCGGGCAGAAGGACCGGAGTGGATTTGAGGCACGCTCGCTCCCGAACCGGAGAGCACGTTCGGTCGAACGGCGTGACCGCCTCTGCGCCTGGACAGACCTGGTCCCCCCGACCCATTTGCTCATAAGATCTTGCCTTATAAGACGGAGGCAGCCTGCTGGTTACTGGCGCCCGGGGTTTGGTGGATAAGGGCTGGACGGAAGGGGCGGAGCGCGTCCGGGTGGAACCGCTACGGGAGTGGAGAGCACGATCGGTCGAGCGCCGTCACCGCTTCAAGGGCTGGATCGACCCGGTCCCCCCGACCTGTCTGTCTTGTGAGGTTCTGCCTTATAAGGCGCAAGCAGCCTGCGGCTTGCTGCGCCCGGGGTTTGGTCGATCAGGGTCGGGCAGGAGCGTGAGCGCGCGGGACGGGTTGTGTCGCGCCGTCGGTTCCTGCCGCTCTTCGCGTGATGGCCCTGGACCCTCACGCCGCGACGCGGGAAAGACTATATGCGATGATGCGTGCTCGCGCGGGAACGATATGGCCGGCATCTCCGTCACCCTGGAAGGCAACAACATCCAGCTCGCGTTCGAGAAGAACGACCACACCACCGCGGTCGTGATGGATCCCGGGACGGCGCAGTCGCTGATCCTCGCGCTCGGCCAGATGCTGCTCCGCATCGATGCCGACGACGAGGAGGAGGGCACGACCGGCGAAGCCTACGGGGAGGACGAGTTCCTCGACGTGACCTCGCCCACGATCGACGTCGGGACCGACGAGACCGGGCAGGCCGTCGTGGCCCTCCAGGCCGGCCCGCTGCCGCCCTTCGTGCTCCGGCTGAACGACGACGAGGCCCGTCACGTGGCGCAGGGACTGCTCGAGATCCTGAGCTCCCCGCGCGACATCCGCTCGTCCCTCGGGGACCACTGACGTCTGGAGCCGATCGCCGGTCGCCCGACGTCGAGCCTCAAGCCCGAAGGCGCTTCCGCTCGGCGGCGGGCTGGTAGGCGAGGCGGCAGTGGCTGTCGCAATAGGGCAGGCCGGTCACCGTCCGGGAGCCGCAGAAGCCGAACTCCTGGCTGGTCGGATCGCCGATCGGCCAACGGCACATCGAGTCCCGCAGGTCGAGGATCGAGACGCGCCGGGAGACCGGGATCGCGACCTCGGGCAAGCGGACCACCGTCGGGGCCACGACCGGCCCGGCCGCCGCCGGGGTGGCGGGCTCCGGGCTCCGGGGCCGGTCCGCGACGGCTCCGGGAGCGGAGGGTGGGCGGGGCTTCGCCGGGCGAGGCGGGGCGGGCTGGCCGCTCTTCGCCCGTCCGGACAGGCCGAGCCGGTGGACCTTCCCGATCACCGCGTTGCGGGTCACCCCGCCGCCGAGCGTCGCCGCGATCTGGCTCGCGCTGAGGCCCTCGGCCCACAGCCGGCCGAGGCGCTCGACGCGGTCGTCCGTCCAACCCGTTGCCGCATCCGTCATGTCGCCGCCGTCCTCTCATGCCCCGGCGCCTCATCGAATCCGTTCGCGACGCGGGCGAACGACATGTCCGACCGCGCTGACCGCGATTTCGTCCGATGGCCAGGGTTGCCGGGCGAGATGCTTGCGCCCGACACCGAAGAATCTAGCGTCCGGAGGGAGTCCGGCGCAAGAGTCCGCCGAATCGGCCGGACAATCATCCCCAGGCAATCGCCGCTCGGCCGGGCGATGGCGGCCCGGAATAATCGCGGCGGCCCGTCGTCTCACGGCTGATCGATGGCGATCGAGGAGTGTCGACGATGCGACGAGCGGGATGGACGGCGGCCCTGGTGGGCGCGGCCTTGACGATCGGGGCGGGCGCCTTCGCCCAGATGGGCGCGGAGCCCGCGAAGACGGCGGACACGAGCAAGGGCAAGACGCTGGTCGATCAGAAGGGCATGACGCTCTACGTGTTCGACCGCGACACCGCGGCCGGGAAGTCCGCCTGCAACGGCCCCTGCGCGACGAACTGGCCGCCGCTGATGGCCGCGGCCGAGGCGAAGGACATGGGCTCCTGGTCGGTGATCACCCGCGACGATGGCGGCCGGCAATGGGCCTACAAGGCGAAGCCGCTCTACACCTGGGCCAAGGACACGAAGCCCGGCGACGTGACCGGCGACGGCTTCAACAGCATCTGGCACGTCGCGCAGCCCTGATCGGCACGCAGGTCCACGAGGCCCTCGCCGGATGGACGAGATCGCCGCCCTGGTCGAGCCGCACGTGCCGGCGCTCAGGCGATATGCCTGGGCGCTGCTCCGCGACCCCGAGGGAGCCGACGATCTCGTCCAGGATTGCCTGGAGCGCGCTCTCGGGCGCTGGCACCTCCGGCGGCGCGAAGGCGACCTCAAGGCCTGGCTCTTCGCGATCCTGCACAACCTGTTCATCGACGGCCTCCGCCGCCGGCGGCGCGAGGGCACGCGGGTCGATCTCGACGCGATCGCGGACCTCCCGGCCCCGACCCTCGATCCGGACCGACGCCTGATGGCGCGCGACCTCCTGGCGAGCCTGGACCGCCTGTCGGCCGAGCAGCGCGCCGTCATCCTGCTGGTCGGCGTCGAGGACATGACCTACGAGGCCGCCTCCCGGGTCCTCGGCATCCCGATCGGCACCGTCATGTCGCGGCTCAGCCGCGGACGGGAGCGGCTGCGCCAGGCGCTCGCCATGCCGGCCGTCCCGGTCCTGAGGAGCGTCAAGTGAGCGGCCCCTACGATCCGGCCGGCCCCGAACGGCCTGCCGGGCCCGAACGGCCTGCCGGGCTCGACCGGCCGGTGGGGGAGGACGATCTCTCGGCCTCCGTCGACGGTCGCCTCGCGCCCGATCGCCATGGCGTCGTGACGGCCTACCTGTCGACCCGGCCGGAGGTCGAGGCGCAGCTCGCCCTGGATCGCGAGATGCGGGACGCACTGCGCGAGCGGCTCCGGCCGAAGCTCGACGAGCCGATCCCGACGCGGCTCAGGGTCTCGTCGATCCGACAGGGGCGCCTGCAGGGGCGATGGCCGGGCCGCCGTCGCGCCGTCGCGCTGTCCGCCGCCGCGTGCCTGCTCGTCCTGCTCGGCGGCGCGGCCGGCTGGTTCGCCCGCGACCTCGTCGGCGGACCGCGCCCGCTCGCCGGCCGGGCCTGGGCCGCGATGGCCACCGATGCGCTCTCCGCCCACCGGACCTTCGCGGTCGAGATCCTGCACCCGGTCGAGGTCCGGGGCACGGACGAGGCGCATCTCACGCAATGGCTCTCGAAGCGGCTCCGGCGCCGTCTCGTCGTGCCGGACCTCTCCGATCGGTTCGGCCTGACCCTCGTCGGCGGCCGGCTCCTGCCGGCCGGCCCCGACGTGGCCGCGCTCCTCATGTACGCCGACGCCGCGGGCGCCCGGCTCACGCTCTACGTCCGGTCCGGGGAGGCAGGCGAGACGGCGCTGAACTACCTCCGCCAGGGCGAGCTCTCCTCCTTCGCCTGGGTCGACGAGGGTTTCGGCTACGTGGTCGCGGCGCCGATGGACCGGGAACGCCTGCAGAGCGTGGCACGGGCGGTCTCGCAGGACGTCGACATGGACGCCGCGAAGCAGCGCCGGGCGCTGTAGGTCCCCGAACCGGAGTCGAACCCGTCCCTGCGTCATGCTGAGGAGAGCCGCGAAGCGGCTCGTCTCGAAGCACTCACCGACCGTCGTGCGTCCTTCGAGACGCCTGCCGCGCAGGCTCCTCAGGATGACGAGGTGGGTGGACGCCTCTGCTCTCGGCCCGGCGGCCAGGAGCGGGATTTCCGTCGTCGGGACTCGTCTTCATTGACAAGACACCGTCCGGCAATAGACTCGTGCACGGTGCCGCCGTTCTGGGCGGCGCTTTCGTTTCCGGACCGGGATGCGGTCCGGTCCACGGAGAGACCGCCGTGACATCGTCGATCCTGCCCGTCTACGCCCGCGCGCCGCTCGCCTTCGAGTCCGGGGAGGGCGCGTGGCTCGTCACGCGGGAGGGCCGACGCTACCTCGATTTCGGGGCCGGGATCGCGGTGAACGCTTTGGGTCACGCCCACCCGCATCTCGTGGCCGCCCTGACCGAGCAGGCCGCCAAGGTCTGGCACATCTCGAACCTCTACCAGAACCCGGCCGGCGAGCGGCTCGCGGCCCGTCTCGCCGAGGCGACGTTCGCGGATTACGTCTTCTTCACGAACTCCGGCGCGGAAGCCCTGGAGGCCTCGATCAAGATGGCCAGGAAGTACCATGCCGCGAACGGGCAGCCGGAGCGTTTCCGGATCGTGACCTTCGAGGGCGCCTTCCACGGCCGCACCCTCGCGACCATCGCGGCGGGCGGACAGAAGAAGTACCTGGAGGGCTTCGGCCCGAAGGTGGAGGGATTCGACCAGGTCCCGTTCGGGGACCATGAGGCCTTGAAGGCCGCGATCGGCCCCGACACCGCCGCGATCCTGATCGAGCCGATCCAGGGCGAAGGCGGGATCAGGCCGGTGCCGGCGCAATGCCTGCGCGGGCTCCGGGACCTCTGCGACCAGCACGGCATGCTGCTCGTGCTGGACGAGGTGCAGTCGGGCGTCGGCCGGACCGGGCGGTTCTTCGCGCATGAATGGGCCGGGATCACGCCCGACATCATGGCGGTCGCGAAGGGAATCGGGGGCGGCTTCCCGATGGGTGCCTGCCTCGCGACCCGAGAGGCCGCGAAGGGCATGGTGCCCGGAACGCACGGCACGACCTTCGGGGGCAACCCGCTCGCGATGGCGGTCGGGAACGCCGTGCTCGACGTCGTGCTGGAGGACGGCTTCCTCGAGCGCGTCCAGCAGCTCGGGCTGCGCCTCAAGCAGCGCCTCGCCGAGATCAAGGACCGCCACCCGGCCGTGATCGCCGAGGTCCGGGGCGCGGGCCTGATGATGGGGCTGAAGCTCCACGTCCCGAACGGGGATCTCGTCCGGGCCGCCGAGGAGCAGGGGCTGCTCGTGATCGCGGCCGGCGACAACGTCGTCCGGCTCCTGCCGCCGCTCGTCATCGACGACGGGGACGTGTCGGACGCGGCGGAGCGGCTCGACCGCGCCTGCGCCGCGATCGAGGCCGCGATGCGGCCCACGGTGCAGGCGGCGGCGCCGGTCCTGCGGGAGGCGGCGGCGTGACGTCGCCGCGCCACTTCCTCGACCTTTCGGATTTCACCGGGCGCGAGCTGCGCCACGTCCTCGACACGAGCGCGTCGATCAAGGCGCGCCGGCGCCGGGGCGAGGTGCCGACGGAGCGCCCGCTCGCCGGCAAGACGCTCGCGATGGTGTTCGACAAGCCCTCCACCCGGACCCGCGTCTCGTTCGAGGTCGCGATGCGGGAGCTCGGGGGCGAGACCGTGGTCCTGACCGGGGCCGAGATGCAGCTCGGCCGCGGCGAGTCGATCGCCGACACGGCCCGGGTCCTGTCGCGCTACGTCGACGCGATCATGATCCGCATCCTCGACCACGACATCCTCCAGGAGCTGGCCGCGAACGCGACGGTGCCGGTCATCAACGGGCTCACCAAGATCTCGCATCCGTGCCAGGTCATGGCCGACGTCCTCACCTTCGAGGAGCATCGCGGGCCGATCCGGGGCCGGACGATCGCCTGGACGGGCGACGGCAACAACGTGCTGGCCTCCTGGGTCCAGGCGGCGGCGCGGCTCGACTTCCGGATCAACGTCGCGACGCCGCCCGAGCTCGCGCCGGCGCCCGCGCTCCTGGCCTGGGCCAGGCGCGAGGGCGTCGCCCTCACGGTCGGGCAGGACCCCTTCGAGGCTGTGACCGACGCGGACGCGATCGTGACCGATTGCTGGGTCTCGATGGGCGACGAGGAGCAGGGCTTCCGCCACAACATGCTGGCGCCCTACCAGGTGAACGCCCGCCTGATGGCGGCCTCCCGGCACGATCCGATCTTCATGCATTGCCTCCCGGCGCACCGCGGCGAGGAGGTGACGGACGAGGTCATCGACGGCCCGCGCTCCGTGGTGTTCGACGAGGCCGAGAACCGGCTTCACGCCCAGAAGGGCATCCTGGCCTGGTGTCTCGGGGCCGCGCCCGACGGAGCCGCGAGGGCACCGGACGGCGCCGCCGCGGGACAGGCGGGCTGAGCCGTCCAGCCGTGAGCCAGATCGTTCCCGAAGGCGCCGACGACGTCGTGCTGCCCTACGCCGTGGAGGCGCTGGACGTGCGCGGCCGAAGCGTCCGGCTCGGCCCCGCGCTCGACACGATCCTCGCGCGCCACGGCTACCCGGATTCCGTCGCGCGCGCTGTCGGCGAGGCGACGGCCCTCACCGCGCTTCTCGGCGCGTCGCTGAAGTTCGAGGGCCGCTTCCAGCTCCAGACCAAGTCCGACGGGCCGGTCGACATGATCGTGGTCGATTTCGACGCGCCGGACCGGCTGCGCGCCTATGCCCGGTTCGACGCGGACAGGGTGGCCGCGCTCGGCCAGACCGCGAGGACCGGCGAGCTGATCGGTCAGGGCATCCTGGCGATGACCATCGACCAGGGACAGGGGGGCAGCCGCTACCAGGGCGTGGTCGCGCTGGACGGCGGGGATTTCGCCGACGCCGCGCATCAGTATTTCCGGCAATCGGAGCAGATCCCGACGCGGGTCCGGCTCGCGGTCGCGGAGGAGTTCGCGGACGGGCGCCGGCGCTACCGGGCCGGCGGGCTCCTGGTCCAGTTCCTGCCCTCCTCGCCCGAGCGCGCCCGCGCGAAGCCAATCCGCAGTAGCGAGTGCGACCGACCGT
>CAXTKM010000050.1:12781-17408 GCA_964244795.1 uncultured Enterovirga sp.
GACATCCCGGAGGACCATCCCGACCCCGACGGCTTCGTGGTCGCCGAGGACGATTCCTGGCTCGAAGCCAAGGCGCTCGTCGACACGGTCGAGGACCTGGAGCTCGTCGATCCGCACGTCTCGAGCGAGCGGCTGCTCTATCGGCTCTTCCACGAGCGCGGCGTCCGGGTCTTCGAGCCCCAGCCCGTGCACGAGGAATGCCGCTGCTCGCAGGAGCGCATCATGGGGATGATGCGAAACTTCCCGCCCGAGGACCGCCGCGACATGGTCGGCGACGACGGCCGCATCGGGGTCACCTGCGAGTTCTGCTCGCGGAGCTACGACCTCGACCCGGCCGAGGTGGAGCGCGAGGTCGCCGGAGAGGCGTGACGCGCGTCGCCTCTCCCGAGAGGGAGAGGTCGAGTCGGCGAAGCCGACCGGGTGAGGGTGAGCCGTCGACGGCGGAACCTGCAAGCCGTCATGGACGTCGCCATTGCGGGCTCCGCCGTCGAGGTCACTCCCTCACCCCGGCCCTCTCCCTCCCGGGAGAGGGAGCCCGCGTTTCGGCGCTTGGGTGAGCCTCAGCCCGCCGCGCAGCGCGCCACGAGCCTGGCGAGGAACGCCTCGCCGGCCGCGAGGGCGTCGAGTGTGATGAACTCGTCCGGCTGGTGCGCCTGGTCGATCGAGCCCGGGCCGCAGACGATCGTCGGGATGCCGGCGCGCTGGAAGTGGCCCGCCTCGGTGCCGAAGGGCGCCGTCGCGGTCGACGTCGCGCCCGCGAGGTCGAGGCCGAGCCGTTCCGCGACGGAGCCGGGCGCGGGCGCGAGGCCCGGGACCAGGATCCCCCAATCGGTCTCGATCCGGCCGAAGGCGCCATGGCGGTTCAACCGCTCCCGGGCGACGCGCCCGGACAGGTCCGTGAACCGGTCCGGAATCTCGCTCGGGTCGAGGTCGGGCAGGCCGCGGAACTCCCAGTGGAGCGAGGCGTCCCGGGCCAGGATGTTGCGGGCGGTGCCACCCTCCAGCCGGCCGACATGGACGGTGCTGTAGGGCGGGTCGAAGCGGCCGGAGGCGTCCCCGCGCCGTTCCAGCTCGTCCGCGATCCCGTTCAGGCCGGCCACGAGATCGCCGGCCGCCATCACGGCCGAGGCGCCGAGATGGGGCTTCGACGAATGCGCCTCGGAGCCGTGGACGCGCGTCAGGGCGGTCGCGACGCTCTTGTGGGCGTCGACCACCGCGAGGTCGGTCGGCTCTCCCACGATCGCGGCGGCCGGCACGGGCAGGTCGCGGCCGAAACGCGCGATGGCATCGTTCGAGCCGAGGCAGGTCAGCTCCTCGTCGTAGGAGAGGACGATGTGGATCGGCCGGCGCAGGCCGGCCCGCAGCATGGCCGGCACGGCCGCGAGCGCGAGCGCGTCGAAGCCCTTCATGTCGACCGCGCCGCGCCCGACGGCGCGCCCGCCCTCGACCCGCAGCCGGAACGGGTCGCCGCTCCAGGGCTGGCCCGCGACCGGCACGCAATCGGTGTGGCCGGACAGCACGACCCCACCCTCGGCGAGAGGCCCGACGGTCGCGAGGAGCGTCGCCTTCCGGCCGTCCGGGTTCGGCAGGCGGACGAAGGGCACGTCCCAGCCCGCGAGATAATCCTCGACGAAGCCGATCAGCGCGAGGTTCGAGCGCGCGCTCTCGGTGTCGAAGGCGACGAGCCGCTCCAGCAGCGCGAGCGGCGTCGGGCCTGTCCCGCTCAATGGACGACGCGCTTCGCGGAGGGGCTGTCCAGCGAGAAGGCCGGGATCTCGGCCCGGAACGTGTCGCCCGAATCGAGCGTCATCGTATAGGCGCCCTGCATGGTGCCGTTCGGCGTGTCGAGCGGGCAGCCGCTCGTGTAGGTGAAGGTCTCGCCAGGGCCGAGCCAGGGCTGCTTGCCGACCACGCCCGCGCCCCGGACCTCCTGCATCTGCCCGCGGCCGTCGATGATCCGCCAGTGGCGCGACTTCAGTTGCACCCGCTCGGTCGACAGGTTCGTGATCTCCACCGTATAGGCGAAGAAGTACTTGCTCTTGTCGGGCTGGGATTCCTCCTCGACGAAGCGCGGCTCGACGGTCACGCGGATGCCCCGGGTCACGGCCTTGTACATGGAGCGGTCCTGGGCGGCGGGACGCCGAGCCCGCTCCCTACGGCTCGGGCCGTCGCGTCGTCAACGACGCGCAGAACCGCAGGCTCGATCCGCCGGCGCTCGTCGTCGTCGGAGCCCGAGTCGGATCCACGCAGCCTCTCCCGTCATCATGCTGGGGGGCTGTCAGCGTCGCGCTCGTTAAAAACGTCCGAGTGAATTCGGCCGATGGGTCCGGGGTCGCCCGTCAGGCGCCGATCTCCTCCCGCAGCAGCTCGAGCGCGAGCCACTCCGTCTCGGCCGTCTCGAGGTCTCCGGCCTTGCGGGCGAGCTGGTCGGACGTCGCCTCGAACCGCTTCGGGTCGCGGGCGAAGAGCGCGGGGTCGGAGAGCTTCGCTTGCAGCGCCGCGATGTCGCGCGTGAGCTGCTCGATCCGGGCCGGCAGGGTTCGGAGGGCGTGCTGCTGGTGGAAGCTGAGCTTTCGGCGCGGGTCGGCGGCAGACCGGTCCGGAAGCGTCCCTTCCGGCGTCGCACCGCGCTCCCCGACCGGACGCGGCGCCACCACGGCCGCGCGGGCGAGGTCGGCCCCGCGCTGGGCCAGCATGTCGGTGTAGCCGCCCGCGTAGTCGAGCCAGCGGCCGCGCCCATCGGGTGCGATGACCGCCGTCGCGACCCGGTCCAGGAAGTCGCGGTCGTGGCTGATCACCAGGATCGTGCCGGCATAGTCGGCCAGCATCTCCTCGAGGACGTCCAGCGTCTCGAGGTCGAGGTCGTTCGTGGGCTCGTCCAGCACGAGGAGATTCGAGGGCTTCGCGAGCGCCCGGGCGAGCATCACCCGCGCGCGCTCGCCGCCGGAGAGGACGCGGAGCGGCGTCCGGGCCTGCTCGGGCGAGAACAGGAAGTCCTTCATGTAGCCCATGACGTGGCGCGTGACGCCCCCGACGGTGACGAGGTCGCCCCGGCCACCCGTGAGCGCCTCCATCAGGGTCGCGTTCGGGTCGAGGCTGTCGCGATGCTGATCGAGCGTTACGGCCTCGATCGCGCTGCCGAGCCGGACGGTGCCGGAATCGGGCGCGAGCGCGCCGGTCAGGAGCTTGATCAGCGTCGTCTTGCCGGCGCCGTTCGGCCCGACGATCCCGACCCGGTCGCCGCGGTGGATGCGGGTCGAGAAGCCCTCGACGACCGGCCGGCCGTCGTAGCTCTTCGCGATCTCCTTCGCCTCGATCACGAGCGTGCCGGAGCCCTCGGCCTCGGCGGCCTGCACGCTGACGGTGCCGGTCGCGCGCCTCGCGTCGCGTCGGTCGGCCCTGAGCGTCTGCAGCGCCTCCATCCGGCGCACGTTGCGCTTGCGCCGCGCGGTCACGCCGTAGCGGACCCAGTGCTCCTCGGCCACGATCTTGCGATCGAGCTTGTGCTGCTCGGCCTCCTCCTCGGCGTAGACCGTGTCGCGCCAGGCCTCGAACGACCCGAACCCGCGATCCGTCCGGCGCGTGCGGCCGCGGTCGAGCCAGAGCGTCGATCGCGACAGGGCGGTCAGGAAGCGCCGGTCGTGGCTGATCAGGATCAGGGCCGAGCGGCGCGACTTCAGCTCGCCCTCGAGCCATTCGATCGTCGGCAGGTCGAGATGGTTCGTGGGCTCGTCGAGGAGCAGGATGTCGGGCTCGGGCGCGAGCGTACGGGCGATCGCGGCGCGCCTCGCCTCGCCGCCGGATAGGTCGGCCGGCTCCTCGGCGCCGGTGAGGCCGAGCTCCTCGATCAGCGCGCGGGCCCGGTACGGGTCGTCCGCCGGCCCGAGCCCGGCCTCGACATAGTCGAGCACGGTCGCGTGCCCGGCCATGTCCGGCTCCTGGGGCAGGTAGCGGATCGTCGCCCCGGGCTGCGCGAAGCGCGTACCCCGATCCGATTCGACGAGCCCGGCCGCGATCCTGAGCAGCGTCGATTTGCCCGAGCCGTTCCGGCCGACGAGGCAGACCCGGTCGCCGGCCCCGACCGATAGATCGGCGCTCTCGAGGAGCGGCGTGCCGCCGAACGTCAGGGCGACGCCCTGGAGGGAGAGAAGCGGTGGGGCCACCGCTCAGGCCGCCTTGCGATGGCTGTGCAGGGCGATGTTCGGGGCTGGGATCATGGCCCCGTCATAGGGAGGGCCGCGCGCGCCGTCACCCTGCGGCGGCGCGACGCGCCGACGAGCGGACGAGAAGGCACAGCAGCGTGAACAGCACCTGCGCGGCGGCCTGGGCCGTGTTCGTGGTCGCGTCGTATTGGGGTGCCACCTCGACCACGTCTGCGCCGACGAGGTTCAGGCCCGCGAGGCCGCGCAGGATCTGCAGCACCTCGCGCGGCGCGAAGCCGCCGACCTCCGGGGTTCCGGTCCCGGGCGCGAAGCCGGGATCGAGGCTGTCGATGTCGAAGGAGACATAGGTCGGGCCGTCGCCCACGACGGCCCGGGCGCGCTCGATCACGGCCGGCAAGCCCATCGCGACCGCCTCCTCGGCGTGGATCACGGTCATCCCGGATTCGTAGGAGAACTCCCAGAGG
>CAXTKM010000050.1:17418-19266 GCA_964244795.1 uncultured Enterovirga sp.
GATCTGGATCGTGCGGTCGGGATCGAGCACCCCGTCCAGCACCGCCTGCCGGAACGGCCCGCCGTGGTGGAACTTCGTGCCCTCGTAGGCGCCCGACGTGTCGCAATGCGCGTCGATGTGGATCATCCCGACGGGCCGGTCCCGGCCGACCGCCTTCAGGATCGGCAGGCTGACGGAATGGTCGCCCCCGACGGAGAGCGGCAGGGCGCCGTCCCGCACGACCCGGTCGACGAAGGCCTCGATGTCGGCATGGCAGCCGTCGAGCGAGAAGCGGCTCCGCATCGGCACGTCGCCGACGTCCGCGACCCGGGCCTCGCCGAAGGGCGCGACCTTGAGGACGTGCTCGTAGGGACCGATCCGCTCGACGCCCCGGACCGCGCGCGGACCGAGGCGCGACCCGGCCCGGTTCGTGACCCCGAGATCCATCGGGATGCCCAGCATCGCGACGTCGAGATCCGCGAAGCCGCGCTCCGCGACGTCGGATCGGTACGGTGCCCCCGCGAACGTCGAGACGCCCATGAAGGGCCAGACGCGATGGTCCGTGCCGGCGAATTGCAGGTCCGCGACCCGCTTGAACTCCGGATCGCGGACGTCGGCGCCGCCGGTATCCTGATAGCGGGCCCGGAGCTTCGCGAGCGTCGTGTCGTCCATGTACGGCCTCCAGCCGGTCCGGGTCCGCGCGTCACCGGGGCGGCGACGGCATCGAGACCGGAACCTCCGAACGTGCAGGGATCACGGTATCAGGCGATACGGGGATCGTGTGACGGCGAGAGGACCGGGCGCGCGAACCGTCGTCGCGGCGCCCCGTGGCGTCATCGACCGGACCGTGCCGACCCGGCCGACGCCTGCGGCCACCGTCCGGATCACGCCGCGGCGAGACGTTTCGGTTTCGCCGCGACCTTCGCCGGGGGAGGCGCGGGAGCCGGGATCTCCATCATCATCGGCTCCACCCACTCGCCCGCGTCCAGCAACGCGATGCGGCTGTCGAGCTCGCGGATCACGTGGCGGGAGAACTGGCCGAGGTGAAGGTAGGTGGCCATGTTCATGACCAGGAACTGGAGCGCGTTCGGGTTGCGCTTGGCGCAATCGATCAGGGCCGGCCAGAAGTGACGGGCGAGCGTCGGCTGCTTGACGGTCATCCGCCACATGATCCGGAGGAGCGGCTTCATCAGCCGGACGAGCGGACGCAGCGGGATGCGCGAGCTCCTGACCGGCCGTTGCAGCATGCCGGCCAGCCGCCTCACCCGGCCGAAGAAGGCCGCGGGTCCGTAGATGTCCTGGAGGACGTTCCGGTAATCGGCCAGGATGTCGCGGCGGGCACGGAGCGGCCTGAAGTTCAGGCCGGCCGTGCATTGATCGCCGGCTCCCGCGAGCTCGTCGTCGTAGGTGGCGTGCAGCCGGCCTTCGCGTTCGAGCCTGCGCGTGAGCTGGGTGTTCGGCAGGGCGGTCAGCAGCCCGACCATGCTCATCGGGATGCTGGTCGCCTCGATGCAGTCGCTCATCGCCCGGCCCACGCTCGCCCGCTCCGTATCGAAGCCGACGATGAAGCCTGCCGTGACGAACATGCCGGCCGCATAGATCCGCTCGACGCTCTCCGCGAGGCTGCGGCGCGTGTTCTGCTTCTTCTGGGCGGAGACCAGCGTCTCCTCGTCCGGGCTCTCGATGCCGACGAACACGACGAAGAAGTTCGCCGCCTTCATCATGGCGAGGAGCTCGGCATCGTCCGCGAGGTTGATGGAGGCCTCGGTCGAGAGCACGTAAGGGTAGCCGCGCGCCTCCTGCCAGGCGTGCAGCTCGGGCAGGAAGCGCTTGATCGCCTTCTTGTTGCCGATCAGGTTGTCGTCGACG
>CAXTKM010000051.1:0-4309 GCA_964244795.1 uncultured Enterovirga sp.
CGTCCCGAGACCCGGGCCGCCTTCCGCAGCCTCACGGCGCTAGGCCTGACCGAAGCGGTCCGGGCCTGCTCGGACGAGGCCGGCCTCTACACCTTCTGGGATTATCAGGCCGGCGCCTGGCAACGGAACAAAGGCATCCGGATCGATCACCTGCTGCTCTCGCCGCAGGCCGCGGATCGCCTGCT
The DNA here is from genome assembly GCA_964244795.1 of uncultured Enterovirga sp. GTDB lineage: Bacteria > Pseudomonadota > Alphaproteobacteria > Rhizobiales > Beijerinckiaceae > Enterovirga. Next base: position 186 of record CAXTKM010000051.1, read on the forward strand.
CGGCACCGAGATCCACAAGGCGACCCGGGGGTGGGACAAGCCGTCGGACCATGTGCCGGTGTCGGCGCGCTTCGCAGTGTGATCGCTGAATGCGAAGGGCCGCCCCGAGGGGCGGCCCTTCCATCGTCGTGTGCGGTCCGACCGCCCGTGGGGCGGCGCTTCGCAGCGCGGCTCGTCGCGTGAGCGACTTGAACCCTTAAGCCCGCGCCTCGAGGGAGGCGGAGGTCGGGGTCACGGCGATCGGCGACCGCATCTGATGACAGACCACTGGATCACCTCCTTTTCATAACGTTGCAGGGACCGCCAATATGGGCGATGCCTCGCGGCACGCAAACCACGATCCCGTCCGACCCTGTGGATAATTCGACGCTGCCGCGTCGTCCGCACGAGCACCCGACCCGTCATGACCACCACCCCCACGGACCCGGTCGCGCGACGTCGCACCTTCGCGATCATCTCGCACCCGGACGCCGGCAAGACGACCCTGACCGAGAAGCTCCTCCTCTTCGGCGGCGCGATCCAGCTCGCCGGCGAGGTGAAGGCGAAACGCAACCGCGTCTCGACCCGCTCCGACTGGATGAACATCGAGCGCGAGCGCGGCATCTCGGTCGTGACCTCGGTCATGACCTTTGAATACGCCACCTGCGTCTTCAACCTCCTCGACACGCCGGGCCACGAGGACTTCTCGGAGGACACCTACCGGACGCTCACCGCGGTCGATTCGGCCGTGATGGTGATCGACGCCGCGCGCGGCATCGAGGCCCGGACCCGCAAGCTCTTCGAGGTGTGCCGCCTCCGCGACATCCCGATCGTCACCTTCGTGAACAAGGTCGACCGCGAGACGCGTGACCCCTTCGACCTCCTGGACGAGATCGAGAAGACGCTGGCCCTCGACACCGCGCCCGTGAACTGGCCGATCGGCCGCGGCCCCTCGTTCCGGGGCACCTACGAGCTCCGGGCGAAGCGCGTGCGCCGCCTCGACGCCGACGCCGCTCCGACCGACGTCTCCGGCCCGGACGACGCGGACGCGGCCGGCCTCCTGCCCGAGCACGAGCGCGCGGCCTGGCTCGAGGAGATCGGCCTCGCCGAGGACGGCTGCCGCCCCTTCGACCTCGCCTCGTTCCGCGAGGGGCACCTCACGCCCGTGTTCTTCGGCTCGGCGCTCAAGAACTTCGGCGTCCGCGACCTCATCGACGCGCTGGCCGCCTTCGCGCCCTCCCCGCGCGGCCAGGCGGCGGACACCCGCCTCGTGACGCCGGACGAGGCCGGGATGACCGGCTTCGTGTTCAAGATCCAGGCGAACATGGACCCGAACCACCGCGACCGGATCGCCTTCATGCGGGTCTGCTCGGGCCGTCTCCAGCGCGGCATGAAGGCGAAGCTCGTCCGCACCGGGAAGCCGATCTCGCTCACGGCCCCGCAGTTCTTCTTCGCGCAGGACCGCTCGATCGCGGACGAGGCCTACGCCGGCGACGTCGTCGGCATCCCGAACCACGGCACGCTCCGGATCGGCGACACGCTGACCGAGGGCGAGGAGCTCGCCTTCAACGGCGTCCCCTCCTTCGCGCCCGAGATCCTGCGCCGGATCAAGCTCGCGGACCCGATGAAGGCGAAGAAGCTGCGCGAGGCGCTGGCCCAGATGGGCGAGGAGGGCGTCGTGCAGCTCTTCCTGCCGCTCGACGGCTCGCCCGCGATCGTCGGCGTCGTCGGCGCCCTCCAGCTCGACGTCCTGAAGGAGCGGCTCAAGGTCGAGTACGGCATCCCGATCGACTTCGAGCCCTCCCGCTTCACCCTCGCCCGCTGGGTGATGTCCGACGAGCGCGGCGCGGTCGACACCTTCACGGAGAAGAACGGCTCGGCCATGGCCCGCGACCTCGACGGGGCGCCGGTCTTCCTCGCGCCCTCCGCCTACGGGTTGCGGTACGAGGAGGAGCGGCATCCGGCGCTGCGGTTCACGGATATCAAGACGTATCAGGCGGGGGGTGGGGTGGGGTAGGAGGCGCTCTTCGTGAGAAAGGTGGACGGCGCGCGCTCCCCAGGGCAGAACGCGGCCCGATGCCCCTCAATGAAGCCGACACTCGTGCCAAGCTGATCGACCCGGCCATTAAGGCCGTCGGCTGGACCGAGGACCACATCCGTCGCGAGACGACCCAGCCGCGGATCGACCTCGACCCGACGACGGGCCGCGCTCGCCGGCGCGGGTCAGGCCGCTCAGATTACCTCCTCCGTTTCCGGTTGAATCCCGGCACCCAGCCGGTGCCGCTCGCGTTGATCGAGGCGAAGGCCGAGGACAAGGCTCCGACGCACGGGCTCGAACAAGCCAAAGGCTATCGCGAGCGCCACAACGTGCCGTTCGTGTTCAGCTCGAACGGGCATCTCTTCGTCGAGTACGATCATTTCACGGGGCTGACGACGTCCGCCCGCTCTCGGCGTTTCCGGCGCCTGCCGCGCTGCGGGCCCGCTACGAGGCCGGCATCGGCTTCAAGCTGGACCAGCCGTCGGCCCAGCCTCTTATCACGCCCTACAAGGGCGGCGAGGGGCAGCGACGCTACTACCAGGACGCCGCGATCCGGGCCGTGCTGGAGGCGATCGCGCAGGGACGGAAGCGGGCGCTGCTCACGCTCGCGACCGGCACCGGCAAGACCTTTATCGCCACGAACCTGCTCCACCGCATCGCGGAGGCGGGCGGGCTGCGCCGGGCGCTCTTCCTGTGCGATCGGGACGAGCTGCGCGCCCAGGGGCTCGCGGCGCTCAAGGGCGCGTTCGGTTCCGACGCCGCCGAGGTCTACCGGACGGCGGAGGGTCGCAACAACGCCGCGAACGCCCGTGTTCACGTCGCCACCTACCAGACGCTCGGCGTCGACAAGGACGACTCCGACGCTTCCTTCCTGACGCAATTCTACCCGCCCGACTACTTCAGTCATATCGTCATCGACGAGTGCCACCGCTCGGCCTGGGGCCGGTGGTATGAGGTGCTGAAGCGCAACTCGAACGCCGTCCAGATCGGGCTGACTGCGACCCCTCGCACCTTGGAGATCGTCGAGGACTCGGAGGAAGCGAAGACGGACGAGCGCATCCGGGCGAACAACGTCCGCTACTTCGGCGAGCCGGTCTATGCCTATGACATCGCGCAAGGCATCGAGGACGGCTATCTCGCCGCCTGCGAGATCCAGCGCCGCGACGTCCACCTTGAGAGGAAGGGCCAGGGCGAGGCCCTGACCGGGCTCGGCGCGGACGACCTGCGCGACAAGACGCTGACGGACGCCCGCACGGGCCTTGCGGTCGGCTTTGAGGAGGCGGAGGCGCATTACGACGCCGGGCAGTTCGAGGCCCGGCTGACGCTCCCAGAGCGGACGCGGGTGCTCTGCGAGGATCTGTTCTCCTGCCTGCTCGCGACGGGCGGCCCGACCCAGAAGACGATCGTGTTCTGCGCCCGGGACGCCCATGCCGACGCGGTCGCGACCGAGTTGAACAACCTCTACGCCGCCTGGTGCGCCGAGACGGGCGAGCCGCGCGCGGCCGATTACGCCTTCAAGTGCACGGCCGAGAGCGGCGGGCAGGCCATGCTGCCGGACTTCAAGGGGGCCGAGCGCAGCCACTTCGTGGCCTGCACGGTCGACCTGCTGACGACGGGCGTCGACGTGCCGGCGCTCCGCAACGTCGTGTTCTTCCGCTACATGCGCTCGCCTATCACCTTTTATCAGATGATCGGCCGCGGGACGCGCATCCACGAGGCGTCCGGCAAGCTGATGTTCCGAGTCCTGGACTATACGGACGCGACGCGGTTGCTCGGCGAGGAGTTCAAGTCCAAGGCGGCGGTCGCAAAGGAGCCGGGAGTCGTCCCGCCCGGCGAGGGAGAGGCCGACGACGACGTGCGCGTCATTGCGGTCGAGGGGCTGACCGCCCGCGTCGTCGACGGCGGCCGCTTCGTGCTGATGGCCGAGGGCGGCCGCGACATCCGCATGCCGATCGACGAGTACCGCGCCCGGCTCGCGGCCGAGCTCCGGGCCGAGGCGCCCGACCCGGCGGCGTTCCGCGGCATCTGGATCGAGCCGCCGCGCCGGCGGGCGCTCGTCGACCGGCTGGTGGCGCGCGGGCTCTCGGCCCGCGTACTCCAAGAGGTC
>CAXTKM010000051.1:4319-15110 GCA_964244795.1 uncultured Enterovirga sp.
GTCGAGGGCATGCGCGACTACGACTCGTTCGATGTGCTGGCCGCGACCGCCTACGGCGCGACGCCGCGCACCCGCGACGACCGCGCCGCCCGTTTCGCGCGCGACCATGGCGGCTGGCTCGGCCCCATGCCGCCCGACAGCCGCGCCGCCATCCTGGCGCTCACCCGGCAGTTCGCGGTCGGCGGCACGGAGGAATTGGAGACCCGCGACGTGCTCCGCGTCCCGGCCGTCGCCCGCGCCGGCGGCCTCGCGGCGCTGAAGAAGGTCGGCGATCCGGTTGCGGTGCTGACGGCGACGCGCGAGCGGCTGTTTGCGGCGTGATGACCTCGCGAACTAAGATGCCAATCAGTCCTATTACGCTCGACGAAGTACACGAAGCCGGATCAGGCTGGAGTTGGAGAGTGTTAACCGATGTTGCCCGGTTAGAAAGCGGTCACACACCGAGCCGAAGGCACCCTGAATGGTGGGGCGGAGACGTGGCCTGGATCGCTCTGCCCGATATTCGCGCGCTTGACGGAAAGGAGGCAAAAGAGACGGCAGAAAACATCAATTCTCTCGGACTTGCAAACTCGTCGGCGCGCCTGTTGCCGGCCGGCACTGTGGTGCTGTCGCGCACCGCGTCGGTCGGTTTTGTGACGGTCATGGGGCGTCCAATGGCGACGAGCCAAGATTTTGCCAACTGGGTGTGTGGACCGGAGCTGATGCCCTGGTTTTTGGCACATGCCCTTATCGCTTCGAGGAGCTATCTGCGGAGTTTATCAGAAGGAGCAATCCACAAGACGATTTACATGCCTGCACTAAAGTCCTTTCGCATCTGTCTCCCTTCAGTGGAGCGTCAGGTGGAGGTTCTATCTCAAATCGACAGTGTTCGTAATGCTGTTGTGCGGGCGAGAGCCGCTGTTCAGGCGCAATCCCAGGCGCTGGATGAATTGGAACCAATGCTTTTAACTGCTGCATTCCAAGTTCGGTTGTGAGCAACGCGTCCCCGATCTCTGGGTGGAGTACGCGAGGTGACATCGACCGGGCCGTCTGGTCCGCGTGTGACAAGCTCCGTGCCTCAGAGTGCGCCGGCGCACTCCAGTACGTGCCGGAGTTGACTTGGCTCCTGTTCCTTCGCGTTCTCGACCAGCGCGAAACGGCGGAGGCAGAGGAGCGCGCCGCCTTCGACGAGTCGTTCACGCCCTCGCTGGACGCGCCCTGGCGCTGGGGCGACTGGGCAGCTCCGGGCGGTACCCAGCGCCGTGAGCTGGAGCAAGGCGCGCTCGGAGCCTTCAAGGGCTTCGTCGACCGTGAACTCCTGCCGCACCTGCGCGCGCTCCGCGAACGGCCTAATGCATCTCCACGCCAGAAAGTCATCGCCGAGATCGTGCGGGGCACAGAGCGCACCCGCGTCGATACCGATCGCAACCTCCTCGATGTGATTGACCGCCTGCACGCGCTCGACGTCGCGGGCGAGGATTACGACGACCTGTTCCCGCTCTCACAAGTCTACGAGGGCCTGCTGCTGAAGATGGGTGAGAAGGGCAACGACGGGGGCCAGTTCTTCACGCCGCGCGACGTGATCCGAGCCGTCGTCAAGGCGATCGACCCGAAGCCGCGCGAGACCGTTTACGATCCCTGCTGCGGCACGGGCGGGTTCCTGATCGAGGCCTTCAAGCAGATGGGCCGCGGCCTCGGAGAGGACGCGACTGGGGCGGACGTCGCCGCCATGGGCTCGAACCGGCTCTACGGGCGCGAGAAGGAGAAGCTCGTCTTCCCGATCGCGCTCGCGAACCTCGCGCTGCACGGCATCGATGCGCCGAACCTTTGGCACGGCAACACGCTGGCGGGCCGCGAGGAGTATGGCGGCCTTTGGCGAGATGCGCCGGCGCTGTTCGACGTGGTGCTGACCAACCCGCCCTTCGGCGGACAGGAGAATGCCGACGTCCAGACCGGCTTCGCCTATCGCACCTCGGCGACCCAGATCCTCTTCCTCCAGCACGTCATCGACAACCTCGCGAAGGGCGGCCGCTGCGGCATGGTGGTGGACGAAGGCGTGATGTTCCGCACGAACGAGAACGCCTTCGTGCAAACCAAGCGCAAGCTCCTCGACGCTTGCGACCTATGGGCCGTGGTCTCGCTCCCCTCCGGCACCTTCACGGCGACGGGTGCGGGCGTGAAGACGAACCTTCTCTTCTTCACCAAAGGCAAGCCGACGGAGCGGACCTGGTACTTCGACCTCTCCGAGGTGAAAGTGACCAAGAAGAAGCCTCTGACGCTCGCGAGCTTCGACGAGTTCTTCCTCTTCCTGGCCGGCCGGGAGGACAGCGAGCGGAGCTGGACGGTGGAGCGCGCCGAGATCGAGCGGCGCGGCTACGACCTTAAGGCAGTCAACCCAAACCGCAAGCACGTCGCCGACGAGCGGACGCCGCTTGAGATTGTCGATGAGATCGAGGCGCGAGGCGCGGAGGTGGCGGACGCCGTCGTGAGGCTGCGAGAGCTGCTGGCAGGAAAGTAGGGCGGTCCCGCGCTCTGAAGCTCTGGCCAGCCTTGCCCCGGTGCGACTAAGACTATATTCTTGGATAATGCACCTCGACCCTGCAGCCCCGCTTCGAAACTCGACCGGCAGCGGTCGGCCGTACCCGCCCGAAATCGTCGCGTCCGTGCGCTCGCTCGTCGAGGGCCCGGGGCTGAGCTATCGCGAGGCCGCCGCGCGGTCCGGCCTGCGTGAGGACACGGTCGGCCGGTGGGCGCGGCGGTTCGGGTGGAGGCGGGCGGGCGTTGGCGGGGCGGCACCTGACAGGCTGGCCCGAGACACCGGTCCCACCCCCGGCGTCATGCTGAGGAGGCGCGAAGCGTCGTCTCGAAGCACCCGCGAGCGCTGTGCGTCCTTCGAGACGCAGCCTGCGGCTGCTCCTCAGGATGACGCGGTTGGGAGTTCTCGGCCAGACTCCGAACGGCGCGGCACGCGTCGCCCCCGCTGCTACGGCCCGGAGGTGCTGGCGGCGGCGCGGGCCCGGATCGAGGGGACCAGGATCGGCATGGAGCGGATCGGGCTCGAGCTCGGGGTCGCGCGCTGGACCCTCTATGGCTGGCAGAAGCGCTTCGGCTGGCGGCGACCGGACCCGCCGGACAGGATCGGGCCGAACTTCTACCGGTCGCGGCGGTTCGGCCGGGCCTATGGCGGCGACGCGGTCGGAACGGCGCGCGACCTCGTGCTCGCGTCGGACCTGCCGCTGGTGCGGATCGCGGCTCGGGCCGGCGTGTGCCCGGCAGCCGGCGCGACGCCGCCGAGCGGCGCACGAAAGCGACGGTCGCGATCAGCGGCCGGCGCGGGCGGGCCTACCCGGATTCCGTCGTGGCGGCGGCGCGCGGGCTGTACGAGACGACGGCGCTGCCGACATCGTTGATCGCGGCGCGCGCCAGGGCCAGCGTCGAGAGGGTCAGGCACTGGGCCCGGACGCAGGGCTGGACCCGCCCGCGCGACATGCCCGACGCGCACGGCCGCGTTCGGCGGCGGCGCACGCGGGCCCTCTCCGCTCATCCCGGCGGAAGCCGGGATCCATCGTCCTCGTAGCGCGCGGGCCTCTGGGCACCGGCTTTCGCCGGTGTGAGCGGAGCACGGAGGCGGGTCAGCCCGCGAAACCGGCCCGCTTCAGGCGCATGATCGCGACATCCAGCGCCGACAGGAAGGCGGAGCGGTCGCGGGCCGAGAAGGGGCGCGGGCCGCCCGTGACCCCGCCCGCGTCGCGCAGGTCCTGCATCAGGTCGCGGGTCGCGAGCGCCATGCCGATCGAGGTGGACGTGAAGGCTTTGCCGTTCGGCGCGATCGCGTCCGCGCCGGCCGTCACGCAGCGATGCGCGAGGGGCACGTCGGCCGTCACGACGACTGACCCGCGCCTCGCCCGGGCGGCGATCCAGTCGTCGGCGACGTCGAGGCCCTGGCCCACGACCACCCTCTCGATCGCGGGGTCGCGCGGCACGGCGATCGGCCGGTTCGCGACGACGAGCGTCCGGAGCCCGTAGCGGGCCGCGACGCGATAGATCTCGTCCTTCACCGGACAGGCGTCGGCGTCGACGATGATCTCGATGGGATCGGGCACGGGAACCGGTCGGGGCGGAGGCGGCGGGGCGAACGCCGCTCCATAGCGCGCGAGCGCGGGCGAGACCAAGCGGCTCCGGCCGGCGCGCCCACAGCATCGACCGTCGGGATCGCAGCAACGTGTCGGTTAATCGGTAAGGTTAAGTCCTGTTTAACCGGTCTCTGCGACTGTCAGGAGGTCCACCCCGGTCCTGCCACGCGTTGGCGCCGCCAAGAGAATTGAGGAACCCTGTCATGGGCAGCTTGAAGGTCTACGCTACAGTGGCGGGATTTCTCGCGGCCGCGATGTCGATCACGACGACGCGGGCGGCCGATTTCCTGCCTCCCCCGCCTCCCCCGCCGCTGGAGCCGTCCTATTCCGAGCCCGTCGGCGGTGGCTGGTATCTGCGCGGCGACGTCGGCGTGAGCCACTACGAGGGCGGCAAGTTCAAGTCCCCCTCCGTGCCGAACGCGACCTTCTACGGCGAGGATTACGGCTCGGGCGGCTTCGCGGGCGCCGGTATCGGCTACCAGTTCAACCATTGGTTCCGGGCCGACGTGACCGGCGAGTACCGCTTCTCGACCGGCATCTCGGGCAACGACAAGGAGCGCTTCTCCGTCGGCGGCGTCCCGATCAACGGCTACGAGCGCTTCAAGGGCAGCTACTCGTCCGCGGTCTTCCTCGTGAACGGGTACTTCGACCTCGGCACCTGGTGGGGCTTCACGCCGTTCGTCGGCGCGGGCGTCGGCTATGCCAACAACTTCCTGCACGGCTTCGAGACCACGACCCAGAACTACTATCCGACGCTGAACGTGAACAACGGCATCAACGGCGGCACCTTCCGGGACAAGGACAGGGGCAACCTCGCCTGGGCGCTCCATGCCGGTCTCGGCTACGACGTGACCCCGAACGTGAAGCTCGAGCTCGCCTACCGCTACCTGAACCTCGGCGAAGTGCAGACCGGCGTCATCGACTGCTACTGCGGCGCCGTCTACGCGGGCGTGAAGGCGAAGGACTTCGAGTCCCACGACGTCAAGCTCGGCATGCGCTGGGCGCTCGGCGGCTCCTCCGCCCCGGCCTACGAGCCCGCGCCGCTCATGCGGAAGTACTGATCCCGTCCACGACGGGACGGAAGACGGCGCGGGGCGACCCGCGCCGTTTCGCGTTCGGGGGCCGGAACGCGATTGCACCCGGCCGGCCTTTGCGGCTATAGGCACGGCTCGCATCTTCCGGGCACCCTTGGAGGCCGCTGGATGCCGAGTGGGCGCGGTCCTGGACCGGCCTGCGATCGGGACGAGGGGCCGCCTTCGAGGCGGCCTTCGCTTTTTGGAGAGAAGCCATGAGTGCTGTGAAAGAGCTCAAGGCCGTCGCGCGCGACCGGGTCGGCAAGGGGGCCGCCCGGGCGCTTCGTCGAGACGGCCGGATCCCGGCGGTGATCTACGGAGGCGGCACCGCCGCCTCCCCGATCGGGCTGGACGGAAACGAGATGCGCCAGCTGATCTTCGCGGGCCATTTCCTCACCACGATCTTCGAGGTCGATGTCGGGGGCAGCAAGAGCCGCGTGATCCCGCGCGACTACCAGCTCGACCCGATCCGCGACGTGCCGCTCCATGTCGACTTCCTGCGGGTCGTCGCGGGCCAGAGGCTGACCGTCGAGGTGCCGGTCCACTTCATCAACGGCGAGACGGCCCCGGGCATCAAGAACGGCGGCGTGCTGAACGTCGTGCGGCACACGATCGAGCTCGAATGCCCGACCGACGGCATCCCGGACGCGATCGAGGTCGACCTCGCCGGGCTCGAGGTCGGCGACTCGGTGCACATCTCGGCCATCACGCTTCCGGACGGGGTCACGACGACGATCGACCGGGACTTCACCGTGGCGACCATCGCGGCTCCGGCCGGTCTCGGCGCCGAGGTCGAAGCCGAGGAGGCCGCGGTCACCGAGGCCGCGAAGGCCGAGTCGGCCGCCGAGGCCACGGACGCCGCCAAGAGCTGATCCGGCGAGAGACGCAGTCGCGGCCCGGGTCGGGCCATGCGGCTCTTCGTCGGCCTCGGAAACCCCGGTTCCCGCTACGCGGGCAACCGGCACAACGCCGGCTTCATGGCCGTGGACGCGATCGCCCGCGCCCACGGCTCGACCCCGTGGAAACGACGGTTCCAGGGCCAGGCCGCGGATGCGGTGATCGCGTCCGAGAAGGTGGTGCTCCTGAAGCCGGAGACGTTCATGAACGACTCGGGGCGTTCGGTCGCCGAGGCGCAGCGCTTCTTCAAGCTCGATCTCGCCGACATCGTCGTCTTCCACGACGAACTCGACCTTCCGGACGCCAAGCTCCGGGTGAAGATCGGGGGCGGCAATGCCGGCCATAACGGGCTCCGGTCGATCACGGCGCTCTGCGGCAACGACTATCGCCGCGTCAGGATCGGCATCGGGCATCCCGGGCACAAGGACCTCGTCCACGGCTACGTGCTCCGCGACTTCGAGAAGAGCGAGACGGAATGGGTCGACGACCTTCTGCGGGCGGTCGCGGCGGAGGCCGGGCTGCTCGTGCGCGGCGACGATCCGGGTTTCCAGAACAGGATCCATCTCGCGATGGATGCGGCGGGGTGGGGTGACGCGAAGACGGCCGGCGGGCGCGATTGACAGGGCCCGGGCGGCCGCTCACATCCACGGGAACACGGGGTTCGTGGGCCATGAAGAACGTGACGTTGACGCTCGACGAAGCCGTCTTGGCGAGCGCCCGGCTGGCTGCCGCCAAGGAAGGCAAGAGCCTGTCGAAGTTCGTGGCCGGGCTCGTCGAGGGCCGGGTCGGCCGGAAAAGGACCCAGAGCGAGGCGTTGGCGGCGTGGCTTGCGGGCCCGGTGCTGTTCGAGGCGGAAGAGAGCGGCCGTCTGCCGACCCGCGAGGAACTCTACGACGATGCGATTCTTGGTCGACGCGAACGTGCTGATCTACACCCGGGACTACAGGGATCCGACGAAGCAGCAGCAGGCGACCCGATGGCTGTCGAGCCTGTCCGAACGCGAGGCCGCGGTCTTCAACCTTCAGGTGCTGAACGAGGTCTGCCACGTCGCGCTGCGAAAGCTCGGTGATCTCAGCGCCACGGATGTGCGCCGCTGGGTGGCCGAGCTGTCGTCCTTCGGCGACAGGCCGATCGATTCCGACATCGCGGAGGCGGCTTGGCCGACACACCTGCGCTATCGGCTGAGCTGGTTCGACTGCCTCATCGTGAGCTCTGCGGACGCGCTTGGCTGTTCCCATATCCTGACCGAGGACAGGGGGGCTCCCCGGCAGATCGGGCCGCTCTCTCTCGTCAATCCGTTCCGCGCCTTGCCGGGCGATCTTCTTTCCGCGAGCTGAGATCATGGGCTTCCAATGCGGCATCGTCGGGTTGCCGAACGTCGGCAAGTCGACCCTTTTCAACGCGCTGACGCAGACGGCGGCCGCGCAGGCCGCGAACTATCCGTTCTGCACGATCGAGCCGAACGTCGGAGAGGTCGCGGTCCCCGATCCGCGGCTGTTCAAGCTCGCGGCGATCGCGTCCTCGAAGGAGATCGTCCCGACGCGGCTCACCTTCGTCGATATCGCGGGGCTCGTTCGAGGCGCATCCAAGGGCGAGGGTCTCGGCAACCAGTTCCTGGCCACGATCCGCGAGGTCGACGCGGTCGCGCACGTGGTGCGCTGCTTCGAGGACGAGGACGTCACCCATGTCGAGGGCGCGATCGATCCGCTGGCCGACATCGAGACGATCGAGACGGAGCTCATGCTGGCCGATCTCGACAGCCTCGAGCGCCGGCTCGTCGCGCTCGAGAAGAAGGGCCGGGGCGGCGACAAGGAGGCGAAGGAGACGCTGGATCTCGTCTCCCGGGCCCTCGTGCTGCTGCGCGAAGGCAAGCCCGCCCGTCTCGTCGCCCGAAAGCCCGAGGAGGAGCGCCTGTTCGGCTCGCTCGGTCTCCTCACCGCGAAACCGGTCCTCTACGTCTGCAACGTCGAAGAGGGCTCGGCCGAGAGCGGCAACGCGCAATCGGCCAAGGTCGTGGCGCTCGCGGCGAAAGAGGGCGCGCAGGCCGTGGTGGTCTCGGCCAAGATCGAGAGCGAGATCGCCGTCCTGCCGGCAGCCGAGCAGGGGGATTATCTCGACGCCGTCGGGCTGACCGAGCCCGGCCTGAACCGTGTCATCCGGGCGGGCTACGAGCTCCTCGGCCTCGTCACCTATTTCACGGTAGGCCCGAAGGAGGCTCGCGCCTGGACGATCGAGCGCGGCACGCGGGCGCCGCAGGCGGCCGGCGTGATCCACACCGATTTCGAGAAGGGCTTCATACGCTCCGAGACGATCGCCTATCCGGACTACGTGGCCCTGAAGGGCGAGGCCGGCGCGCGCGACGCGGGAAAGCTCCGGCTCGAGGGCAAGGACTACGTCGTGGCGGACGGCGACGTCCTGCATTTCCGCTTCGCGAACTGAGCGCCCGCCCGCCGTGCCGGAGATCTTCTACGAGGACATCGAGCCCGGCGCGGTCGCGACCTACGGACCCTATCGGGTCGACCGCGACGAGATGGTCGCCTTCGGGCAGGCCTTCGACAGTCAGCCGTTTCATGTCGACGAGGCCGCAGCCGCGTCGTCCCCGGTTGGGCGTCTGATCGCCTCGGGCTGGTATAGCGCGGCCGTCCAGATGCGGCTCACCTGCGACGGCTGGCTCAGCCGCTCGGCCTCGCTCGGCGGAGCCGGCGTCGAGGAGATGAAATGGCTCCGCCCCGTCGTCGCCGGCGACGTGCTGTCCCTGAGGCAGACGATCCTCGACACGCGCGTCTCGGCGAGCCGGCCCGAGCTCGGGCTCGTGCGCTTCTCGGGCGAGATGCTGAACGGGGACGGCAAGCCCGTGATGCGGCTCACCCAGCTCGGGCTGTTCGCGCGGCGGGACGGCCCTCCCCCGCGCCGGATCGATCCGCCGGCGCCGGCGCCGGCACCCGAGCCTCGTTTTCTCCCGGAGGACGAGACGGCCGCGCCACGCGTGTTCGAGGATATCGAGATCGGCCGTGGGGTCGATCTCGGAACCTATGCCTTCACGGCGGACCGGATCCTCGCCTTCGCGCACCTCTACGATCCGCAGGGCTACCATACGGACCCGGAGGCCGCGGCCGCAGGGCCCTTCGGCGGTCTCGCGGCCTCCGGCTGGCACATCGGCGCGGGCTGGATGAGCCGGGCCGCGGCCCGGCTGTCTCGGCTCGCGGCCGCGGGCCGGAGTCCCGAGATCGGCGTCTCCCCGGGAATCGGGGACATCCGATGGCTGCGTCCGGTCTATGCCGGAGACGTCATCCGCTACATCTCGGAGCCCCGCGCGAAGCGCACGCTCGCGACCCGGCCGGGCTGGGGCGTGCTCACGAGCCACAACGAGGGCTGGAACGGCCGCGGCGAGAGGGTTTTCGCATTCACCGGCAACGCGTTCTGGGCCCTTCGGACCGGGACCGACGCGAGGGTCACGCCTCCGGCAGCGTGAACACCTCGCGCGGCGCGGCGACGCCGCGGAGCCGATGGTGCCCCAGGCTGACCGTCGCCCGCCCGCAGGACCGCGCGAAGGGCTCGGACATGACGATCCGGTGCCCGACCGTGCTGCAGAGCGTCTCGAGCCGGGCCGCCTCGTTCACGGCGGGCCCGATCACGGTGAAGTCGAGCCGGGTCCCGGCCCCGACATTCCCGTAGAACACCTCACCCCGATGCAGACCGACGTCGAGCGCCAACGGAGGCGAACCGGGGTGACGCCGGTTCACGTCGGCGTTCAACGCGATCGCCCGGCAGGCGGCCGAGAGCGCGGCCGCGCAGCCGGTGTCGGGTCCGTCGGCCGCGACGATCGGGAAGCCGGCCAGGATGCCGTCGCCCATGAACTTCAGGACCTCGCCGCCTGCGGCCTCGATCGGCTCGACCATCGCGGCCAGATGCTCGCCGAGCCGCGCCACCAGCGCCTCTCCGCCCGTCTCCGAGGCCGCCGTGAAGCCGGCGAGATCCGCGATCATGAGGGCGCCCTCGACACGCTGGCCGTGGCCGCGCCGGATCTCGCCCTTCAGCACGCGGAGGCCGGCATCGTGCCCGAGATAGGCGCCGAGCACGTCGACCGTGATGTCGAAGAGCGCGACCCGATAGGCTGCGAGCGCGAGCGTCTCGACGACGGCGGAGAAGAGCGCGACATCGTCGTCCGTGAAGCCGTCCTCGGCGTCCGAGCAGGCCGTCAGGGCAACCCCCTGCACCGCGAAGCCGGTCCGCGCCCCGAACGGCACGACATGCGCGACGTAATCGGTGTGGCCGTCCGCCAGAAGCTCGTCGAGGACTGGATATCCCTCCGCGCCGTCCCGGCCGATCCGCCAGCGCCGTCGTGGGATACCGCTGTTCAGCAGGAAGGCGATCGGGCTCGTGTCGAAGGCGGCCGGAAACCGGTCGTGCTCGACCCCTTCGTGCGTGGCCCCGGTCTCGCGGCGCCAGGTGACGTTGATCGCCTTGAACTCGGGACTGATCGTGGCCAGCGCCATGTAGGCTCGGGAGAGCCGCATCCCACCCGCGACGAGCCGCTCGGCGAAGCCGGACAGGAGGTCCGCGATGGACGCGCCCTTCAACCCCTCGCCCACGATCCAGGCGGCGATCGCGGCCTCGTCGATCACCCTCTCGGCGACGGCCGTCACGGCTCACGTCCGCCCTGCGGGAAGAGCCCGGCCAAGCCCTCGCGCGATGCCGGCGCGACGCCC
>CAXTKM010000051.1:15120-19188 GCA_964244795.1 uncultured Enterovirga sp.
CCCGGTCACGAGCCGGGCCGGCGTGACGTCGAAGGCCGGGTTCGCGGCCGGGCTGCCCGGGGCCGCGATCTCGACCGTCACGATGTCGCCAGAGGCGCTTCGCCCGGTCATGTGCGTCACCTCGCGGGCGGAGCGCTCCTCGATCGGGATGCCGGCGACGCCGTCCTCGAGCGACCAGTCGATCGTCGAGGACGGCAGGGCCGCGTAGAACGGAACCCCGTTGTCGTGAGCCGCCAAGGCCTTGAGATAGGTGCCGATCTTGTTCGCGACGTCGCCCGTCGCCGTGGTTCGGTCGGAGCCCACGATGCAGAGGTCGACGCGCCCGTGCTGCATCATGTGACCGCCGGCGTTATCGGACAGGATCGTATGCGCGATCCCGTGCTGGCCGAGCTCGTAGGCGGTCAGCGCCGCGCCCTGGTTCCGGGGCCTCGTCTCGTCGACCCAGACGTGGAGCGGGACGCCCGCCTCGTGCGCGGCGTAGACCGGCGCGAGCGCCGTGCCCCAATCGACCGCGGCGAGCCAGCCGGCGTTGCAATGCGTCAGCACGTTGACGGTGCGGCCGCTTTCGTCGTGCGCGGCCCGGATCAGCTCGGCCCCGTGGCGGCCGATGGCCCGGCACGTCTCCACGTCCTCCTCGGCCATTTCGGCCGCGAGCCGAAAGGCCGTCGAGACGCGGTCGTGCACCTCGGTGAGGCGGAGCCCGGCCGCCATGCGGTCCAGCGCCCAGCGCAGGTTCACGGCCGTCGGCCGGGTCGCGGCCAGGAGCGCGATCGCTCGGTCGAGCCCTTCGTCGGACGCGTCCTCGCGCATCGCGAGCGCGACCCCATAGGCGCCCGTGACGCCGATCAGCGGCGCCCCGCGCACCACCATGGTCCGGATCGCCTCCGCCGCCTCGTCGAGCGTGGCGATGCGCACGACGCAGAGCTCGTGCGGAAGGCGGGTCTGGTCGATCACCTCGACCGACACGCCGTCCGGGGCGGGCCAGATGGTGCGGCGGGGTTGGCCTGAGATGTTCATGTCTGGCTGCGGTCTTCACCGAGCGCAGCGAGGTGACGTCCTTTGTGAAGGAACCGCGTCACCTCCACGTGTCGAGCCGACACGCGATAAAGGATGGTCGCCCTACGCTCGAACGTCCAACTGCGCAGTCCTCTACCGACCTCCTCGCGCGTTCGGCCAGCGTAGGGTGCATCTCCGATCCTCTCGCATGCGTCCCGTACTCGGGCCGTGTAGGCTCGAGCCGTCATTGCACTCAGGCTGCGTTGGAAGACGTGAGACCCGATTTCGAAGAGATCTCGGAGGGCCGTGTCGTTCAACCTGACTTCAAGCCGCTTCATCGGCTCTGGATTTCTCGACGTTTCGGAAGAACGCTTCGAGGTGAGCGTCGACCTCGGCGAGCGAGAGCGACGGCGTCGGATCGTTTATCGATGCGCCGACCATGGCACGGACCTCTGCCAGGGCCTCGGCACGATCCAAATGCCGCCGTGCCCAGGTGTCGAGCGCGTCCGCGAACGCGTCGGCGATCGAACCGTACTCCCCCGATGCGACCGCCTCCTCGAGCAGGGTCGCATGCGCGGCTCTCACCGTGACTTGGATCTCGCGTCCCGTCGACATGGGCGGTCTCCGCTGGGCCACCGAGACGCTACATCACGCCGTGCGTGCTGTCAGCGACCGTCTCCGGGCCATCCTGCCCTGCCAGCGCCGGCGCTCCCGGCGCGACAAGGCGAATGCAGACCTTCAGCACCAAGCGGATGAGCAAGAGTCAAAGCAGCGGCGCCACGATCTGGACGAGCAGCGGCGCCATCAGGGCCATGACGCTGAGTGAGGCCGACTCCGCGCCGAACGCCCGGGTGTCGGTCGAGATCGCGATCGCGGTGAGGACGGATTCGAGGCCGTAGACAGCGAGCGCGATGATCCAGATCGCACGAGCCAAGCGTAACCCGTCCATGCGCTCGAGGGTGACGAAGCGCCGGGTGCTCGACGTCCAGCGCTCACTCGGCGTTGTGAAGCTCACGCTGCTGCCCGAAGCGACATCAATGCCCCTCGAAGCTGATGAGCGTGCGGACCTCGACCCCGGCCGCCCTGAGCTTCGCCGCGCCGCCGAGATCGGGCAGGTCGATCACGAAGCAGGCCGCGACCACCTCCGCCCCGAGGCGGTGGAGAAGCTCGACCGCGGCCATCGCGGTGCCGCCGGTCGCGATGAGGTCGTCGACCAGGATCACGCGCTCGCCGCGCACGAGCGCGTCGGCATGCATCTCGATCTCGTCCTCGCCGTATTCGAGCAGGTAGGAGACCCGCACGGTCGCGTGCGGCAGCTTCCCCTTCTTGCGGATCGGCACGAAGCCGGCCGAGAGCTGATGCGCCACCGCGCCGCCGAGGATGAAGCCGCGGGCCTCGATGCCTGCGACCTTGTCGGCCTTGCCGCCCGCGAAGGGCTGGACGAGCTCGTCGACGGCCCGCCGGAACGCTCCCGCGTCGCCGAGGAGGGTCGTTATGTCCCTGAACATGATGCCGGGTTTCGGGTAGTCCGGGATGGTCCGGATCGTGTCCCGCAACCCTGGCTCTCTCGACATGCCGATCGCTTCCTCGTGCGACGGCGCCCTCCGGCAGGCAGGTGCCCGCCGATCCTTGGCGGGCACCGACGGACTGTCCTAACTCAGGACCTCAGTCGTCGTCATTATCATAGCGCTGGCGGCCGCGGATTTCGCGATCGCGTCCGCGCTCTCGGTAGCCTCGCTCGTCGTCCCGGTCGTAGCGGGGGCGGTAGCGGTCGCGCTCGGGCTCGCGGTAGCGCGGCCGGTACTCCTCCTCGGGATCGTAGCGTCGATACTGCGCGAGCGCCGGTTCGTGGCCGAGCCCCGGCACGGCGACCGCCGCGGGTCCCGCGACGGCCGGCGTCACCAGTGCGAGGCAGCCCAGACCCGTCAGCCAAAAGCCCTTCATGTCGTTCCTCCTCGATCTCCACCGGAGAGGAACGATCGGGATCGGTCTTTTATCCCACTGCGACAACCTGCCGTGCCGCGAGCACCCGCCCGGCCACGGCGTCGAGCTTCGCGAGCAGCGCCGGATCGCGCGCGTCCGGCGCGGTCATGATCGCGTGTTCGAGCGCCCGGTCGGACCCGACCGGGCAGGGTTCGTGCTCGGCCGGGAAGTCGCGGGCGAGCCGGGCCACGAGCCTCGCCGCCGCGTCCGCGTTCGCCCGCACGACCGCGATCACGTCCGAGACCTCGACGGCCTCGTGACCGGGATGCCAGCAGTCGAAATCGGTGACCATCGCGATCGTCGCGTAGGTGATCTCCGCCTCGCGGGCGAGCTTCGCCTCCGGCATGTTGGTCATGCCGATCACATCGTAGCCGGCCGCCCGGTAGCCGAGCGATTCGGCCCGCGACGAGAACTGCGGCCCCTCCATGCAGACGTAGGTGCCGCCGCGATGCACCGGGATGTCCTCGGCCGCGGCGGCGGCCGCGATCCGCTGCTGCAGGAGCGGCCCGACCGGGTGCGCCATCGAGACATGCGCGACGCAGCCCTGGCCGAAGAAAGAGCTCTCGCGCCGCGTCGTCCGGTCGACGAACTGATCCACGAGGACGAATCGCCCGGGCGGCAGCTCCTCCCGGAACGACCCGCAGGCGGAGATCGACACGAGATCGGTCACGCCCGCGCGCTTCAAGACGTCGATGTTCGCCCGGTAGTCGATGTCGGTCGGAGACAGCCGGTGCCCGCGACCGTGCCGGGGCAGGAACACGACGGAGGTCGCCCCGATTCGGCCGAACCGGAGCGCGTCGGAGGCCTCGCCCCAAGGGGACGCGATCCTCTCCTCGCGCAGCTCCTCCAGCCCGGGCAGGTCGTAGACGCCGGACCCCCCGATGATGCCGAGCACGGCTTGGGTCATCGGGATTCGACCATGCTCGGCAAGGCGATCATTAGACGGACGTCACAGGTGTCATTCCGGGGCTCGCGAAGCGAGAGTCCGGAACCCATAAACCCTGACGATTGCGGCAAGCCACGACACCGTGAAAGCCCATCGACGGCGTCGGCGTGTATGGGTTCCGGGCTCGGCTTCGCCGCCCCGGA